>NZ_JBVIKC010000040.1:0-81816 GCF_055581065.1 Streptomyces sp. NPDC031479
CCAACCACCCCATCAACTGGAACAACCTCTACAACCCCAACACCCCCACCACACCCCTCCCCACCTACCCCTTCCAACGCCAACGCCACTGGATCAACACCCCGGTGACGGTGGGGGACGCCACCGATTTCGGTCTCGGTGCCGCCGATCACCCGCTGCTCGGTGCGGATCTCCAGCTCGGGGACGGACAGGGGCACCTCTTCACCGGGCTGCTGTCGTTGCGCAGTCACCCCTGGCTGGCCGACCACGCGGTGCACGGCACGGCCGTACTGCCCGGCACCGCCTACGTCGATCTGGCGCTGTGCGCGGGTGCCCGTACCGGGCACACCCTCGTGGAGGAACTGACCCTGGAAGCACCACTCGTGGTAGCCGAAGACTCCTCCGTCCAGCTGCAGTTGCTGCTCGGCGAGCCCGACGACACCGGGCGGTGCCGGCTGACCGTCCACTCCCGGACCTCCGTGGCGGCCGGACCCGACGGAACCGACGGGTCCCCCTGGACCCGGCACGCGGTCGGTGTCCTGCTCCGGCCGGAGGAGGTGGAGCAGGACGCGTCCACCGCCCCCACCCCCTGGCCCCCGGCCGGGGCGACGCGGGTGCGCGCCGAGGAGGTGTACGAGCTGCTGGACGCCCGCGGCCAGGACTACGGGCCCGGTTTCCGTGGCCTGAAGGACGTGTGGCGGGCCGGAGGGGAGCTGTTCGCCACGGTGGAGCTGCCCGAGGCGCTGCGCGGTGACGACGCCCTGTTCGCCGTGCACCCGGCACTCCTGGACGCCGCCCTGCACCCCCTGGGCCTGCGGGCCGCGGACGGCCGTGCCGGCGACGGCGAGGGCGAAGGCGAGGACGAGGACGGTGGCGTGCTGCGGCTGCCGTTCGCGTGGAACGGGATACGGCTGCACGCCGCGGGCGCCGCGTCCGTCCGGGTGCGGATCTCTCCGTTGCCGGCGGGGTCCGTCGCCCTGGAGCTCACGGACACCTCGGGCGCGCCGGTCGTCACGGTGGGCTCGTTGACCCTGCGCCCTTTCGACGCACGGCAGTTGCGCTCGTCCGCGGACTCACACCGGGATTCCCTGTTCGACGTGGAGTGGGTGTCCGTCGACCCGGACGGGCGGCAGTCGCAGGACGTTCCCGAGGCCGTCGTCGTGTCCTTCGGCTGCTCGGCGGAGCCCGGTGAGGACGCGGTCGCCCTGGCGCACCGCAACGCTCAGGACGCGCTGTCCGCCGTCCAGCGGTGGATCGCGGAGGACCGGACCGATGGCGCGCGGCTCGTGTGCGTGACCCGACGGGCCGTGGCGGCGCGTCCGGGTGACGGTGTCGACGGGCTCGGTGCCTCGACGGTGTGGGGTCTGGTGCGTTCGGCCCAGGCCGAACACCCCGGCCGGTTCGTCCTCCTCGACATCGACGGTGACAGCGACGTCGCCACCGGCACCGACGGGCCGACGCCCGAGGTCCTTCATGCCGCCCTCGCCACCGGGGAGCCGCAACTCGCCCTGCGCGACGGGATGTTCCTCACGCCGCGACTGGTCCGTGCCGCTCCGGCGGACACGGCCTCGGACGCCCCCCGCTTCGATCCCGAGGGGACCGTGCTGGTCACCGGTGGCACCGGCACGCTCGGCGCCCTCCTGGCCCGCCACCTCGTCACCGAACACGGCGTACGCCACCTCCTCCTCACCAGCCGCCGCGGCCCCGCCGCCCAAGGCGCCACCGAACTCACCAACGAACTCACCGCACTCGGCGCCCACGTCGCCCTCACCGCCTGCGACGTCTCCGACCGCCGGGCACTCACCACCCTCCTCGACGCCATTCCCCCCACCCACCCCCTCACCGCCGTCATCCACACCGCGGGCACCACCCACGACACCACCGTCCAATCCCTCACCCCCCACCACCTCCACACCGTCCTCCAGCCCAAAACCGACGCCGCCCACCACCTCCACGAACTCACCCAGGACAAGAACCTCACCGCGTTCGTCCTCTACTCCTCCATCGCCGGCACCCTCGGCACCCCCGGACAGGCCAACTACGCCGCCGCCAACACCTACCTCGACGCCCTCGCCACCCACCGACACACCCAAGGCCTCCCCGCCACCTCCCTCGCCTGGGGACTCTGGGCGGAGGAGAGCGACCTCACCCGCTCGCTCGGAACGAGCGAGCGCGCCCGGCTGGGCCGGATGGCCATCGCGGCGATCCCCTCGGCCGAGGGGCTGACGCTGTTCGATGCCTGTCTCGCACGCGGCGCCGCGCTGTCGGCTCCCGTACGGCTCGACATGAGGGAGCTGCGCGACCGCTCGGCGGCGGGCGAACTCCCCGGCCTGTACCGGGGTCTGGTGCGGGCGTCGGCCGCCGGTACACCCGCGGCCACCCGGACCTCCGGCGCCGCGGCCACCGGGGTGCGGGAGCAGCTCATGGGCATGGACGCGGACGAACGCGCCCGGTTCCTGGCCGAGCTGGTGCACCGTCAGGTCGCGCAGGTCCTGGGGCACGCCTCGCCGGCCGCGGTGGAGGCCGGGCGCGGTCTGCTGGACATGGGAATCGACTCGCTGTCCGCCGTCGAGCTGCGCAACCGCCTGAACGGGGCGACCGGGTTGCGGCTGCCGACGACGCTGGCCTTCGACTACCCGACGCCCGCCGCGATCGCCGAGCACCTGCGGGAGAGGCTCGCCGAGGAGGTGCCGAGCGCGGCCCTGTCATCGCTCGACGCCCTGGAGGCGGGCTTCGAGGAGATCTCCGGCGACGCGGACCAGCGGTCCCGCGTGCGGGCCCGGTTGGAGGCGTTCCTGACCAGGCTCGCCACCGCCTCGGAGGGGCCGGACGGCACGCCCGCCCCGGACGGACGGGCGGCCTTCCCCGACGGGCTGGATGCCGCCGCCGACGAGGACCTCTTCGAATTCATCGACAGCGACCTCGACTGACCGGTCCGGTTCACCATGGGGGCGGATCGGCGGCACCGGCCGCCGGTCCGCCCTCCGGCATTTCCTCCCGCACCTCCATTCGCCACCCGGTCCGCTGCCGCAATCCACGGAAATGGCGTACCGGAAAGGAGCGGGTAAGCCGGTGGTTAGCGCGGGCTGTGACGCTGGAAACACCCACGCGCCTCACCATGGTGATGCGGGTCCCTACCGCAAAGGAAGAATCCCGATGACCGCACGGATTCCCGTCCCGTTCACCTTCACCGAGATCAGAGGCCTCGACCTCGACCACAGTTACCGGGAACTCCTGGAGCACGGGCGTCCCGTATGGGTCACCCCTCCGTACGGGGAGAACGCGTGGCTGGTGAGCCGGTACGAGGACATCAAGTCGGTCCTCGGGGACCAGCGGTTCAGCCGGGCCGCCGCCCAGGGCCGTGACGAGGCGCGCGTGGCGCCCGTGCCCATCGGGGGCAGCATCATGGGGGCGGACGGGGCGGAGCACAGCCGGCTGCGCCGTCTGGTTTCCAAGCCGTTCTCCAACCGCGGAATCGAGCAGCTGCGGCCGCGGATCTCGCAGGTGGCGGAGGAGCTGATCGACGACATGGCCAAGGAGGGTTCGTCGGCCGATCTCGTGACCGCGTTCACGAATCCGTTCGCCGCCCTGAACATCTGTGAGCTCCTGGGCGTGCCGTACGCGGAGCGGGACCGGTTCCAGAGCCGCATGCAGTGCTTCTTCGGCCGGACGGAGCTGTCGAACGACGAGATCGCGGTCGAACTGGGAGAGCTGCGCGCCTACGTCCACGAGCTGATCGAACGCCGTCGTGCCGAGCCCGGCGACGACCTGATCAGCGGCATGCTGGAGGTCGCCGCCGACGGCGCCTACACCGACGAGGAGCTCCTCGACCTGGTGTACATGCTGCTGATCGGCGGCTACGACACTCCGGCGTCCCAGCTGGCGTCCATCATGTACACGCTGCTGTCGCACCCCGGTCAGGCGCGGCTGCTCCGGGAGAACCCGGAGATCGTGGCGCAGGCCGTGGACGAGTTGCTGCGCTTCGTCCCGCTCGTCTCGCACACGGTGTTCGCCCGGTACGCGACGGAGGACGTGGAGATCGGCGGGCAGCTGATCAGGGCCGGTGAGCCGGTGCTGTGCGCCACGCCGGCGGGGAACAAGGACCCGCGGGCGTTCGAGAACCCGGACGAGCTGGATCTGCGGCGGGAGGGGAGGACCCACCTGTCCCTGGGGCACGGGGTGCACCACTGCACGGGTGCGGCCATGGCGCGGCTGGAGCTCCAGGTGGCGGTCCTCGCCCTGCTGAACCGTTTCCCCGACCTGCGGCTCGACGTGGCTCCCGAGGACGTGGCGTGGCTGAAGGGCATGCAGATCAGGACCCTCGGTTCGCTTCCGGTGGCGTGGGGCGCCGGCGGCAGCGGGTCCTGAGTGCCCGTACCGACAGCGAAGCCCCGGAGGCCTGGGCCTCCGGGGCTTCGCTGTCGGTACGGGTGGGGGCGGGGGCGGTACGGGTCGGAGCGGGTCGGGGCGGGGGTCGCTACCGGCCGGGGCCGGCGCCGAACGTGATGGCCCGGGCGGGACAGAGGTCCACGGCTTCGCGGACCGCTTCGTGTTCCCCGGGGGCGGGGCGGGGATCCACCACGACGACGTACCCCTCGTCGTCCTGGTCGAAGACGGCGGGGGCGTTGTAGGCGCACTGGGCCGCCCCGATGCAGGTCTCCCGGTCGGCCGTGACCCGGGGGCCGCCGCGCTCCTCGTCGTTCACCACGTCACCGGCATCTCGTTGACGCCCTGGACCGTGCCGCTGCCGGGCGGCCGGGTGGGCAGCCGGTCGGCGGGGACGGCCAGGCGGAGGGTGGGGATCCTCTCGAAGAGGGTGGCGAAGGCGACTTCCAGCTCCATCCGGGCCAGGCTCTGTCCCAGGCACTGGTGGATGCCGTAGCCGAAGGAGAGGTGCCGGCGGCCGGTGCGGCCGGTGTCGAAGACGGCGGGCTCCTCATGGACGCGGGGGTCCCGGTTGGCCATCGTCGCCGACAGCAGGACCCCTTCGCCCGCGCGGATCACCTCGCCGGCGACGGGGACGTCCTCGGTCGCGACCCGTACGCCGGCCAGGTCGGTCACGGCCACGCAGCGCAGGATCTCCTCCACCGCGGCCGGGACGCCGGCCGGGTCCGTCCGCATCCGGGCGAGCAGTTCGGGGTGATCGAGGAGGGTGATGGTGCCCAGGGCGATGGTGGAGGCCGAGGTCTCGTGGCCCGCGACCAGGATGACGAGGGCCATCTGGACGAGGTCGGCGTGGCTGAGCCGGCCGGCCTCGACCTCTTCGCGGGCGAGCAGGCCGATGAGTCCCGGGCCGGGTTCGGTGCGCCGCAGGGCCGCCAGGCGGTCCAGGTAGCCGACGAGTTCACCGCCCGCCTTCTGGGACTCCTCCCGGGTGGTGGCCTGCAGGAGGCACCGGGAGGCTTCCTGGAAGAACTCCAGGTCCTCGGCGGGCAGGCCCAGGATCTCGGAGATCACCCGTGAGGGCACGGGCAGCGCGAAATCGCGTACGAGGTCGGCGGGCGGACCCGTCTCCAGCATCCGGTCGACGTAGTGGTCCACGATGCCCTGGACGACCGGTCGCAGTTCCTCGACCCGCTTCCGGCTGAAGTACGGGTTCAGCAGCTGCCGGTGTTCGTCGTGGGCGGGCGGGTCCATGCCGATGAGCACCAGCCGCTTGGCCACCTCGGCCTGGAAGCGCGGCGCCACGGCCGGGTAGTCGGGGCGCTGCCGGTCGGCGGAGATCCGCCGGTCCGCGAGCAGTTGCCGGGCTTCGGGGTAGCCCGTGACCAGCCATACGACGCGGCCGTCGAAGAGGGTGACCCGCGACAGCGGCCCCTGCCCGCTAAGGCGCTCGTATTCCGGCGGCGGCTGATAGGGGCAGACCCGCGGCTGCGGAAAGGGCGGTGCGTCGGACGGGCTCCGCGTGGTGGTGAATTCCATCGCGTTCCTCTTTCCTCTCGTGTGCGCGGGATTCCTCCCACGGCCGGAAGAAGTCAAGGAGCACCCGGGAGGGAGCCGCAAGCCCGTCCGACCCGGGCGTTAGCGCCGGGTAATGCGGGAGTTCGCGAAAGCTCCGCGTTAGCTGCACGGAAGCGCCCTTTCGGATGATGGCCGCAGAAAAGCCAGGGAAAGGAGCAGACCGTGGACACTCCACACATCCGGATCCTCTCGGTGGGAACGGCTTTGCCGGGCCCTCCCGTCGACAATGCCGCGCTGGCCCGGCGGTTCGGGATGGACGCCCTGTGGGAGCAGTGGGTGGACGCGTTCATCGGGACGCGCCACCGTCATCTGGCGGTCGACATCGAGACCGGTGAGATCGGGGCTTCGCTCTCGGAGCTCGGTGTGGAGGCGGGACGCAGGGCGCTGGAGTCCGCGGGGGTCCGGCCGGAGGAGATCGACCTCGTCGTGATGGCGACGGCCACGCCGGAGCAGCTCATGCCGGCCACGGTGAACGTCATCTGCGACGTGCTGGGCATCGACGACGTGGCCACCTACCAGCTGCAGTCGGGGTGTTCGGGCGCGGTCCAGGCCCTCGACGTGGCGCACCAGCTGCTCCAGACGGGCCGGCACCGTACCGCTCTGGTCATCGGCGGCGACGTGCTCGCCCGGTTCTACGACTGCGACGCGCGGCTGGACCGGCTGCCGCCCGACCAGCTGGTGAACTACGTGCTGTTCGGGGACGGCGCCGGTGCGGCGGTGCTCACCACCGACACCACGGCGGGCCGCTGCGAGCTGGTGTCCGTGCGGACCCGGCTGACCGGGCTGAACCGGCCGGCGGGGGCGACGATGGAATGGTTCGGGCCCGTGGACCGCGACTCGGACCGGCCGGCCGCCACCGAGGACTACAAGGCGATCGAGACGCGCGTCCCGGAGATGTCCGAGGAGACCCTCCAGGAACTGCTGGACGACCTGGACTGGCGTCGGGAGGACGTCACGTACCTGCTGCCGCCGCAGCTGTCCGGCCGGATGACCCGGCGGATCGTGGAGCGGCTGGGGGCTGCCGGCGCCCAGGAGGTCTCCTGCGTCAACGAGACGGGCAACAACGCCAACGCGCTGGTCTTCTTCCAGTTGGAGCGGGCCCTCGACCGGCTGGCGCCGGGCGAGCGGGCGATCGGCATCGCCATCGAGTCGAGCAAGTGGATCAAGGCCGGTTTCGCGCTGGAAGGGGTCTGACGTCCGTCATGTCCTCCGTTCCCGAGGTCCCCGTCCCAGCCCCCTCCTCCGCTTCCCCCAGCGCCCCCGGCACCCCCGGCACCGCCGCCGACGAGTTGCTCGCCCTGCACCGCGGCGGGCGCCTCGCCGCCGAGTTCCCCCGGCTGAGGGCGCTCCTGGCGCGGCTGCCGGAGGCCGACTCCGCACGGGCCGCCCAGTTGCTCTCCCGCGTCGATCCTGCCGACGTGCTGCGCGAACACCCCGCGCTGCCGTCCCTGACCGTCGCCGTCACCGGCCACGGAACGCTGTCGCCGCTCGTCCCGGCCCTCGCCCTGGAGGGTGCCCGGCACGGCATCGTGATCCGTACGCTGGTCTGCGACTTCGACTCGTACGTCTTCGACCTGACCGACCCCGACAGCCCCCTGCACGCCGCCCGGCCCGATCTGGCCCTGTGCCTGCTCGACCCCATGATCGTCGTGGACGAGCTGCCGACGCCGTGGCGTCCGGCCGACGTCGAGGCCGTCCTCGCGGAGAAGACGGCCCTGCTGGACGGGCTCACGATCCGGTTCGCCGCCGCGGGCACCGGCACGCTCGTGCTGAACACCATGCCGCTGCCCCGCACGCTCGCCGCCCAGCTCGTCGACCACCGCTCCCGCGCCCGGCTGGGCGCCCTGTGGCGCGAGGCCAACACCCGGCTGCTGCGCCTGACCGAGACCCACCCGGAGCTGGTCGTCCTCGATCTGGACCCGATCGCCGCCGAGGGCGTGGCGGTCACGGACCCGAGGCTGAGCGTCTACGCCAAGGCCCACCTCTCCCCCGCGATGCTCTCCCGCTACGCCCGGGAGGCCGGACACCTGGCCCGGCTCGTGGCCGGCCGGACCAGGAAGTGCCTGGCGGTCGACCTGGACCAGACCCTGTGGGGCGGTGTCCTCGGTGACGACGGCGCGGAGGGCATCGAGGTCGCCGACAGCCCGCGCGGCGAGGCGTTCCGGGCCTTCCAGAAGGTGGTCAAGCAGCTCTCCTCGCAGGGGGTCCTGGTGGCCGCGGTGAGCAAGAACGACCTGGAACCGGTCCGCGAGGTCGTCGCGGGGCACCCGGAGATGGTCCTGCGGGAGGAGGACTTCGTCCGCTTCGCCGTGAACTGGAAGCCCAAGCACGAGAACCTGAGGGAGCTCGCCGAGGACCTCAACCTGGGCGTCGAGAGCATGGTGTTCGTCGACGACAGCCCCTACGAGTGCGGTCTCGTGCGGCACGAGCTGCCGGACGTGGCCGTCGTCCCCCTGGACGAGGAGCCGGCCGGGCACGTCGGGAAGCTGCTGCGGGACGGCTGGTTCGACACCCGTGAGCTGACGACGGAGGACCGGGCGCGCCCCGCGCTGTACCGCAGCGAGGCCGAACGCAAGGACTTCCTGCACACCTTCGACTCCCTCCAGGACTACCTGCGCGAGCTCGGCGTACGGGTGCGGATCGGCCCGGTCGAGCAGCGGGACGTACCGCGCGTCGCCCAGTTGACCCTGCGCACCAACCAGTTCAACCTGACCACGCGCCGGCTCCAGCCCGCCGCCGTGCAGGAGCTGGCCGCGGCCCCGGACACCGAGGTGCTGGCCGTGCACGCCGCGGACCGGTTCGGCGGCAACGGTCTGATCGGGGCCGTGTTCACCCGGCGCGAGGGCGCCACCGTGCACATCGACAACTTCCTGCTCAGCTGCCGGGTGTTCGCCCGGGGAGTCGAGCAGACCGCCCTGGCGTCGGTGCTGCGGCGGGCGCGGGCCGCCGGGGCGCGGGAGGTGGTCGCCGCCTTCCGCGAGAGCCCGAAGAACGCCAAGGTCCGCGGGTTCTACCCGCAGAACGGCTTCGGGCCGGCGGGCGAGGACGACGGCGAGCCCGACGGCGACCGCGACCGCGACGGCAGTCGCTTCTACCGGCACGACCTGGTCTCCGTACCGCCGACGCCCGGCCACGTGCTGTTGACCGAGACCTACGAAGAGACGCACACGGCGACGCCCGACGGGTCCCGCGTCGAGAGCTGCGTCGAGACATCCGAAGGGAAGACCCTGTGACATCCATCGACGGGTTCATCACCCTGGTCCGCGACGACCTGGGACTGGCCATCAGCGACGCGGACGTGGACCGGCCGCTCGACGAGATCGCGGGCTGGGACTCGATCCACCTCCTCACCCTGCTCGGCGCCCTGGAGCGCGCCGAGGGCCGCTCCCTGTCCCTGCCGGACGCCCTGGAGGCCACCACCCTGCGCGGGCTGTACGACGTGGCGGTGACCGGGTGAGCGGGGAGCGGTCCCCCGTCGCCCGGGAGCGGCGGCACACGCTGTACTTCCTGGAGGAGGCCAAGGCGTTCGCGCCGGTGTTCCTCGACACCGAGGTGGACATGGGGCGGGTGTGGCGCCACCGGGCGGCCTCCGTCGCGGCCGGCCGCCGGTACTCCGTGGTCAGCTACGTGCTGCACGCGGGTGCCCGGGTCATCGCCGCCCACCCCCAGGCCAACAGCGCCATCGGCGGCCGCCTGCTGCCCCGTACCGTCACCTACGCCGGCGCGAGCGCGAAGCTCGCCCTGGACCGGCGTCTCGACGGCCGGCGCGTCGTGCTCGGCGCGGTCCTGCCCGACCTCGACCGGGCGGACCTGGACGAGGTGCAGCGCCAGGTGGACCACTACCGCGACGGCGATCCGGGGGCCATGCCCGAGTTCGCGGGCCTGCGCGCGCTGCACCGGCTGCCCGTGCCCCTCGGCCGCGCGCTGTTCCGCAGGGCGACCCGGCCGCTCGGGGCGCGGGCGGCCAGGACCGGGACGTTCGCGGTCACCTCGCTCGGCCACCGCGCCGTCGACGGCTTCCACTCCGTGGGCGGCACCACGGTGACCCTCGGGGTCGGCCGGGTCGTGGACCGGCCGGTCGTACGGGACGGGCAGGTCACGGTGGCTCCGGTGATGCGCCTGAACCTGGCCTTCGACCACCGGGTCATCGACGGGGCCGAGGCCGCCGACGTCCTCACCGAGATCAAGGAACGCCTCGAAGGCTTCCCGGACACACCCGAGGGAGGGGAGGGGCTGCCCGCCGGCACCACGGCGGACGCCCTCACCGGCCGATGAACGACATCGAAGAGCTCAAGCAGTACGTGGGCGCGCACGCCCTCGCCCAGTCCCTGCCGCCGGACCACTTCGGGGAACTGCTCGGCCGCGTCCACACCGACGAGGACGGCGGCGAGGGATCCTGGGCCGGCGAGTGGTGCCGGGCCGGCGAACGGTTCGAGAGGGAGGGCCGGTACCTGGAGGCCTGCCGCCACTACAACATGGCCCGCTTCCCCTACGTGGACGGCCCCGCCCGCGGCGAGGCCCTGGAGCGCTGCGTGCGCGCCTTCGACCACTGGCGCAAGGAGGCCGGTGGTATCGAACGCATCGAGGTGGACACTCCGGAGGGCTCCGTCGGCTGCTGGACCAGCGGACTGTCGCGCGGTGACCGGCGTCCGCTGCTGGTCTTCATGGGCGGCATCGTCAGCATCAAGGAGCAGTGGGCGCCCCTGCTCACCCGCCTGTCCAGGCTGGGTTTCGCGGGGCTCGTCACGGAGCTGCCGGGCGTCGGCGAGAACACGCTGCGCTACGACGCCGACAGCTGGCGCCTGCTGCCCCGGCTGCTGGACGCCGTGAAGGACTCGGCGGACGTGTCGCAGACCTACTGCATCACGCTCAGCTTCAGCGGGCACATGGCCCTGCGGGCCTCTCTGGACGACCCCCGGATCAAGGGCATCATGACGGTCGGGGCCCCGGTCCACGACTTCTTCACGGACGCCTCCTGGCAGGCGCGGGTGCCCCGGATCACGGTCGACACCCTGGCCCACCTGACCGGCGTCCCCTCCCCCGCGGTGGGCGGACACATCCGGGACTGGGCCCTGAGTGACCGTCAGCTCGCCTCACTGGACGTGCCGTTGGCGTACGCGGCGAGCCTGCGCGACGAGATCATCCCGGCCGCCGACCCGCAGCGGCTGCGCCGGCACGTACGGGACCTGCGCCTCGTCGAGTACGACGACGTGCACGGAGCCCCGCACCACCTGCCCGAGATGCAGATGTGGGGCTTCCAGTCGGTCCTGCGCATGAAGGGCGGGCACTTCCTGCCGCGCGCCGCCCTCGGGTACGCGCTGTTCGCCCGGCGCACGAGCCGCAGGCTCGCCGCGCTCCGCTCCTGAGGCACCCCGCCCGGCCACCCTTCCCGCGCCCGGCCCGCGCCCCGCCCCCCGATGGACCGTTCCCCGAAAGGCTGACACCGCAATGGCAAGCGAGGAAGAGCTTCGCGAATATCTCAAGCGCGCCACGGGCAATCTCGCCCGGGTCAGGCAGCGCCTGCGCGAAGTCGAGACCGACCGGCACGAGCCGGTCGCCGTTGTGGCGATGAGCTGCCGCTACCCGGGCGGGGTCACCTCGCCCGAGGAGCTGTGGCGCCTGGTCGCGGACGGTACGGACGCCATCGACGGCTTCCCCACCGACCGAGGCTGGGACCTCGACGGGCTCTACGACCCGGACCGCGACCAGGTCGGCACGAGCTACACCCGCCACGGCGGCTTCCTCTACGACGCCCCGCGGTTCGACCCCGAGTTCTTCGGGCTGAGCCCGCGCGAGGCCCTGGCCACCGACCCCCAGCAGAGGCTGCTGCTGGAGACGGCCTGGGAGGCGGTGGAGCGGGCGGGCATCGTCCCGGAGAGCCTGCGCGGCAGCCGGACCGGGGTGTTCGCCGGTGTCATGTACAACGACTACGCCTCGCGGCTGACGCCTGCGCCCAAGACCTTCGAGGGATACATCGGGTACGGCAGCGCGGGCAGTGTGGCCTCGGGCCGGGTGGCGTACACCCTGGGTCTGGAGGGGCCCGCGGTGACCGTCGACACGGCGTGCTCCTCCTCCCTGGTCGCCATCCACCTGGCGATCCAGTCGCTGCGCAACGGCGAGTGCGGCCTCGCCCTGGCCGGCGGGGTGACCGTCATGGCCACGCCCAACACCTTCGTCGAGTTCAGCCGGCAGCGCGGGCTGTCCGAGGACGGCCGGTGCAAGGCCTTCTCCGCCGACGCCGACGGCACCGGCTGGAGCGAGGGCGCGGGCCTGCTCCTGCTGGAGCGGCTCTCCGACGCTCAGCGCAACGGCCACCGTGTCCTTGCGGTCATCCGGGGCAGCGCCGTCAACCAGGACGGTGCCAGCAGCCAGCTGACGGCGCCCAACGGCCCGGCCCAGCAGCGGCTGATCCGCGAGGCCCTGGCGAGCGCCCGCCTGGAACCGGCGGACGTCGACGCCGTGGAGGCGCACGGCACGGGCACCCGTCTCGGCGACCCCATCGAAGCCCAGGCCCTCCTCGCCACCTACGGCCAGAACCGCCCCACCGACCGACCCCTGCACCTCGGCTCCCTCAAATCCAACATCGGCCACACCCAGGCCGCCGCAGGCGTCGGCGGCGTCATCAAAATGGTCATGGCCATGCACCACGGCCTCCTCCCCAAAACCCTCCACGCCGACGAACCCAGCCCCCACATCGACTGGACCGAAGGCGCCGTCTCCCTCCTCACCGATGCGGCCCCCTGGCAGCCGGACGGGGAACGCCCCCGCCGGGCCGCCGTCTCCTCCTTCGGCATCAGCGGCACCAACGCCCACCTCATCCTCGAACAGGCACCCCCCACCGAGTCCGGAGCCGAAGCCGGGGCCGAGCGGCCGGCGGGCGCCCCGGTGGTGCCGTGGGTGGTATCCGGCCGCAGCGAAGCGGCGCTGCGCGCTCAGGCGGCGCGGCTGCACGAGCGGCTGACGGAGCTCCCCGAGGCCTCGGCCCCGGCGGTCGGCCGGGCCCTGGCGGGGACCCGTACGCAGTTCCCGCACCGGGCGGCCGTGGTGGCGGGCGACCGCGAGGCGCTGATGACGGGGCTGGCGGCGCTGGCCTCGGGCGGTGGCGCGCTGGAGGGCGTCGCCTCCGCGCGGGGGCGGCTGGCGTTCCTCTTCACGGGGCAGGGCAGCCAGCGCGCGGGGATGGGGCGCGAACTGTACGCCGCGTTCCCGGTGTTCGCCGCGGCCTTCGACGAGGTCTGCGACGCCCTGGAGGCGCACGGGCAGCCGGTGCGCGAGGCGCTGGCCGACGCGGAGGCGGTCCACCGCACGCAGTACGCGCAGCCTGCACTGTTCGCGATCGAGTCGGCGCTGTTCCGGCTGTGGGAGTCCTGGGGCGTGCGGCCGGACGTGGTGGCCGGGCACTCGGTCGGTGAGCTGACGGCGGCCTACGTGGCCGGCGTGCTCTCCCTCGACGACGCGGCCCGGCTGGTGGTGGAGCGCGGGCGGCTGATGCAGGCGCTGCCGGCGGGCGGCGCGATGCTCGCGGTGCAGGCGTCGGAGGAGCGGGTGCTGCCGCTGCTGGCGGGCCTGGAGGATTCGGCGGTGCTGGCGGCGGTCAACGGCCCCGAGTCGACGGTCGTGTCCGGTGACGAGGACGCGGTCGCCGCGGTCGCCGCGCGCCTGGAGGAGCTGGGCGTCCGGACGCGCCGCCTCACGGTCAGCCACGCCTTCCACTCGCCGCACATGGACGCGATGCTGGAGGAGTTCCGGGCCGTCGCGCGGGGCCTGGACTTCCGGGCCCCGACGATCCCGGTGGTCTCGACCCTGACGGGGCGGCGGGCCACGGCGCGCGAGCTGGGCTCGGCGGACTACTGGGCCGACCACGCGCGCCAGGCCGTACGGTTCCACGCGGCGGTGCGCACGCTGCGGGACGAGGGGGTGACCGCGTTCGTCGAGCTGGGCCCGGACGGACCGCTGACGGCGATGGCCCAGGCGGAAACCGAGGCGGAAGCCGGTGCGGGCGCCGGAGCGGGGACCGAGGCGGGCGCCGGGGTCCCGGCGGTGTGCGTGGCGTCGCTGCGCAAGGACCGCCCGGAGCCGCAGGCCGTGATGACGGCCCTCGCGCGGCTGCACGTGCGGGGCGCGGTGGAGGTGGACTGGCAGGGCGTGTTCGGCGGTGACGGGAACGACTCCGTGGACCTGCCCACGTACGCCTTCCAGCGCGAACGCCACTGGCTGGACGCGGCGGAGGCGCGCGGCGACCTGGGAGCGGCGGGGCTGGCCGCGGCCGAGCACCCGCTGCTGGGCGCTGCGGTGGAACTGGCCGGCGGGCAGGGCCACCTGTTCACGGGCCGGCTGTCGCTGACGGCCCTCCCCTGGCTCGCCGACCACGCGGTGCTGGGTTCGACCCTGCTGCCGGGGACGGCGATGGTGGAGCTCGCGCTGCTGGCCGGGTTCCGGCTGGGTACGCCCGTCGTCGAGGACCTGACGCTGGAGGCGCCGCTGCCGCTGGACGGGGTCGAGGTGGACGTGCAGCTGGTCGGCGGCCCGCAGGACGGTGCGGGGAGGCGGCAGGTCCGCCTGTACTCCCGCACGGCGCAGGGCGTCGAGTGGGTCCGGCACGCGACGGGCACCCTCGCCCCGGCGCCGCACGACACGGTCACGGTCGCCGACGCGCCGTCCGCCGGGGCCTGGCCTCCGGCGGGGGCGGTCGCGATCGACACGGACGGCCTCTACGAGCGGCTGGCCGGGCACGGTTACGCGTACGGGCCGGCGTTCCAGTGCCTGCGCGGTGCCTGGCGCGACGGGGACGACCTGTACGCGGAGGTCGTCCTGCCGCGAGGGGCGGCGGGAGCCGGTTCCGGTGAGGACGACGACGCGCTGTTCACCGTGCATCCGGCTCTGCTGGACGCGGCGTTGCACGTGCTGGCCCTGGAGTCGCTGCCGCGGGAGGGCGAGCCGGCGGTCTTCCGGCTGCCGTTCGCGTGGAGCGACGTGCGGCTGTTCGCCACGGGGGCCTCGGAGTTGCGGGTCCGGCTGTCGCGGAGCGGGCCCGACGAGGTGTCACTGGCGGTGTCGGACGGGGCCGGCAACCCGCTGTTGTCGGTGGGTTCCCTGTCGGTGCGGCCCGTGGCGGCGGCCGGGCTCTCGGCCGCGCGGGGCGTGCGCGACGGGCTCTTCGGGATCGACTGGACGCCGCTGTCCACCCGGGTCGAGGGGCCCGTGGTGGCGCCGGCGGTCCTGGGCGAGGACCCGTACGGGCCGGCCGGGGCGGACTCGTATCCGGACCTGTCCGCTCTTCCCGAGCCCGTTCCGCCGGTCGTGGCGCTCTTCGCCGGGGAGTCCGGCGAGGACGTGCCCGCGGCGGTCCACGCGTCGACCGCCGCCCTGCTGGCGACCGTGCGGGAGTGGCTGGCCGACGAGCGGTTCGCGTCCTCGCGGCTGGCCGTGGTGACCCGTGGTGCGGTGGCGGCCGGGGAGGACGACCACGTACGGGATCCGGCGGCGGCGGCGCTGTGGGGTCTGGTGCGTTCGGCCCAGACCGAGTACCCGGGGCGGCTGCAGGTCGTGGACCTCGACGGCACCGGGGCTTCCCGTGCGGCGCTGGCGACGGCGCTGGCCTGTGGTGAGCCGCAGTTCGCCGTCCGCGAGGGCGCGGTGTCGGTGCCGCGGCTGGTGCGGACGGGCGGCCCGGCGGCGGGGCTCGTGCCGCCCGAGGAGGGTGGCGACTGGCGGCTGGACGTGACCGCCAAGGGGACGTTGGAGAACCTGGCGCTGCTGCCCACCCCCCGCACACCCCTGGAACCCGGACAGATACGCATCGACGTCCGCGCCGCCGGCCTCAACTTCCGCGACGTCCTCATCGCCCTCGGCATGTACCCCGGAAACGAAGCCCTCATCGGCAGCGAAGCCGCGGGCATCATCACCGAAACCGGCCCCGGCGTCACCCGCTTCACCCCCGGCGACCGCGTCTTCGGACTCTTCCCCGCCTCCATCGCCAACACCGCCGTCACCGACCACCGCATGGCCACCCACACCCCCCACCACCTCACCCACACACAAGCAGCCACCCTCCCCGTTGTCTACCTCACCGCCTACTACGCCCTCCACGACCTCGCCCACATCCAACCCGGACAAAAACTCCTCATCCACGCCGCCACCGGAGGCGTCGGCATGGCCGCCCTCCAACTCGCCCGACACTGGAACATCGAAGTCTTCGCCACCGCCAGCCCCCACAAATGGCCCACCCTGCGCGCCATGGGACTCGACGACGACCACATCGCCTCCAGCCGCACCCTCGACTTCGAACAACACTTCCTCAACACCACCCACAACACCGGCGTCGACGTCATCCTCGACTCCCTCGCCGGCGACTTCGTCGACGCCTCACTCCGCCTCCTCCCCCACGGCGGACACTTCCTCGAAATGGGCAAAACCGACATCCGGGATCCCCAAACCATCGCCCGAACCCACCCCGGCACCACCTACCAAGCCTTCGACCTCCAAGCCGACACCACCCCCGACCACATCCAGCACATGCTCACCCACCTCACCCACCTCCTCACCCAACAAGCCATCACCCCCCTCCCCACCACCACCTGGAACACCCACCAAGCACCCCAAGCCCTCCGCCACCTCCGCCAAGCCCGCCACACCGGCAAAATCGCCCTCACCCACCCCACCCCCCTCAACCCCAACGGCACCATCCTCATCACCGGCGGCACCGGCACCCTCGGCGCCCACACCGCCCGACACCTCATCACCCACCACAACGCCAAACACATCCACCTCATCAGCCGCCAAGGCCCCCACACCCCCACCGCCCAACAACTCCACACCGAACTCACCAACCTCGGCGCACACACCACCATCACCGCCTGCGACACCACCGACCGGGACGCACTCGCCCGGCTCCTCGACGGCATCCCGGACGAACACCCGCTGACCGCCGTCGTCCACACCGCCGGCGTCCTCGACGACACGCTCCTCGACGGCCTCACCCCCGAGCGGCTGCACGACGTGCTGCGCCCCAAGGTGGACGCGGCCTGGAACCTGCACGAGCTGACCCGCCACGCGGACCTGAGCGCGTTCGTCCTCTTCTCCTCGATCGCCGGCACCCTCGGCAACGCCGGGCAGGCCAACTACGCGGCGGCCAACACCTTCCTCGACGCCCTCGCGGAGTACCGCCGCTCCCAGGGGCTGCCGGGTTCCTCCCTCGCCTGGGGCCTGTGGGACCAGAGCAGCGGCATGACGGGCGCGCTGGACGAGACGAGCCGCGCCAGGATCGGCCGGAGCGGGGTCGCCCCCATGCCGGTCGAGGAGGCGCTGGCGCTGCTCGACGCGGCGCTGGTCTCGGACCGTGCCGTGACCGTCCCGGCCCACCTGGACCTCGCCGCCCTGCGCCGGCGGGCCGACGAGGGCGACCTGCCCGTGCTGCTCGGCTCCCTGGTCAAGCCGCGGCTGCCCCGCGCCGGGGCGCGCCCCGGCGCGGCGGGCCCGGCGGGTGCCGGGAACCAGGCCCTCGCGAAGCTCGTGGAGCTGCCCGCCGCCGAGCGGACCAAGGCGCTGCTGGAGCTGGTCCGCACCCAGGCCGCCACGGTGCTCGGGCACTCCACGACGGAAGCCGTCGACCCCGAACGACCCTTCGGCGAGATCGGTTTCGACTCGCTGACCTCGGTCGAGCTGCGCAACCGGATGAACGCGGCGACGGGCCTGCGCCTGTCGGCGACCCTGGCGTTCGACCACCCCACCCCGACGGCACTGGCCCGCCACGTCAACGAACTGCTCGAAGGAGCCGCGCCCGTACCGGAGGCGGCGCCCACCGCCGCCGCGGCGGCCGGCGCGGCGGACGAGCCGATCGCCGTCGTGGCGATGAGCTGCCGCTACCCGGGCGGCGTCGCCTCGCCCGAGGACCTGTGGCGGCTGGTGGCCGAAGGCACCGACGCCATCGCGGAGTTCCCCACCGACCGCGGCTGGGACACCGCGGGCCTCTACCTGCCCAAGCCCGGGACGCCCGGCAGGACGTACACCCGGCACGGCGGCTTCCTCTACGACGCCCCGCTCTTCGACGCCGAGTTCTTCGGCATCAACCCGCGCGAGGCCACCGCGGCCGACCCGCAGCAGCGGCTCCTGCTGGAGACGGCCTGGGAGGCCTTCGAACGCGCGGGCATCGACCCGGCGACGCTGCGCGGCAGTGACACGGGGGTCTTCGCGGGCACCAGCTCGCAGGACTACACGGCGCTGCTGGACTCCGCTCCCGACAGTGCGGGCGGCTACCGGCTCACGGGCAGCTCGGCGAGCATCATCTCCGGCCGGGTCGCCTACACCTTCGGCCTGGAGGGTCCGGCGGTCAGCATCGACACGGCGTGCTCCTCGTCGCTGGTGGCCATCCACCTCGCGGCGCAGGCGCTGCGCCGGGGCGAGTGCTCGCTCGCCCTGGCCGGCGGGGCCTCCGTACTGGCCACGCCGACGCTGTTCGTGGAGTTCAGCCGGCAGCGGGGGCTGGCCCCCGACGGCCGCTGCAAGGCCTTCTCGGCCGACGCCGACGGCACGAGCTGGGGCGAGGGCGTGGGTCTGGTGCTGCTGGAGCGGCTCTCCGACGCCGAGCGCAACGGGCGCCGGATCCTCGGGGTGATCCGGGGCAGCGCCGTCAACCAGGACGGTGCCAGCAACGGTCTGACGGCGCCCAACGGTCCGTCCCAGGAGCGGGTGATCCGCCAGGCCCTCGCCAACTCCCGCCTGGAACCCACCGACGTCGACGCCGTGGAGGCGCACGGCACGGGCACCCGCCTCGGCGACCCCATCGAGGCCCAGGCCCTCCTCGCCACCTACGGGCAGAACCGGGCCGAGGGGCTGCCGGTGCACCTGGGCTCGGTGAAGTCGAACATCGGCCACACCCAGGCGGCCGCCGGTGTCGCGGGCGTGATCAAGATGGTCATGGCGATGCGCCACGGCGTCCTCCCGCCGACCCTGCACGCCGAGGAGGCCACCCCGCACGTCGACTGGAGCGCCGGCTCCGCCCGGCTGGCCACCGAGGCCGCGCCCTGGCCCGAGACGGGCCGGCCGCGCCGCGCCGCGGTCTCCTCGTTCGGCATGAGCGGCACCAACGCGCACCTGGTCCTGGAGGGCGCGCCGGCCGTGGAGCCGCACCCCGCGGCGGAGGCCGTGGCCGGTCCGGCCGCGACGGTCGCGGCAGCCGGCACCGCGGCACCCGGTGTGGTGCCGTGGCTGCTGAGCGGGCGTTCCGCCGACGCCCTGCGGGCGCGGGCCGGGCAGCTGCTGGACCACCTCGGCTCCGGCCCCGGGGCCGGAGCCGGTGTCGGTGTCGCGGACGTCGCGCACGCCCTGGCGACGACCCGGGCCGCCTTCGAGCACCGCGCGGTACTCGTGGGGGCGGACCGGGACGAGCTGCGCACGGGGCTCGCCGCACTGGCGCGGGGCGAAGCGGCGCCGGCGCTGACGCGGGGCCTCGCCCGGTCCGGGCACCGGGCGGTGTTCGTCTTCCCCGGCCAGGGCTCCCAGTGGCAGGGCATGGCGCTGGAGCTGCTCCGGGACTCCGAGGTGTTCCGGGAGCGGATGCGCGAGTGCGCCGAGGCGCTGGCCCCGCACACCGAGTGGGACCTCTTCGACCTCCTGCACGACAGGCCGGGGGCACCGGCGATGGACACCGCCGAGACGATCCAGTGCGCGCTGTTCGCGGTCATGGTGTCCCTGGCGGCGCTGTGGCGCTCGTACGGCGTCGAACCGGCCGCGGTCATCGGCCACTCCCAGGGCGAGATGGCGGCGGCGTGCGTCGCGGGCGCGCTCACCCTGGAGGACGCCGCCCGCGTCGTGGCCCTGCGCGCCCGGGCACTCGACACCCTGCACGGCAGCGGCGGCATGCTGTCGGTGCCCCTGCCGCACTCCGAGGTCGTGGAGCTGCTGCGGCGGTGGGACGAGCGGCTTTCGGTCGCGGCCGTCAACGGTCCGCGGTCCACCGTGGTCTCCGGTGACGTCGAGGCGCTGCGCGAGATGCACGAGCACTGCACCGCCGGGGGCGTGCGCAGCAAGGTCCTGCCCGTCGGCTACGCCTCGCACGGCCCGCACGTCGAGGCGGTCCGGGAGCGTCTCGCCGAGGTGCTGGCGCCGGTGGCCCCGCTCCCCTGCGCCATCCCCTTCTACTCGACCGTCACCGCGGGCCCCGTCGACACCACCGGCCTGGACGCCGGCTACTGGTACCGCAACCTGCGCGGCACCGTCCGCTTCGCGGAGACCGTCGCCGCCCTGGCGGCCGCGGGGCACCACACCTTCATCGAGGTCAGTCCCCACCCGGTGCTGACCCTCGGAGTCCAGGAGACGCTGGAGGAGCTGGACCCGCGCGCGGCCACCACCGTGATCGGTACGCTGCGCCGCGACGACGGCGGGCCCTCCCGGATGCTCGCCGCGCTCGCCGCCGCGCACGTCCAGGGCCTCGACGTGGACTGGTCACCGGCCCTGCCCGCGGCCACGGGACCGGCCGTCGACCTGCCGACGTACCCGTTCCAGCGGCGTCGGCACTGGCTGGACGCGGGACCCGCGCGGCCGGGTTCCGGGCGGCTGGGGCTGCGGCCGGCCGGTCACCCGCTGCTCGGCGCGGCCCTGCCGCTCGCGGGCAGCGATGGCCTCATCGTCACGGGCAGCCTGTCGCGCGCGGACCGGCCGTGGCTCGCGGACCACGCGGTGACCGGGACCGTCCTGCTGCCGGGCACCGCCTTCGTGGAACTCGCCCTGCACGCCGCCGGGGAGGTGGGCTGTGCGGGTGTCGAGGAGCTGACGCTGCTGGCGCCGCTGCCGCTGGCGGAGGAGGCCGTACACCTCCAGCTGACCGTCGGCGCGCCGGACGGGGCGGGGCTGCGGCCCCTGCAGATCCACTCCCGGCCCGGCGGCGCCGACGCGGACCTGCCCTGGACCCGGCACGTCACGGGGACGCTGGGCACGGCGGTCCGGCCGGAGGAGGACCACGCGCTCGTGTCCTGGCCGCCGGCCGGAGCGACACCGGTGGACGTGGGCGGGCACTACGCGTTCCTGCGGTCCCTCGGGTACGAGTACGGGCCGGCCTTCCGGGGGCTGACGGCCGCCTGGCGCTCCGGCGAGGACCTGTACGCCGAAGTGGCCCTGGACGCAGCCCTGTCGGAGGAGGCCGACACCTTCGGACTGCACCCGGCGCTGCTGGACGCGGCCCTGCACGCCCTAGGCCTGGACGGGCCCGGCGACGAGGACCGGCCGGTGCGGCTGCCGTTCGCCTGGAGCGGTGTGCGGCTGCACGCACGGGGTGCCCGGGAGCTGCGCGTACGGATCTCTCCGGCGGGCGCGGACGCGGTTCGCGTGCACGTCGCGGACTCCACCGGGCAGCCGGTGGCCTCGGTGGACTCCCTGGTCCTGCGGGCCGGGTCGCCGGGTCGGGCGCCCAGCGATGCGACCGGGGCGGACTGCCTGTTCCGGCCCGAGTGGGCGCCCGTGCCCGCGGCGGACGCGGACGCCGCCGCCTGGGCCGTGCTGGGATCGGCCGGCCTGGCCGAAGCCCTGGACGCCGCCCCGTACGCGGAGCTGCGGGCGCCGGCCGGCGAGGTGCCGGCGGCGGTGGTGGTCGAGTGCCGGGAGCCGTCCGGCGGTGACCTCGCCGGGCTCACGCGGGAGGCGACGTGCCGGGCCCTCGGCCTGGCGCAGGCCTGGCTCGCCGACGAACGGTTCGCCTCCTCACGGCTGGTGTTCCTCACCCGGGGCGCCGTGGCGGCCGGGGCCGCCGATCAGGTGCACGACCTCGCGCACGCCGCGGTGTGGGGTCTGCTGCGCACGGCCCAGTCGGAGAACCCGGGGCGCTTCGTCCTGCTGGACGTGGACGGCCGGGAGGAGTCCCGGGACGCGATCCGTGCCGCGGTGGCCACCGGTGAGCCCCAACTGGCACTCCGTGAGGGGGAGGTGCGTGCCGCGCGGCTCGTCCGTGCGACGCCGGGCGACCACGAGCTGGCGCCGCCGGACGCTGCGGACTGGCGTCTGGAGAGCGTGGCGAAGGGGACGTTGGAGAACCTGGCGCTGCTGCCCACCCCCCGCACACCCCTGGAACCCGGACAGATACGCATCGACGTCCGCGCCGCCGGCCTCAACTTCCGCGACGTCCTCATCGCCCTCGGCATGTACCCCGGAAACGAAGCCCTCATCGGCAGCGAAGCCGCGGGCATCATCACCGAAACCGGCCCCGGCGTCACCCGCTTCACCCCCGGCGACCGCGTCTTCGGACTCTTCCCCGCCTCCATCGCCAACACCGCCGTCACCGACCACCGCATGGCCACCCACACCCCCCACCACCTCACCCACACACAAGCAGCCACCCTCCCCGTCGTCTACCTCACCGCCTACTACGCCCTCCACGACCTCGCCCACATCCAACCCGGACAAAAACTCCTCATCCACGCCGCCACCGGAGGCGTCGGCATGGCCGCCCTCCAACTCGCCCGACACTGGAACATCGAAGTCTTCGCCACCGCCAGCCCCCACAAATGGCCCACCCTGCGCGCCATGGGACTCGACGACGACCACATCGCCTCCAGCCGCACCCTCGACTTCGAACAACACTTCCTCAACACCACCCACAACACCGGCGTCGACGTCATCCTCGACTCCCTCGCCGGCGACTTCGTCGACGCCTCACTCCGCCTCCTCCCCCACGGCGGACACTTCCTCGAAATGGGCAAAACCGACATCCGGGATCCCCAAACCATCGCCCGAACCCACCCCGGCACCACCTACCAAGCCTTCGACCTCCAAGCCGACACCACCCCCGACCACATCCAGCACATGCTCACCCACCTCACCCACCTCCTCACCCAACAAGCCATCACCCCCCTCCCCACCACCACCTGGAACACCCACCAAGCACCCCAAGCCCTCCGCCACCTCCGCCAAGCCCGCCACACCGGCAAAATCGCCCTCACCCACCCCACCCCCCTCAACCCCAACGGCACCATCCTCATCACCGGCGGCACCGGCACCCTCGGCGCCCACACCGCCCGACACCTCATCACCCACCACAACGCCAAACACATCCACCTCATCAGCCGCCAAGGCCCCCACACCCCCACCGCCCAACAACTCCACACCGAACTCACCAACCTCGGCGCACACACCACCATCACCGCCTGCGACACCACCGACCGACAGGCCGTGTCCGAACTGCTGGCATCGCTGCCGGTGCCGCTCACCGCCGTCATCCATGCGGCCGGCACCCTCGACGACGCGGTGCTCACCGAACTGACCCCGGACCGGGTGGAGGAGGTGCTGCGGCCCAAGGTGGACGCCGCCGTGATCCTGGACGAGCTGACCCGCGACATGGACCTCTCGGCATTCGTCCTGTTCTCCTCGGCCGCTGCCACCGTCGGCTCTCCCGGCCAGGCCAACTACGCGGCGGCCAACGCCTTCCTCGACGCCCTCGCGCAGCGGCGCCGCTCACAGGGACTGCCCGCGGTGTCGATGGCCTGGGGACTGTGGGCCGAACGCTCCGGGATGACCGCCCACCTGGGGCGGACGGACCTGGGCCGGATGTCCCGCACGGGCATGGTCCCGCTCACCACCGAGACCGGTCTGGCCCTGTTCGACCGGGCCCTGACGGCCGCCGAAGCGGTGGTCGTGCCCGCCCTGCTCGATCCGGCGGCCCTGCGGGAGCGGGCCGGGAACGGCACCCTGCCCCCCGTACTGGGGAACCTGTTCCGCGCCCCGCTGCGCCGTGCGGCCCGGTCCTCCGACGGCGCGGCGCCGGCCGGGTCCTGGGAGCGCAGGCTGCTCGCGCTGTCCGAGGAGGAACGGGACGAGGCCCTGCTCGGCCTGGTGCGTGGCGAGGCCGGCGCGGTCCTCGGACACTCCGCGGCGGACGGCATGGAGGCCGAACGCCCCTTCACGGCCATGGGGTTCGACTCCCTGACCGCCGTCGAACTGCGCAACCGGCTCGCCGGCGCGACCGGGCTGCGACTGCCCTCGACCCTGGTCTTCGACCACCCCACTCCGGGCGCCCTCGCCCGCCACCTGCGGGACGCCCTGCTCCCCGCGACCCCCGCGGCCCCTGATCCGGCCCTCGCCGAACTGGCGGGCGTGGAAGCCCTGTTGAACGGAACCGACCCGGCCGACGACTCCGTGCGCCAGGAGGTGGTCCAGCGACTGGAAGCGCTGGTGGCCACCTGGGGCCGGACGCGGCGCGGCGCCGCGGCGGGGGCCGCCGCCCGGGAGCTCGCACAGGCGTCGTCGGACGAGATCTTCGCCCTGATCGACCGGGACCTAGGCCGGGCGGCGGGCCGCTGATGCCTTCCCGACCGATCGAAGAGGAGGACTCCACGATGACCAACGAAGAGAAGCTGCTCGACTACCTCAAGTGGGTGACGGCCGACCTGCAGGAAACGCGGGAGCTGTTGCGCGAGGCCCGTGCCGCGGCCGGTGAACCGATCGCGATCGTCGCGATGAGCTGCCGCTTCCCCGGGGACGTCCGCACCCCCGAGGAGCTGTGGCGGCTCGTCGAGGCGGGCACCGACGCCGTCTCCGCCTTCCCCGGCGACCGGGGCTGGGACCTCGCTTCCCTATACGACGCCGACCCCGCGCGCAAGGGGACGACGTACGCCTCCGGCGGCGGTTTCCTGCACGACGCCGGCGAGTTCGGCGCCGAGTTCTTCGGCATCAGCCCGCGGGAGGCCACGGCGATGGATCCGCAGCAGCGACTGCTGCTGGAGACGGCGTGGGAGGCCTTCGAGGGCGCGGGGATCGTCCCGGAGACCCTGCGCGGCAGCAACACCGGCGTCTACGCGGGGGTGGTCGGCCAGCGCTACGCACCGCATCCCCAGGAGGCTCCCGAGGAGTTCGAGGGCCAGCTGATGACCGGGACGGCCACCAGCGTGGCCTCCGGGCGGATCTCCTTCACCTTCGGTCTGGAGGGGCCGGCCCTGACGGTGGACACCGCCTGTTCCTCGTCCCTGGTCGCCGTCCACCTGGCCGTGCAAGCGCTGCGACGGGGCGAGTGCGACCTGGCGCTGGCCGGCGGGGTGACCGTGATGGCCACCCCCGACACCTTCGTGGAGTTCAGCCGGCAGCGCGGGCTGTCCGAGGACGGCCGCTGCAGGGCCTTCTCCGCCGACGCCGACGGCACCGGGCTCGCCGAGGGCGCGGGCCTGCTCCTGCTGGAGAGGCTCTCCGACGCCGAGCGCAACGGGCGCCGGATCCTGGCGGTCATCCGAGGCAGCGCCGTCAACCAGGACGGGGTCAGCAACGGCCTCACCGCCCCGAACGGGCCCGCCCAGGAGCGGGTGATCCGCCGGGCCCTCGCGGACGCGGGCGTGGAGTCCGCCGGTATCGACGCCGTGGAGGCGCACGGTACGGGCACCCGTCTCGGCGACCCCATCGAAGCCCAGGCCCTCCTCGCCACCTACGGCCGGAACCGGCCCGCCGACCGGCCCCTGCGCCTGGGCTCCCTCAAGTCCAACATCGGCCACACCCAGGCGGCGGCCGGCGTCGGCGGGATCATCAAGATGGTCATGGCCCTGCGCCACGGCGTCCTCCCCAGGACCCTCCACGCCGACGAGCCCACCCCGCACGTCGACTGGACCGCCGGAGCCGTCTCCCTCCTCACCGAGGCCACCCCCTGGCAGCCGGACGGCGAACGCCCCCGCCGGGCCGCCGTCTCCTCCTTCGGCATCAGCGGCACCAACGCCCACCTCGTCCTGGAGGAGGCGCCTTCGGCCGCGGAGCCGACGGCCGGCGAGCCCGTGCAGGAGGTTCCCCTGCCGTGGGTGGTGTCGGGCCGCACCGCCACGGACGTACGGGCCCAGGCCCGGCGGCTGCACCGCCATCTGGTCGACCACCCGGACGCCGGGGCCGCGGACGTCGGCTGGTCCCTGGCCACCACGCGGACCCACTTCCCGCACCGGGCCGCCGTCATCGGACGCGACCGCGAGGAGCTGATGGGCTCGCTGCGGGAACTGGCGCGGGGCCGGGGCACCGCCGGAGCCGTCCGCGGCTCCGCGGCCCCGGGCGGCGGGACCGCGTTCCTCTTCACCGGGCAGGGAAGTCAGCGCCCGGGTATGGGCGCCGAGCTGGCCGAGGCCTTCCCGGTCTTCGCCAAGGCCCTCGGCGAGGTGTGCGACCACCTGGACGTGCACCTGGACCGGCCGCTGCGGGACGTCCTGTTCGCCGCGCCGGACAGCGCGGAGGCGGCCCTCCTGCAGCGCACCGCCTACACCCAGCCGGCGTTGTTCGCCCTGGA
The DNA here is from genome assembly GCF_055581065.1 of Streptomyces sp. NPDC031479. Taxonomy (NCBI): domain Bacteria; kingdom Bacillati; phylum Actinomycetota; class Actinomycetes; order Kitasatosporales; family Streptomycetaceae; genus Streptomyces; species Streptomyces sp. NPDC031479. The sequence continues at coordinate 26,174 of NZ_JBVIKC010000040.1, forward strand.
GACGGCCCTGTACCGGCTGTTGCGCCACTGGGGCCTCACCCCTTCCCACCTCATCGGGCACTCCATCGGCGAGCTGAGCGCCGCGCACGCCGCCGGGGTCCTGGACCTGCCCGACGCCGCGGCCCTGGTGGCCGCGCGGGCGCGGCTGATGGACGCGCTGCCCGCCGAGGGCGTGATGATCGCCGTGGAGGCCGAGGAGGCGGAGGTCCTTGCGCTCCTGGCCGGGCACGAGGACCGCGTCGGCCTGGCCGCCGTCAACGGCCCCCGCTCGGTGGTGCTGTCCGGGGAGCGTGAAACGGCCGAACGCATCGCCGGCCGTCTCGCCGAACGGGGTCGCCGGACCACCCGGCTCCAGGTCAGCCACGCGTTCCACTCGCCGCTCATGGAGCCCGCGCTGGAGGAGTTCCGGGCGTTCGCCGCGACGCTGGCCTTCCGCCCGCCGCGGATCCCGGTCGTCTCCAACGTCACCGGCCGCCCGGCCACCGACGCGGAGCTGTGCTCGCCCGCGTACTGGGCCCGGCAGATCCGCTCGGCCGTGCGCTTCCACGACGGCGTGCGCCACCTGTCGGACGCGGGCGTGTCCACGTACGTCGAGGTGGGGCCGGACGCGGTGCTGAGTTCCCTGGCGCAGCGGGGCCTGCCGCCCGGGGAGCACGTGTTCGCGCCGGTGCTGCTGAAGGGCCGGCCGGAGGCACCGCGTGCGGTGGACGCCCTCGCCCGGGCGTGGGCCAACGGGGCGGGGGTGGACTGGGACACCGTCTTCGCGGGCGCCGGCCCGGTGGAACTGCCGCCCTACGCCTTCCAGCGCCGGACCTACTGGCTGGAGTCGGCGGCGGCCCGCGGCGGCCGGCGCGCCGGCGGGGCGGACGCCGGGTTCTGGGACGAGGTCTCCCGCGCGGACCTGGACGGCCTGGCCGGCCGGCTCGGTCTGGACGACGGGCACCGGGCCGCGCTGGGCGAGCTGCTGCCGGCCCTGTCGGCCTGGTGGAGCCGTTCGGATCCGCACGGAGCCGGGGCCGGAGCCGGAGCCGGAGCCGCGTCGCCACCGCTGGTGGAGGACACCGAGCGGCAGGGCTTGCTGACCGAGAGCCTCGCGGGCGCCACCGTCGAGGAACAGGAGCGCGTGCTGCTGGACCTCGTACGCGTCCACGCCGCCGCCGTCCTCGGGCACGACGCCCCGGACGCCATCGACGCTGAGGTGCCGTTCCTGCGCCTGGGCTTCTCTTCCTTCACCGCGCTCGACCTGCGCAACCGGCTGTGCCTGGACACCGGTCTGCTGCTGGAACCGGTCGTCGTCTTCGACCACCCCTCGCCCCTCTCCCTCGCCCGATACCTGCGCACCGTGCTCGGTGCGCCGCACACCAAGGAGTCCGCATGACGACGAACCCGACGGGGCTGCCGGTGGTGGTCTGCGGCGCCGGCCCGACCGGGCTGATGCTGGCCGCCGAGCTGCGGCTCGCGGGCGTGGACGTGGTGGTCCTGGAGCAGCGTCCGGAACCCACCGACGAACGCGAGTCGAGGGCGCCGGGGGTGTACGCGCGGACCATCGAGATCTGGGACCAGCGCGGGATCCTCGACCGGTTCACCGGCAGCCGCACGGGCCGCTACAGCCACTTCGCGCTGCTGCCCGTGGGGATCGACCTCGGCAGGCTCGACAGCCCGCACGCGGTCCTGCTGCTGCCGCAGGCCCGCATCGAGCGGGTGCTCGCCGACTGGGCGCTGGAGCTGGGCGCCACCGTCCGGCGCGGCCACCGGGTGACGGGGCTGCGCCAGGACGCGGACGGGGTGGAGCTGGAGGTGACGGGCCCGGACGGCCCGTACCCGCTGCGGGCCTCGTACGCCGTCGGCTGCGACGGCGGGCGCAGCACCGTCCGGGCGCTCACCGGTGTGGACTTCCCCGGCACGGACGCCACGGCGGACGTGCTGCTGGCCGACGTCTCGGGCGTGAGCCGGGACCTTCCGCAGCTGCAGAGCCGTCCGTTCCCCTTCGTCCGCGGTGAGCGCGGCTGGCTGGCGGCGTCGGCGGTGACGGTGTCGGCGGCGGACGAGGGCGTGATGCGGTTCATCGTCAGCGACTTCTCCCGGCCCCCGGTCAGGCGCGCGGGGCCGCCGGAGTTCGAGGAGGTCTGCGAGGCGGCGGCAGCGGTGGCCGGCATCGACCTGTCGAAGGCGCGGCCGCAGTGGCTGAGCCGGTTCGGGAACACCACCCGGCAGGCTGCGCGCTACCGCATCGGCCGGGTGCTGCTGGCCGGCGACGCGGCGCACGTCCACCCGCCGTTCGGCGGCCAGGGGCTCAACCTGGGGCTCCAGGACGCGGTGAACCTCGGCTGGAAGCTGGCGGCCGAGGTGAACGGGCGGGCCCCCGCGGACCTGCTGGACAGCTACGAGCGCGAGCGCCATCCGGTGGCCGCGCGGGTCCTGCTCAACACCCGTGCGCAGAACGTGCTGATGACGCGGGGGGCGGACATCGACGCGCTGCGCACGGTCGTCACCGAGGCCCTGGAGGCGACGGAGGTGAACGACCGGATGGCCGGGGAGCTCAGCGCCGTCGACGTCCGCTACGACCTCGGCGACGAGCACCCGCTCGTGGGCATGCGCATGCCGCACCGGGAGCTGACCGCCCCCGACGGCTCCCGGATCGGCAGCCTGCGGCTGCTGGAGGGCGGCCGGGGGGTACTGCTGGACCTGGCCGGCGACCCGGAGCTGAAGGCGGTCGCCGACGGGTGGGCGGGCCGGGTGGACACGGTCACCGCGTCCGCCCCCGCCACCCCGGCGGACGGCACGGCGGACGGCCCGGCGGAGGGCCTGGCGGCGGTACTGCTCCGGCCCGACGGTCACGTCGCCTGGGTCGCGCCGCGGGGACGTCCCCTCGACCGGCCGGCGCTGGAGGCCTCCCTGGGCCGCTGGTTCGGGGCGGCCGACGCTTCCGGGCGCCGCTGACTCCCTCACCGAAGACTTCGGGACGGCGCGTCCCGGACACCCCGCTCCCCCTTCCTTCCCCTCACACGACGACGAACGACTTGACGACGAACGACATCCCGAACGAAAGGCATTGACATGCAGCTGATCGACCCCTTCCGTGCGGCCGTGGCGATGTGCTCCGCGTGCGCGGCGGCGATGACCACCGAGCCGACGGCCGTGTCGCAGGAGTCCCCGGGCGACTGCTTCGCGCTGACCGGCCTGACCGAGACCGTCAAGCTGGACTACGAGGCCGTCGTCCCGGGCTCCTTCAGCATCGGCGACCGCAGCACGCACACCGACGAGTTCTTCGACGCGGACGGCGCGTCCGTGGGCCACCTGGTGGGCCACAGCTGGAAGGTCCTGAAGCGGCCCGAGGGCGACCGGCTGATGGCGTTCTACCGCGAGGAGGTCGACCTGCCCGACGGGCAGATCCAGACGGCCGGCTGGATCGACGTCAACGCCATCCTCGCCGGCGAGTGGCAGGCGCTGCACGCGGTCGGCACCGCCGGCCGGTACCTCGGCAAGGTGGGCGTGCGGGAACTGCGCAGTGTGGAGCTGCGCCGCAACTTCCAGGCGAACTTCGTGCTCTGCGGGCTCGCCGGAAAGTGACCGCCGCGGGTGCGGGGGGCGACGGTGCGCCGTCGGCCCCCGCCTCCGTACCACCACTCGTGGTTCGGTCCGTACCGCACCGCAGGCTTTTCCCGATTCGTTGACCCCTTCGACGGCCGCTGGCTAGGTTGGAAATGTGCCCGGACGGCACGAATGGGCGGTTCGACTCGCCGAAGAGATCGGAGCAGCGGTGCGATACAGGATTCTCGGGAAACTTCATGTCGTGAACGAGGGCAAGCGGTTCTACCTCTCGGCCCGCAAGAAGGAAATCGTACTCGCCGCCCTTTTGACCCGGGCGAACCACGTGGTATCGCTCGACGAGTTGATTTCCGAGATCTGGGGGCAGGAATCACCTCTGCGGGCGACCACCGCGATCCATGTCCGCATCTGCGAGCTGCGGAAGTTCCTGAGGTCCTGCGGAATCGCGGAGAGCCCGATCGTCACCCGCTCGCCCGGCTATTTCATCCGCGTCGAGCCGGGGGAGCTCGATGTGGAGAGGTTCGGTCAACTGGCTGCTCAGGGCCGTGCGGCGGCACGGTCGGGGCAGCACAACGAGGCGGTCGAGCAGTTGCGCGCCGCACTGGAACTGACGCAGGACACGCCCTTGGGAGGCCTGCGGAGCGGCCCGATCATCAATGGCTTCGTGACCTGGCTCGACGAAACCATCCTGGATTGCACGGAATTACTGATGGAATCGGAACTCGCCCTGGGCGGACACCGGGAAACGGTCAGCCGGCTCTACGCGCTCTTCGGCCGGCACCCTTTGCACGAGGCGTTCCACCGGCAGCTCATGCTGGCGCTCTACCGCTGCGACCGACGGGCGGACGCCCTGCACGTCTACCGGACCGCCCGCGATGTCCTGAAGGAAGAACTCGGACTCGATCCCTGCCTCGCGACCCGCCGGATTCACCACGCCATTCTCGCCGCGGACAATCCCCGCCTCGCCCGCATGTCGGCGTAGGCCGGCCCGGTCCGCCCGGTCCGCCCGGTTCGTCAGCGCGTTTCGAGGGCCGCCAGCGCCTCCGGCAGTTCGGACCGGCCGGAAACCGTCAGCTTGCGGTAGACGACCGTGAGGTGCTTCTCCACCGCGCGGCGGGTCACGCCCAGTTCGTCGGCGATGTCACGGTTCGACAGTCCCCGCGCGGCCAGCCCGGCGACCTTCAGCTGGATCCGGGTCGGGGCCGCCGCCCGGTCGGCCGCAGGGCCGCCCGGCAGGTTCCGGGCGCGGGCCGCGAGGTCCGGCAGGCCGCACGCCGAAGCGAGGGCGCCGCCCTCCCGCAGCAGGCTCCTCGCCCGGGGGTCGCCCTCGCCGGCCGCCCGTAGGCCGAGCTGTACGAGGGCCCTGGCCAGCTCCAGACGGTGGTGCGAGCCGCGCAGCACGGCCACGGCCTCCCGCAGCAGCTCCGTCCCCCGTTCCCCGTCGGTCAGCACGCCCCGCACGCGCAGCGCCCTGCCGAGGACGGCCGGGGCACCCCAGGCCCGCGCCCGCTCGTACTCCTCGCGCATCAGCTCCCCGGCCGCCTCCACCTCGCCGAGGCGGCGGTGGGCCAGGGCCGCCCAGGGGCGCCAGGGGCCGAGGGCGGGGTTGTGCCAGCCGGCCCGTTCCAGCCGTCTGCCGCAGGCCAGGAAGTGGTCCAGCGCGGTGGCCTCGTCGCGCCGGTGGTAGGCGCGGACTCCCTGGAGCAGCTGGTGGGTGACGTTGCGGTACACCCCTGCGGTGTCCGCGGAGCCGGGGGCCGCCTCCCGGGCCAGGAGCCGGTCGGCCGCGTGCGGGTCCCCGGTCTCGATGGCGACGAGCGCCAGCGCGACGTCCGCCGCAGCGTCGGCCCCCCACCGCTGCCCGGCGGTCTCGTGGGCCCGTAGCGCCAGGGCTCCGGCCCGTACCGCGTCCCCGGACCACAGCAGGGTCACGGCGAGTTCGCTGCCGGCCAGCACCTCTGCCACCGGGGCCCGCTGGCGTACCGCGCGGGCCAGCAGGGTCTCCAGCCATCCGGGCAGGTCGGCCGGTTCGTCCGCCGCGAGCAGTGCGACCGCCAGCAGCGGCAGGGCCGTGTAGGGCAGCTCGGGCACGGCCGGGGTGCGTTCCAGGATCCGCCGGGCGAGCCGCACGGCGTCGCCGCGCTCGATCCGCCCGGCCGCCACCGCGTCGTGCAGCAGTACGGTGGCGAGTTCGCGGGCGGCTCCGGTGTCGAGGGCGGGCTCCGGGCCCAGCCCGCGGAGCCGTTCCACCGACCGGGCGAGCCGTTCGGGCGTGGTGGGTTGCGTGCAGCGGACCCTGGCCTCCAGGCGCAGCGCCACCTCGGGGCAGGCTCCGTCCGGCTCGCCGCCGGGGGCGTGGGCGGCCGACTCCCGCCGGATCAGGTCGGCGGTGTGCGGCGGCGCGGTGTCGAAGAGGGGCGGCGGGATGCGCAGGAGGGCCGCGGCCCGGCGCGCGGGCGAGGGCAGCAGGGGCACCGCCTGGGAGATGTGCCGGGTGGCCATCCAGGGGTCGAGGTTGCGCTCGACGCCCGCCAGGTCGACCAGGACCGCGGCGCGGTCCTCGCCGTCGGTGGACGCGTCCCGCAGGGCCCGGCGCAGGTATCCGACGGCCTCCTCGGGCGCGCCGCGGTCGAGCGCGGCGTCGGCGGCGGCGCGCAGCACGGTCACCGCCCAGGCGCCGTCGGGCGGGGTGGCCGGGGGTGTGACCATGAGGCGGGCCGCGACCTGTTCGGCCGGGTGCCCGCTCCGCTGGAGCAGTGCCGCCGCGCGGCCGGTGAGCCGTTGGAGCTCCTCGGCGGGGATGGTCTCCTCGGCGGCGTCCCGGACCACCGGGTGGACGAAGGCCGACGCCGTCCGGCCGGGGCGGGGGGTGAGCAGGCCCAGGCGTCGCAGCGCCCGTTCGGCGGTACGGCAGTCCACGGCGTCCAGCTCCGCCAGTGAGCCGGTCAGCCCCGGTTCGGCCCGGTCCCCGAGGACGGCCATGGCCCGCGCGAACCCGATGACCGGGGAGGGCAGTTGTTCCAGGCGCAGGGCGAGGCGTTCGCGCAGGACGGAAGGCCGCAGGCGCAGGGCCGCGGAGGCGTCCGTGCCGAACGGCCGCAGACCCGCGTGCCGCATGCTGTCGCCGACGGACACCGCGAGCATCGGGTTGCCCGCGAAGGCCTCGTGGCAGGCCTGGCCGAACGCGTCGTGGACCGGGACGCCGAGGCGGCTCTCCACGAGGGCGCGGATGGCGGCCGGTGACAGCGGTCGCAGGCGCAGCGTGCGCCCGCCGCCCGTGAGGAGCTCGCGCACCGCGGGCCGTTCGGCGCCGGGATCGCCGTCGGCGACGGTCACGACGAGGGTCACCGGTCGGGCGGTGGGCCGTTTGGCGAGGTAGGCCAGCCAGCGCAGGGAGTCCTCGTCCGCCCACTGCAGGTCGTCCACCATGAGCGCCAACGGCTGCTCGGCGGCGATGCGTTCGGCCAGCGCGCGCAGGTCCCGCAGGAGGTGGGGGGACGCCTCCGGGGCCGGCGCGGACACCCCGCCCGCGACGACGGCCCAGGCGGCGGCCCCGCCGCCGTCGAGCCACCGGGCGCGGACGGGGGGCCGGGCACCGGCGAGCACGGGCTCCAGGATCTGGCGCACCACTCCGAAGGCGAAATCCCGTTCGGAGGGGGCCGCGTCGGCCCGCAGGACCCTGGTCCGCTCCCGCCCCGCCAGGGGTGCGAGGTGGTCGAGCAGCTCCGTCTTGCCCGAGCCGAGGGCGCCGGTGACGACGACGGGTGCGCCGGCGCCGGCCGCGGGGTCCTTGGCGGCGCGCAGGGCCTCGGCCACCGCGCGCAGCTCGGCGTCGCGTTCGAGGAGCATCCGGCTCAGTCCTTGTCGGGGAGGGGACGGGAGAGGTCCGCGCGGCCGGAGAGGCCGAGCTTGCGGTAGACACGGCTGAGGTGCATCTCCACCATGCGCCGGGACACCCCGAGGCGGAGCGCGATCGCCCCGTTGGTCATGCCCTCGCGGACCAGCCCGGCGGCGCGCGTCTCGGCGGCGGTCAGTTCCTCGCGGACCGGCTCGCCGCCGTGCGCCGCCGGGAACCGTCCCGGGAAGGCCCCCGGGGTCCGGCCCTCGGTTCCGGGCGCCGCGGTGGGGGTGCCGTGCACGCCGGTCAGTGCCCGGACCCGTCGCGCCCGGCGGGGTGCGGCCCACTCGGCGGGGGCGTCCCCGCGGAGCAGCAGCCGCGCCGCCTCGCCCCGGGCCGCACGGGCCCATTCCCCCTCGGTCACCCGGCCCACGGCGAGCAGGGCCGTACCGATGGCGCCCGCGCTCCCCCACGCCCGCGCCGCCGCGAGTTCCCCGGCGGCGAGGCGGGTGGCCCCGGCCCGGTCGCCGCGGCCCAGCCGGGCCAGGGCCGCGGCCGAACGCCACGGCACGAAGGAGGGGTTGGTCCAGCCCCGGGCCAGCAGCCCGCGTCCGCATTCCAGCAGGTCCGCCAGAGCGGCCTCGTGGTCGCCGGTGCGCAGGCCCAGGCGGCCCCTGGCGTAGAGGAACGTCGGCCACCACATGCCGCTCACCGCCCGTACGGGCACCTCCGCCGTCGCGGCCCGGCCCGCCTCGTCCACCTCGTCGCGCTCCAGGTGCAGCAGGATCCGCAGGGCGGCGGTCAGCGGCACGGACTTCACGGATCCGGAGCCGTGGGACGCCGCCCATTCGACCTCCGCCAGGTCCTGTTCCGCCTCCTGGAGCCAGCCCCGCCGCAGTGACACCGTCGCGCGTACGGCCAGGGCCGCCGCGACGGCGGTCCGCGTCCCCCGCGCGCGGGCCTGCGCGACGATCGTGTCGAGGCCGGCGGCGGCGTCCTCGTGGGAGTCCGCCAGGGCCAGCGCGTAGCAGGCCGCCAGCCGTGTGGTGAACAGCCGCGGGTGCCCCGGCGCGGGGCGCAGCGCGGCCTCGGCCAGGCTGCGCACGCGGGCGGGCGGCAGCGACCCGGCGAGGGCGCCGCGCAGCGCCGCCACGCCCTCCTGCGCGGGCCCACGCGGCGGTACGGGCAGCGGCGGTACGCGGGCCGCGATGTCCGCGCTCTCCTCCGTGGGCGCGGCGTCCTCGATCAGCCAGTGCAGGGCGAGGAGCGCGTCGTGCTCCGCCCCGCGGGTGTCCGGGTGCGCCAGGGTCCGGGGAAGGGCCGCGCCGCGGCGCACCGTCGTCTCGTGTCCGCAGGTGGTGAGGAGGTCCGCGGCGTGCAGCCGGTCCACGGCCGGGACGTGGTCGTCGGGGCTGTTGAGCAGCCGCCACCCCGCGCGCTCGTCGCAGTCGGGGTCGTCGTCGAACGGATCCGGGCCGACGGGGGCGCAGGGGTCGGCGGGCGGGGCGGTGCGGGGGGCCGGTACGGCGGCGCGCGGGGCGAGTACGGCGGCCCGCGCGTGCAGGGCCGCGCGGTCCGGCCCGGTCATGCCGGCGAGGGCCGCTTCGGCCACCCCCGGTGGGGTGCGCGGGGTGTCCGCGCCCTCGACCAGGCCGGTGTCGGCCAGCAGGCACAGCGCGCGGGACACCGGTACGGCACGCAGTCCGGCCAGTTCGGCCAGCGCGGCGGGGCCGAGGTGCGGCCCTGCGGCGGCGATGGCGCGCAGGAGGCGGACGTGCTCGGCGGGCAGGCCGTCGATCAGCCGTGCGGTGCGGTCGCCCACGGACTCGGCCGCGCGCCACGGCAGTTCGGCAGCCGTGTGCGCGCTCGGCTCCAGCCCGTCCGCGCCGATCCCGTCCACCACCGAGCGCAGCACGGCGGGGTTGCCCGCACAGGCTTCGGCCGCGGCTCCGGCGAAGGCCGGATCCACGGGCCCGTCGAAGGCGGCGGCCAGCATCGCGCCCACGCCGAGCGGGGTCAGCGGCCGCAGCGCGACGCGGGCGGCGGCGGGTGCGCCGTCGGGGCGGCCGTCCGTGCCCGGCCGGGTGGCGGGGACGGCGCCACGGGTTCCGGCGACGAGGACCGCCAGGGGCGCGCCGCGGGCCCGCCGGAGCAGGGCTTCCAGCCAGCGCCGCGAGTCCGCGTCCGCCCACTGCGCGTCGTCGACGGCGAGCAGCAGCGGCCGTTCGCGGGCCGCGGCGAGGAAGAGCTCGCACAGCGCGGGCAGGGGCAGGTCGGCGGGGTCCGGGGCGGCGGGCATGTCCCGCCCGGCGAGGAGCTGGGTGACGATGCCGAAGGGCAGGGCCGACTCCGTCGGGGAGCCGACGGCGTACACGGCGGCGCATCCGGCGGCCCGCGCCCGCGCGGCGGCGTACCGCAGCAGCGCGCTGCGGCCGGTGCCGGGTGCTCCCTCGACGGTGATGACGCGGGAGCGTCCGGCGAGCAGGTCCGCCACGGCCGCGCGCAGGAGCTCCAGTTCGCCGTCCCGCTCGACGAGTGCGTCGGGGGCCCGGTCCTCGCCCGCGATCACCGGGTGCCCGTCCGCGGGCGGGGCGCGGACGGGGCGGGAGCGTGGGCGGGGGCGTGGGCGGGGGCGTGGGCGGGAGCGTGGGCGAGGGCGAGGGTGCGGAGCGCGTCGGGGAGGTCGGCCCGGCCGGCCAGCCCGAGCTTGCGGTAGACCGAGGTGAGGTGCATCTCCACGGTGCGCCGGGCGATGAACAGGGTCTCGGCGATCTCCTGGTTGGTGGCGCCCCGCGCCGCCGCGTGCGCGACCTGCCGCTCGGTGCCGCTCAGCGGGCAGGGGCGGACCGGCGTCGCCGTGCCGGAACGGGGACCGGGGCCGGGCCCGGTGAGGCCCGCCGCGGCCAGCGCAGCCCGGACCTCGGCCGTCAGGGCGGGCGAGCCGCAGCGCCGCGCCGTCTCGTGGGCGCGGCCCAGGTGGCGGCGGGCGCCCGCCGTGTCGCCGCACCGTGCCAGGTGGCCTCCCAGCAGCAGTTCGGCCCGTGCCCGGTCCAGCCGGGCCTGGGAACGGGAGAGCGCCTCGACCGCGCCGGTCAGGAATTCGGTGCGCCGGTCCCCGTCGGCCGCGGTGCCCGAAGCCAGGAGGGCGTGGCCGATCGCGTACGGAGTGCCCCAGCGGTCGGCCAGTTCCCTCGCCTCGGCGGCGAGTTCGGCAGCTTCCGAGGTGCGGCCGAGCCGGACGAGGGCCGTGGCGGCCAGGGGCCGCCAGGGGGCCCACGGCCGCCGGTCGAGGCCGGCCTCCGCGAGCCCCTGCTCACACCGCCGCGCGCATGCCAGCGCGCCTTCCGCGTCCCCGCGTCCGAGCCGGATCCGGACCCGGGCCATCAGGTACGGGATCCTGCCCAGGAGGGTGTGGTCCAGGTGGCTGGAGGCCACCCGGTCGAGCATCGTCTCCGCGGCCTCGGTGTCGGCCTGCTCCAGCCGGACGCAGCCCCAGGCGACGAACGGCAGCGCGGAACCACCCTGCCCGGGGTGTTCCACGGCTTCCAGGGCGGCGTGTGCGTCGAGGGCGGCGCCGGGGACGTCGCCCAGGCGGTGGCGCACCATGGAGCGTTCCGCCAGCAGCGACCAGCGGGGCAGGCAGCCGCTGTCGTCGGCCATCGCCAGGTCCAGCATCTCCAGTGCCATGCCGGGCTCGTCGGCCAGGTGGAGCACCTGGGCCGCGCGGGCGCGCATCCAGTCCCGCGGCCCGGCGCCCTCGGCCCGTACGGCCCGGCCCACGAGGTCCACGGCCTCGCGGGCGGACTCCCCCTCCACGGCGGCGAGCAGGGCACGGGCGAGCAGGCCTCCGCTCCCGGCCGGCGCCGCGTCCTCCCGCAGCGCCGCCGCGCGGACCCGTTCGCGTACGGCGGGGAACCCCGACGGCCGGTGCAGTCCGGCGGCGAGGACGGCCAGGTCGATCGTCCCCCGCAGGGCGCGGTCCTCGGCGTGCCCGCCGAGCTCCGCGGCCGGCCGGTCGAGCGTCCGGGAGAGCACGGCGAGTGCCGCCGCCGCGTCGCCCGCGGCGAGGGCGGTCATCGCGAACTGCACCGCCACCGAGGCGCGCAGGCGGACGTCACGGGTCTGGTCGAGCAGGCTCCGCAGTGCGTCCAGCGCGTCGGCGGGGTGGGTGGTGGCCAGCGCCCCGGCCAGGTCGAGGGCGGTGCGCACCCGGCCGTGTTCCTCGGGCTCGGCCTCCATCAGCCGCCGCAGGTACGGGGCCGCCGCCGACCGGGGTCCGGTGCGGCCCGCCTGTTCGGCCGCGTCGCGCAGGGCGCCGAGCATCCAGCCCTCGTCGAGCCGGGGCAGGGGGAGCAGGTGCTTCGCCACCTCGGCGGACGCGAAGCCCTCGTCGTTGAGGAGCCGGGCGGCACGGGTGCGCAGGCGCACCAGTTCCCCGGCCGGGGTGGCGGCGAGCACGGCCGCGTTGAAGGCCTCCTCCCCGTCGACGGAGACGAGTTCGTCGTCCCGGTGGCCGTCCAGGAGCGTGGAGACCAGGCGGGGGCGCACGCCTGCCAGGGCGCCGACGCGTTCGGGAGAGGCGACCTGGCCGGTGCCCTCCGCCGTCGCGGACGGCGGGCGGTCGCTCCAGTCCAGGACGGCGGCGGCCCGTACGACGCGACGCTCCGTCTCGGTCAGACCGCGCAGGCGGGCCCGTACCGACGCGGTGTGGACCTCCCGCCACGCCGCGTCGACCTGCGCCACGGACCGGGCCCGCGGCGTGACCCCCGCGCGGCGCAGCCGTAACAGGATGCGCTTCAGGAGGAGGGGGTTGCCGTCGGAGAGTGCGGCGCAGCGCCAGGTGAAGGGGGGTTCCGGCGGCTGCCCCAGGACGCGTTCGACGGTCTCGGCCACCTGTTCCTCGGCCACCGGTCCGAGGCCGACGAGGCGGGTTCCCGGATGCTGGGCGATCCTGCCGAGCGCCGACCGTGCCGGAGCGGTACCGGAGGCACCCCAGGCGAGCACGGTCAGCAGCCGCGCGCTCTCGGTCCTGCGGATCAGGGACTCCAGCCATCGCAGGGACGGCCCGTCGCACCATTGGGCGTCGTCCACGACGATCACCAGCGGGCCCCGCGCCATGAGGGTGGAGGCCAGCCATTCGGTGCGGGGCGGTACGCGCTCGGCTTCCGCCCCGGGCCCGAACAGCTCGCGGACCGCGCCGTATCCGGTGGTCGCGCGCTCCGCGCGGCCCGCGGTGTGCAGCACGGTGGCCCCGCGCAGCCGGCCGTCGCGGCGGAAGCTGTCGATCAGGGCCGTCTTCCCGATGCCCGTGTTCCCGCGCACGACGACGCACCCGGCCCGGCCGGCGTTGGCCGCTTCGGCGCACGCGAAGAGGGTGGCCAGTTCGCCGGAGCGACCGGCCGGTTCGTGGGTGCGGCCGGCCCGTAGGGGGGTCCGGCCGGCCGCACCCGGCATGGTGGGCGCCGCGCCCACCGCGGCGCGGGCCGGTCCGCGCTCCCCGCGCGCGGACGGGGGAAACGCTGTCTGCATGGTGACGGTCCTCGGGGTGGATTCCTGTTCGTGCGGCGCGGTCCGGCGTTCGACGGGGCGGGCGTGACGGCGGGCCGGACCGTCGACCGGCGTACGGCGGCCGGACGCTCCCCGTCGTTCGGCGCCTGCCGGTACCGGGCCATCCTGCACCGCTCCCCTTGCGAACACCTTGCCAAGGACTTGCCGTGGCCGAACGGCCACCTTGGAATACGCCGTTCATCATGTGATGATCCATTTTGTCTGGCGGCGGTCACGCGGTGCGGACCGATTGCCAGCGCAGCCACGTGTGCAAGATGGGGAGCTCCATGCCCGCAATTCCGACGGCGGACCGTCCGGCCGAGCCCCTGCTCAGGGTGCTGGGACCCATGGCGGCCCGCCACGACGGACGCGACCTCCCGCTCGGCCCGCCGCGCCGACGAGCCCTGTTCGCCCTGCTCCTCGTACGTCTCGGACGCGTGGTGCCCACGGAGGTCCTCGTCGAGGAACTGTGGGCCGGGGAGCCGCCGCGCCAGGCCGTCGCGACCCTGCAGAGCCACGTCTCCCATCTGCGCCGGGCCCTGCGGCCGGCGGCCGGGGCGGCCCGGCTGTCGGTGCGCCACCGGGCGCAGGGGTACGTCCTCGACGTCGATCCGGAGCACGTCGACGTGTGCCGCTTCGAGCGGCTGGTCGCCGAGGGGAGGCGGTTGCTGGAGGGCCACGATCCGGCGGGCGCGCGCGACCGGCTCGGGCAGGCGCTGCGCCTGTGGCGGGGTTCTCCGTACGCGGAGTTCGACGCCCATCCGTCCCTGTACGACGAGACGGCCCGGCTGGAACAGGTCCGGCTGACCGCCCTGGAGGTCCACGCTGAGGCCCGGCTGCTCCTCGGCGCGGACGAGGAGGTGGCCGGCGACCTCGACGGGGAGGCCCGCCGTCACCCCACCCGGGAACGCCTCGTAGGCCACCTCATGACCGCCCTGTCCCGGCTGGGACGGCAGGCGGAGGCGCTGGAGGCGTACGAACGCACCCGCGTCCACCTCGCCGAGGAGTTCGGCGTGGAGACCGACGCCGAGCTGCGCCGGATCCGGACCGCGCTCCTGACCCCGGAACCGGAGGCGCAGCCGCAGGCGGGCCCGCTCCCGGCGGACCGGCCCGGCACCGCGGCGCGCGCGTTCGCGCCCCCGCCCGCGCCGGCGGGAGCCGGAGCGGCCGGGCGCCTCGGCCCCGAGGAGCGGGAGCGTACCGGCGGGACCGGGCGGGAGGACCGGAGCGGCGGCACGCCCGTCACGGCGCCGGACGGACCCGGCCACCCGGACGCCGACACGGCCCCGGACACCGACACCACAGCGTCACCCCTGCGGGTGGCGGCCGAGCGGCCCGAGCCCGACCGCCCGGCCGGCCCCTCGCCGTTCACCGGCCGCTCCCGCGAACTGGACGGCCTGACGACCGCCGTGGCCGACGTGCGCGTGGGCCACGGGCACGTGGCCGGGGTGCTCGGCCCCGCCGGCATGGGCAAGACCCGCCTGCTCCTCGAACTCGCCCCCCGGCTGGAGGCCGTCGGTACGGAAACGGACGGGGAGGGCGGGCTGGAGGTGGTCTGGAGCCACTGCTTCCCCGGCGAGGGCGTCCCGCCCTACTGGCTGTGGACGCAGGTCCTGCGCCGGCTGTCCGCCACCCGCCCCGACGCCTTCCGGGACGCGACACGACCGTTCGGCGCCCTGCTCGCCCCCGTGATGCCCGAACGGACGGCCGGGTCCGGCGCCTCCGCCGGCCCCGGATCCGATGCCGGTGCCGGTGCCGGTGCCGGTGCCGGTGCCGACTGGGCCCAGGCCCGGTTCCTGACCAACGACGCGGTCTGCGAGGTGCTGCTCGCCCTGGCCGCCCGGCGCCCGCTGGTGCTGTTCCTGGAAGACCTGCACTGGGCCGACACCGCCTCCCTGGACCTGCTCCGCCTGCTGAGCACCCGCCGCCACGGCCACCCGCTCGCGATCGTGCTGACCGCCCGCGACTTCGAGGTCGAATCCGACGCCACCCTGCGCCGGACCCTCTCCGAGGTCCTGCGCGGCCCCCGTACCGGGACCCTGCGGCTGGACGGGCTGTCCCGCCGGGCCGTCGCCGCGCTCGTACGGGCGCAGGCCGGGCCGGGCGTGGACGCGGAGGTCGTCGAGGTGCTGCACCGGCGCAGCGAGGGCAACCCGTACTTCGTCATGCAGCTCCTGTCCCTCCTCGGCGATGCCCGCAGCCTGCACCGGTCCGACGCGGTGGACACGCTCCTGTCCCGCGTGCCCACCGGCGTGCGCGAGGCCCTGAACCAGCGGTTCGCCACGCTGCCCGGACCGGTCCTGCGCGTGCTGCGGCTGTGCGCGGTCCTCGGCACCGAGGTCGACACGGACCTGCTGCACCGCACGGTCTCCGGGGAGGAGCCGGTGGCCGAGGCGCTGGAGGCGGCCATCCGCGCCGGTCTGCTCGAAGAGGACCCGCACCATCCCGGGCGGCTCCATTTCGCCCACGCCCTGGTGCAGGAGACGCTCGTCGGCGAGCTCGCCCGCAGGGACCTGCACCGGCTGCACGCCAAGATCGCCGAGGCCCTGTGCGCGCGCAGGCGGGGGCGGGTGGGCGACGAGGAGATCGAGCGGGTGGCCCACCACACCTGGCACGCCCAGCGCGCCCTGCCCGCCGGGGAGGCGCTCCCGCGGATGCTCCAGGCAGCGGAGCAGGCCGAGCAGCAACTGGCGTACGAGCGGGTGGAGACCTGGCTGCGCCGGGCGGTGCACCTGATCGGCTTCCTGCCCCCGGACGAGACCGCGACCGTACGCCTCGAACAGCAACTGCACATCCAGCTCGGCCAGGTCCTGGCCACCACGCGCGGCTACGGCCATCCGGAGGCCGAGGCGGCGCTCGCGCACGGCCGGGCGCTCAATCCGGTGACGCGGGCCCCGGAGAGCCCGTCGGTGCTCTGGGCGCTGTGCGCGGCCTACCTGGTCACCGGCCGCTACGACGCCTCACGGCAGTTCTCCGGCCTGTTGCGGGACATCTCGCGCCGCGGCTCCGAGCCGGTGGCGGTGCTCGGAGCGGCGTACGGGGAGGGCATCGTGCTGCACGTGCGGGGCATGCTGCCGCAGGCCCTGGCCGAGCTGGAGCACGGCGTCGAGATGGCGGACCGGTACGCCCGCGACGGCCATTCCCTGGCCCGGACCTTCCAGCACGACCCGCGCGTCTCCTGCCGGTCCTACAACGCCTTCACCCACTGGCTCCTGGGCGACCGCCCGACCGCCACGGCACGCCGCCGCGAACTGCTGCGCCTGACCACGTTCGACAGCAGACCCTCGGACCGCTGCTTCGCCCTCTACGTGGACGCGGTCGTGGCGGCCTGGGAGGGCGACGCCGGCACGGCGCTGGCCTCGGGTGCCGAGGGGGTCCGGCTCGCGGGCGAGCACGGGCTGCTCTACTGGAAGGCCATGCTCGGCCTGCTCGAAGGCTGGGGCCTGACGCATTCCGCCCGGGAGGCGGAGGGCCTGGCCCTGATGCACGCCTCGATGGACCGGCTGCGCGGCTCCAGGACCCTGCTGCGCCACCCCCTCCACCTGGGCCTGCTGGGCCAGGCACAGCACCACGCGGGACGCCGGGAGGAGGCGCGGGACACCTTCCACGCCCTCCTGGCGGCGGTCGAGCAGCGCCGTGAGGACGTCTACCTCCACCCGGCGCTGCCCGCCACGGGGCTCATCCGTACCCTGCTCGGCCCGGACGGGGCGGTCAGCTCGCCTCGGCGAGGCTCCAGTGGAACTTCCCGCCTCCGACCCACCTGACCTCCCCGGGATCGTCCAGGTCGTGGATCGTGAAACCGGCGGAGGCCGCCGAGAGGAGGACGTCCATCATGGATCTTGCGGTACTGAAGACCTCGCCGTCGATCTCCACGATGCGGAACGGCGGGTCCCCGGGCTGCACACCCAGCACGGTGACGCGCGCCGAGGAGATGTAGGGAATCGTGCCTTCGGTCATCCGAAGCTCGCCTCCACTTCACGGCCAGGGCCGACGCGGGGCAGGGGCCCGTAGCTACCTGTACCCCCCTTCGGCACGACTCATGCGCCCCAACCGTTTCTTGACCGGGTTTTCGGTCAGGTGATCGTCCAGTGCTGGAGGGGCGATCCGGTGTCCGGTTGCTGGGTGACCGGGGAGCCGGCGGCCGTGGAGGCGGTGGTGAGGAGCAGCCCGCTCTTCAGCGATGCGACCGTGTGGGTGCCGTCCCGGCCGCGGACGACGGTCCAGCGCTGGTTGGTGCCGCCGTGGCAGGTCCACTGGATCACCTTGGCACCCGCCTCGGTGGAACCGCCGCTGATGTCGGCGCAGAGGCCGGACTCGGCGTTGACGATCTCGTACGAGCCGTCCGGCTGCCGCGTGAGGTTCCACCTCTGGTTGGCGCCGGTGTGGGGCGTGTAGGTGATCAGCTGGGTGCCCGCGGTGGTGCTGTGGTCGGGGTCGTCGAGGGCCTGGCCACCGGAAACGAGCGTGCGGGTGCCGTCGAGGGAGCCGGGTGCGGGTCCCACTGCCGTGAGGGTCAGGGTCTGTTCGGCCGCCGTGCGCCCGCCGCCCGCCGCGCCACCGGTGTCGGTCCAGGAGCGGACCGGTGTGGTCTCGGCCTGCCGGGAGGCCGTGGCCGACATGGCGATGACCAGTCCGCTGTACCGGTTGACGAGGCGGTAGGTACCGGTGCGCGCGCCGCCGTCGGCGGAGGTGCCGGGAACGACCCACCACTGCCGGCCGACGTCGGGGCCGCCGGATCCGGGTGCGGTGACGGTGGGCTTCGTACCCCAGGCGCGCTGCGCCGTGGAGGTGGAGTCGACGCCCAGCAGTCCCCCGGTGGCCGCGTTGGTGATGCGGTAGCTGCCGTCACCGCCGCTGCTGAAGATCCAGGATTCCAGGGCCGAACCGGTGGCGGTGGCCCGGGACGTGGTGGCGGTGCCGCCCGGGGCGGCCTGGGCGAGGACGCGGCCGGCCGCGCCGATCCGGTAGGCCTTGCCGGTGTCGAGCGGCGCGGCGGGGGTGGGGGTGGTGATCGAGACGTTGACGTACTCGGACGAGGCGCCGTTCGAGCATCCGAACGAGCAGTAGGTGCGGAAGTCCTTGCCGACGATGCCCGAGGCCGTCCTGTTCGCGCTGTCGAGGAACCACCGGTACCAGGACGCGTTGGTGTGGCTCCCGGTGTCGCCGATCAGGCGCCACTTCTGCGTGGCGAGGTTGTCGGTGACGTAGAACTGCTGGGGTGCCGTTCCGTCCTGTTTCACCGCCTGCGGCTCGGCCACGTAGAGGCCGAGGTGGGCGTTGTAGGTGATGTCCATGACGAACAGCGGCGAGGTCGGGGGCATGGCGCCGGCCGCGACCTGCTGGCCCGCCGTCCCGGTGGTGGCCGGATCGTACTCCCGGTCGGCGGGGGTGTATCCGGTGGCGCTCGCGGAGTCGACCGGCACCATGTTGCTCTCGCGGCCTCCGACACCGGGCTGGGACCAGGCCCCGTCGTACCACTTCTGCCAGGATCCGGGCGCCATCCTGTCCGCGATCGGGGCCCGGGCCACGTGCGCGTGGAACGTCTCCCAGCCGCTGCCCTTGTCCACGATCCTCGAACCGTAGAAGACGTAGAAGTAGCCCGAGGCGGTGTCGGTGAACAGGCGCGGGTCACCGTCGCCGTAGTGGTAGGTCTGTTGGGGGAACGCCGTGGTGTCGCCGCGGGCGGTGCTGTACGGGGAGGTGATGACGTGGTCCTTGACGGCCCAGGTACGGCCCTGGTCGGTGGAGACCGCGTAGTCGATCCCGTCGAAGCGGGAGCTGTCGCCGAAGGGCTGCGGGGTGAACTCGTTGTGGACCAGGCCGTACCAGTCGCCGGTGTCCGGGTCGACCCACACGCCCGTCAGGTCGCAGAAGTTGCGCTGTGAGTAGCCCGATCCGGCCGGTGCGGCGGTGGACTCGACTCCGGTGGGGCTGCTGTTGCAGCGCCAGGTGGTGTCGTTGTTCCTGTCCCTGCTGTCGGCGGGGTTCACCGCGTCGCTGATCCGGCCCGACCGGGTGGCCGTGTCGAGGTCCGTGCCGGTGTAGAAGGTCCACTTGCGCGGGTCGGAGGCGCCGTAGAGCGCGTGGGACTGCTGGTAGTCGAAGGTGCCGTCCTTGTCGAGGTAGGGGACGGCGGGGGTGTCGTCCGGCTGGGTCCAGGGCCCCTTCGGACCGACCGTGACGGTGAAGGCGGCGGCCGGCGGGGCCGCCTGCGCGGGTGGGGCGGCCACGGCCGGTGCGCCGAGGCCGGCGCCGGCCAGGGCCAGCGCCGCCGCGACGCACGCGCCCGCGAGTCTGTTCCGAGAGGC
This sequence comes from Streptomyces sp. NPDC031479, assembly GCF_055581065.1. NCBI lineage: Bacteria > Bacillati > Actinomycetota > Actinomycetes > Kitasatosporales > Streptomycetaceae > Streptomyces > Streptomyces sp. NPDC031479. The sequence continues at coordinate 45,416 of NZ_JBVIKC010000040.1, forward strand.
TGACACAGCTCCTCCTTCTTCGTGTCGCCGGCCCGCGTCCGTTGCGGGGCTGCCGTGTGTGGGGAATACCGGCCCCCGTGCGGACGGGGCGGACGGCCGGCCCGTCAGTCGAACGTCTCGACGAACTCCTCCGTCGGGCCGAGATCGGACCGGTCGCACAACTCGACGCGTTCACCGAGGTGTTGGAGTTCGAGCACGGTGAGCGTGTTCCGTCCCGCCCGCAGCAGGGGGCGGGGCAGGTAGAGCGTGCGCTGCGGCCCCGCTTCCCAGTAGCGGCCGAGCAGGAAGCCGTTGGCCCAGAGGAATCCCTTGCCGAATCCGGGCAGGGCGACGAAGGTGTCGGCCGGCTCGTCCACGGTCAGCCGGGCGGTGGCGAACCCCGCCGCCGCGCCGGACGCGGACGCCGCGGCGAGCGAAGGGGCCGCGGCGACGTCCGCCGGCGTCCACTCGTCGAGGGGGAGCCGGTGCATGGTCCAGCCGTGGACCAGGCGGCGGTCCACGCGCACCCCGCCGAGGATGCCCTTGCCCTGGCCGAGCAGCGGCCCGTAGTCCTGGGCCGCGTCCCGGACGTCACCGCCGTCTTCGTGGCGAGCGACGAGATGGCCTTCGGGGTGATCAGGGCCCTGCACGAGCTCGGCAGGCGGGTCCCCGAGGACATCTCCGTCGTCGGCGTCGACGACATCGAGCTGGCCGAGTACTGCACCCCGCCCCTGACCACCGTCGCGCAGCCGTTCGCCCAGATGGGAGCCCTGGCCGTGGCGCGGCTGCTGCGTCACATCGCGGACCCCGCCGCCATGCCCGCGCCGGCGTCGGTCGAACCGGAACTCGTCGTACGGGCGAGCACCGCCCCCGCACGAGAATTCAACCAAGAATAAACACAAACCCTCACAAATCAACAGATCCGCGTGTTATGTTGGCGCCATGCAACTGGCCCAGCAAAGACGCGCGTTCATCCTGGAGGCGGTGCGCCGCGACGGTGCGGTACGGGTCGCCGAGCTCGTCGAACGCCTCGCCGTGTCCGACATGACGGTCCGCCGGGATCTGGACGCGCTCGCGGCGCGCGGCCTGGTCGAGAAGGTGTACGGGGGCGCCGTCGCGGCTCCCGGAACCCGCGTCGAGGAACCGGGGTTCGACGCCAAGGCCGCGCTGGCCGGGCCCGCCAAAGCGGCCATCGCGGAGACGGCCGCCTCCCTGGTCGAGCCGGGCAGCGTGGTCGCGGTCTCGGCCGGCACCACCGCGTGCGCGGTGGCCGCCCGGCTGCTGGACGTCCCGCGGCTGACCGTGCTCACCAATTCCCTGCCGGTCGCCGAACTGGTCCGGTCCGCGTCCCGCGACCGCGGGGAGGCCGCGGTCCCCACCCTGCTGCTGACCGGCGGCGCCCCCACCCCGTCCGCCGCACTCGTCGGCCCGCTGGCCGAGCTGGTGATCTCCTCCCTCCATGTCGACCTGCTGATCCTGGGCGCGCACGGCGTCAGCGAGGAGGCCGGGCTGACCACCCCGAACCTGGCGGAGGCACAGACCAACCGGACCCTGATCGGGGCGGCCCGCCGGGTGGCGGTCGTCGCCGACCACACCAAGTGGGGGACGGTGGCGCTGAGCGGATTCGCCCCGCTCGACCGCATCGACTGCTTCGTCACGGACGCCGGGATGCCCGCTTCGGGCCGCGAGGTCCTGGCGGACACCGTCGGCGAGCTGCTGGTCGCCGGGGCGGCGTAGGCGGGCGGGCGCCGGGCCTCCGGATCCCTCCCGTGCGGGACCGCGCCGCCCCGCACCGCCACACGGACCGGCGGCTTGTGCACCATTGCGCCGAAATACTCCTTTACCTGGGTGATCGCGGCAGGTTCGGGGTAGGCACCCGGCATGATCACTGTTGGGGTCGAGGAGGAGTACCTGCTGGTCGACCCGGATACGCTCCTGCCCACTCCGCTCGTGCAGGAGGTGCGCGCCTCGGCCCGGCTGGCACCGATCGCGGACGAGCAGGAGGTCCAGGACGAACTGCTCCAGGCGCAGATCGAAGTCGCCACCCCCGTGTGCACGGCCCTGGAGGAGGTGGGCGGTCACCTCCTGCGGCTGCGGCACGCGGTCGCCTCCGCCGCGCAGACGAACGGCTGCCGCGTCGCGATCTCGGCCACCGCGCCGGTCAGGGGCGCCCTCCCCGTGCCGATCACGGGCACGGCGAGGTATCTGAAGATGCGGGGAGAGGCCCGGCTGCTGGTCGACGAGCAGCTGATCTGCGGCATGCACGTCCACGTGGGGATGCCCGACCGGGAGACCGGAGTGGCCGTCCTGAACCGCTTGCGCGTCTGGCTCCCGACGCTGCTGGCGCTCTCCGCGAACGGGCCCCTCTGGGACGGCCGGGACACCGGCTTCGCCAGCTGGCGCACGATCATCTTCGGCCGATGGCCGGTCAGTGGCCCCGCACCGTACTTCGCGGGACTCACGGACTACGAGGCACGGGCCGACGCGCTGCTGGAATCTGGACTGGTCCCCGACCGGGGGCAGCTGTACTGGCACGCCCGTCTCTCGGAGCGGTATCCGACCGTCGAGGTGCGCTGCTGTGACGTGCAGCTGGAGGCGGACGACGCGGTGATGCTGGCCGGGGTGGTCCGCGCGCTCGCCGCCACCGCGATCGCCGAGGAGAAGGCGGGAGCCGCTCCGGCGCTGTGCCGGTCCGAGCTGCTGCAGGCCGCGACGTGGCACGCTGCCCGGCACGGGATGGCGGGCACGCTGATGGACCCGCAGGGCCGGCTGCGGAGCAGCGGCGACGTGCTGTGCATGCTGCTGGGCCACATCGCCCCCGCTCTGGAGGAGAGCGGTGACTACCGCGAGGTGAGCTCGCTCCTCCACCGGCTGCTCCAGCGGGGCACGGCGGCCGACCGCCAGCGCCGGGCGCTGGCCGAGGCCGGCCTGCCGGCACTGGCGGCCCTGATCACCGCCGACGAGAGCACCGAGTGAGTCGTCGGCCGGGGCACGGACCGAGCGGCCTTCAGGTGCGCAGGCGGCTGTTGGTCCCGTCGTGGTCGTCGGCGCTCTCGTCGTTGAACCAGTAGTCGCCCGCGGCCAGGTAGCGGAAGGAGTGCACGCTCTTCTCCGGCAGGGCGACGGTGACGGCGCGCATGCCGTCGCGCCGCGGGGCCAGGGTGTGGGTGCCGGGCTGCCAGTCGTTGAAGTCACCGACCACGCTGACGGGGCCGGGCGGGGTGTTGGCGGGCAGGACGAAGGTGACCTCGGTGCGGTCCTTGCACTGCTTGCGTTCGAGCACGGGGAGGGGCTCCTGACGGCCGGGCTGCTGTGTCTGCCCATGCTCGGACCGCCGACGGTGCCCGGCGCGCGGACGCGGCCGTGGCGCCGCGCCGCCTTCACCCGCCCGGCGCTCCACCGCGGAACGGCGTCGGGGCCCCGCCGCCCGGCGCGCGCGGCGGATCGGGGGCCGGGCGGGCGGTCCGGGCGTCCGTGGCGCGGCGTGCCCCGGACGCAGGTGCCATGCTGGAGGGAAATGGAGGGCCGACGCCCGGACCGCCGGGCCGGCCCCGTCAGCAAGGGAGAACGACGTGCCTGGTCTTCTTCGAGGAATCGCGCGGACCGCGGTGGTCGCCGGTACGGCGACGGCGGTCTCCAACCGCGTTTCGCGTCGGCAGGGCGGCCGGTGGGCCGAGCAGGAAGCCCAACAGCAGCAGCAGGCCGCCGCGGCTGCCCCTCCCCCTCCGCCCGCTCCCGCTCCCGCTCCCGCTCCGACGATGGCGGACGACATGAGCAGCAGGATCGACCAGCTCAAGGAACTCGGAGCGCTGAAGGAGCAGGGACTCCTGACCGAGGAGGAGTTCGCGCAGCAGAAGAGCAAGCTCCTCGGCGGCTGAACGGACGGCCGAAACGGGTGCCCACCGGTGGAGGGACGCTCCCTCCACCGGTGGGCACCCGCGATGACGGCCCGCCGCGCGGCTACCCGCCCTCTCCCGCTTCGTCCGCGTCGAGGGAAGCGAGGATGGCCTGCACGGGGATGCGGCCGCTCGCCACCATCTGCGCGCCGGCGCGCCGCAGGGCCCGGGCGAAGGGTGCGGCCCACCGGTTCTCGTAGACGAGGACCGCGGCCGCGTTGCCCGGCTGGAGTGCTTGGCCGGCTTCGTCGAGGTCGTCCTGGCCGAGCAGGTCGGACGAGACGCCGTCGAAGACGGACAGGCTCACGGAATCCGCGTCGTCCTGGTCGAGGCCCTCGATTTCGAGGGCGGTGACGGTTCCGTCGGCGTCCTTCCGCACGAAACGGAGGTCGAGGATTCGGATGAGGCCCTTGTCCACCAGATCGATCAGCAAGGGGAACGCCTCGCCCGTCATCCGGTTTCCGGGGAACTCGACGACCACGTAGTCGACGGGGCCCATGTCTTCGATGTCGTCGTTCATGAATGCTCCTGGCTTCGTCAGGCTGGGGAAACGCATCGATGGCCGGACGTGATCCTGTTCTCATTGCAGCACCCGCCCAGCGGGGCCGCACCTCCGCTCCGTGGCCGCGGCGCGGGGCGTGCAGGGCTCGGATCAGCCCGTTCCGGTGAGCTGGTAGAGGCTCCTGGCGACGAGCCACAGCCCCAGGAGCAGGCAGGTGACGACGATCGCCGGGTCCTTGTGGCGCTCCAGCCAGCCGCGCAGGCCCAGCAGGACGCTCTGGGCCTTCCGGGGTGAGAACACCATGTACAGCTCCATGGCCAGCAGGGTCGAGGTGGCCAGGACGCAGAAGGCCATGAGGGCCAGGAAGGACCGGGCGTGGGAGAGGTCGGCCTGCACGACGGTGGCGGCGGCGGCGCTGACCATCCCCCAGGGCTGGAGGAGCACGGCGAGGCCCGCGGCGGACCATCCGGTGGCCTCGTCCACCCGGGAGGTCACGGACGAATCGGTGGCGGAAACCGTGGCTCCCTCCTGCGCGGCCCCTTGTTCGGCCCCCTGTGCGGCCTGCTCCGGGCCGGTCGCCTTACGGCGGCGGCTCAGGCGCCTCCGGTGTTGGCTGTACACGACCAGGCCCAGCCCGATGACCAGCGTGGCCACGAGCGCTGCGATCGAGGGGGGCGAGCGCGGCGGCGGTGGCTGGCCGCCGGTGAGGAGCAGGACGAGCGCGATCACGGACACCAGGCACGCCAGCCAGGCGAAGATGAACGCAAGGCCGTTGCGCACGCCGCGGGACCCGGACACCACCAGCACGAAGGCCATGATGGGCAGCGGGAACAGCGTCACGGCCAAACCGATGAGGAGCAGGTCGAGCACCATGGCAGCGGCTCTCGGGAATCGAGGACCCCGGCCTCGGCCTGGTCAGACGGCCGCCGGGGTGAAGGGGAACAGCCCGTCCGCTCCGGCCCGCACGATGCCGTAACTGCTCTCCGGTACCTCGTGCCAGGCACCGGGCAGGTCCCCGAGGGGTTCGGAAACGACGAGACGGGTCTCGTCGGAGACCTCCTGGAGGAAGGCGACATCGGGGTGCAGCCGGCGCAGCGCGTCCACCCGGCTGCTGTAGAAGAGGGACCGGGACGCGCGCTGGCTGGAGTAGCGGAAGGCCCACACGGTTTCGCCGTCGGTGACCGCGACCGTCATCTGGAGGGGGAACTCCACCCCGTGGTCGTGTCCGGCGCGTTCCACGACCCCCGCCATCCGGGCGACGGCGGTGGGCGGGTCCTGGTCGAGGCCGAAGGTGAGGGCGAGGTAGAACATCACCTCGGAGTCCGTGGTCCCCCCGATGTCGGCGTACAGCGCGGGGTCGACGAGCATCGTGAGGTCACGGCGCATGAGGTGGAAACCGTTGATGGCGCCGTTGTGCATGAACATCCAGCGGCCGTTGCGGAACGGGTGGCAGTTCGACTGCTGCACCGCCGTCCCGGTCGACGCCCGGATGTGGGCGAAGAACAGGTGGGAACGGACGTGGTCCGCCATCTCCCGCAGGTTGCGGTTGTTCCAGGCGGGACCGACGTCCCTGAGGAGCGCCGGACTGGGGTTGCCCTCGGCGTACCAGCCGACTCCGAACCCGTCACCGTTCGTGGTCTCCACACCGAGCTTGGAGTGCAGGCTCTGGTCGATCAGCGAGTGGGCCGGTTTGTACAGGATGGTGTCGAGCAGCATGGTCGTCCCCGAGTACGCGAGCCATCGGCACATGTGTCATCACCTGCGTCCCTACGGCATCGCGGGAAGCGGATACGTCTTCCCGCTCGCCCCCCGGATGTGCGGCCATCCCATTCTGGGGTGCCTCCCCGGGGAGCGCCATGCGGAACCGGGCGTGCCGGGTTCCGCAGCCCTTCCGCCGTGGTCGGACGGGATGCCGTGCGGGGTGCGCCGGGCGGACCTACGGTTGAGGGAGGCCCGGCGCCCGCGGGATGCCCGATGCTTCCCGCAACCAGCCCTCCCGGGCTCGGCGTCGGGGCACACGGGAAGGCACCCGGAATGGCCACTGCATCCGAAACCCCGGTCCTGGACACCCTCGCCGCCATGACGGTCGACTCGCTCGAACGGTGCGGGCTGGCTCCGGACATGCTCATCCTCACGCGTATCGCGGCCCTCGCCGCCTCGGACGCTCCCCCGATCTCCTACCTGGCCCACATAGACCCCGCCGTGAGGTCGGGCGTGACCGCGGAACAGCTGCAGGACGTCCTGGTCGCCATCGCCCCGATCGTGGGAACCGCGCGCGTCATGACGGCGGCCGGCAACCTCACCTCTGCCTTCGGCGTCGCCATCGCGGTCGCCGACGCCGAGGCCGAGGCCGAGGCCCGGCGCTGAGAGCGGCCCCGCCCCCGCATCGGTGACGGAGCGGGGGCGTCGGCGCAGAGACAGGCCACGGCGCCGCTCCGGCCCGTGACCCGAGCGACTCGACGGCCACAGGGCCGGGCAGGAGGGCCTGGATGTCCCAGCAGGCGACCACGGCGATGCGCGCGTCACTTCACGCCACTCCCGAGGAACGTGCGGCACTCGGCAAGGAGGCCCGGCGGCGCTCACCGCGCTCGGGGCACGCCGCGTACGAGCCCGCTCCGAACAGACCGGACCCGCTCAAGATCCTTGAGGCCCAGTCCGCGACGCGGGTCCGGGAACTGGTGCCGATCCGCTACGGCCGGATGACCGAGTCCCCGTTCCGGTTCTACCGGGGCGCCGCCGCGATCATGGCCTCCGACCTGGCCGGCACTCCCGACTCGGGAATCACCGCCCAGCTGTGCGGAGACGCGCACCTGCTGAACTTCCGGCTGCTGGCCTCGCCGGAGCGGGGGCTGATGTTCGACATCAACGACTTCGACGAGACCCTGCCCGGCCCCTGGGAATGGGACGTCAAACGCCTGTCGGCGAGCTTCGTGATCGCCGCGCGGGCCAACGGCTTCGACGACGCCGAGCGCGCCCGCATCGTGGCCGGCACCGTGCGTTCGTACCGCGAGGCGATGATCCGGTTCGCCGGCATGCGCAACCTCGACGTCTGGTACACGAAGATCGACGACGCCCGCCTCAAGGACCTCGTCTCCGGCCGGCTCCGCAAGGAAGGCCGGCAGAAACTGGACCGCGCCCTGGCGAAGGCGAGGTCCCGGGACACCCTCCAGGTCTTCGACAAGCTCACGCGGATGGTGGACGCCCGGCCCAGGATCGCCGCGGACCCCCCACTGCTGGTACCGATCTCCGACCTGCTGCCGGACGCCGAACGCACCGCGCTGGAGCGCCGGTTCAGGGGGCTCATCGAGCGGTACGCGATCACGCTGCCGAGCGACCGGCGGCATCTGCTGGCCGACTACCAGCTGGTGGACGTCGCCCGCAAGGTGGTCGGGGTCGGCAGCGTCGGCACCCGGTGCTGGATCATCCTGCTCCTCGGCCGGGACGGCGGCGACCCGCTGTTCCTCCAGGCCAAGGAGGCCGACAGCTCCGTGCTCGCCGAACACCTCGGGGCGAGCCTCTACCGCAACCAGGGTGAACGCGTGGTCGCGGGACAGCGGCTGATGCAGGCCACGAGCGACATGTTCCTCGGCTGGGAGCGGGTCGACGGGTTCGACGGCAGGCGCCGCGACTTCTACGTGCGCCAGCTGCGCGACTGGAAGGGCATCGCGATGCCGGAGACGATGACGCCCCTGCAGCTGCAGACGTTCGGCGGCGTCTGCGGCCTCACCCTGGCACGCGCGCACGCCCGGTCCGGCGACCGGATCGCGATCGCCGCCTACCTGGGCGGCGGCGACGCCTTCGACCGGGCCCTCGTGACGTTCGCGGAGGCCTACGCCGACCAGAACGAGCGCGACCACCGGGCACTGCTCGACGCGGTGCGCACGGGGCGGCTGCCGGCGGAGGAGGTCCCGGCCGCCTGAGGGGACGCCCGGGGACGCCTCCACCACCTGCTCGGGGGTGGGGAAGGCAGTCAACCAACGGTGCGGGTGTGGACACGACTGGTTGCGCGTACGAAAACCCGGGGCCGGAAGTGGTCTTCCTTCATGGAATCGACCCACGTCAGGCTTGACCGATGAACCTACGGCGTCGTAAATTCGAGCGCAGCGACTCGTGAGCAACCGGAAGGAGGCGAAGTCGGATGTCCACCATCTCCGCAGCGCCTCGCCCCGCTCACCAGGTCGCCTGGGCTCCCGGTCGTGTAGCACACGGCTGCTGAACAGCCCCCCTCCCGGCGTGCCCGATCGCGGCCCCGGATCTCTCCACCTCTTTTCACCCTTTACGGCACGTCGTGCGTGCTGCTCTGCTGCGCTCCGGGTTTTTCGAGCTGCGCCACTGAAATAGAAAGCTCATGAAATGGCGACTAGGATAGTCAGGTCAATCGCGCGCCGAAATGGGGACGTGCCATGGTAGCGGCGCGCATTACGGTCAACGGAAAAGAAACCCCCATCGCACCGGCCGCACCCCACACCACGGTGCTGGATTTCCTGCGCGATCGCGGCCTGACCGGAACCAAGGAAGGCTGCGCCGAGGGTGAATGCGGCGCCTGTTCGGTCCTGGTGGCCCGTCCCGGGGTGAACAAGCCCACCGACTGGGTGGCGGTCAACGCCTGCCTGGTCCCGGTCGCGTCGCTCGACGGCCAGGAGGTCATCACCTCCGAGGGCCTCGCCACCGTCGACGAATCGGGCACGCCGACCGCCCTGCACCCCGTGCAGGAGGAGATGGCCGTCCGCGGCGGCTCCCAGTGCGGTTACTGCACGCCGGGATTCATCTGCAGCATGGCCTCCGAGTACTACCGGCCGGACCGCTGCGCGCACGCGGAATCCTCTGACGCGGCCGAGGCCGAGGCCGACGCCGAGCACGGTCCGAACGGTTTCGATCTGCACTCCCTGAGCGGGAACCTGTGCCGCTGCACCGGTTACCGTCCGATCCGCGACGCCGCCTTCGCCGTCGGCTCGCCCGCCGAGGACGACGTCCTGGCGCAGCGCCGCGACCAGGCCCCGCCGGAGCCCGCGGCCACCGAGTACGAGCAGGACGACAGCGTGTTCCTGCGGCCGGGCACCCTGGCCGAAGCCGCGCGACTGCTGCGCGACCGGCCCGAGGCGGTCGTGGTCTCCGGAAGCACCGACTGGGGCGTGGAGGTGAACATCCGCTCCCGACGGGCGGACTGCGTGGTCGCGGTCGACCGGCTCCCCGAGCTCCGTGAGCTGCGGGTCGAATCCGACCACATCGAGATCGGAGCGGCACTGACGCTCACCGAGATCGAGCGCCGCCTCGACGGCAGCGTCCCGCTGCTGGCGGAACTGTTCCCGCAGTTCGCGTCGCGGCTCATCCGCAACAGCGCGACCTTCGGCGGCAACCTGGGTACCGGTTCCCCCATCGGCGACAGCCCGCCGGTGCTGCTCGCGCTGGAGGCGTCACTGGTACTCGCCGACGCCGACGGCGAGCGCGAGGTCCCGCTGGCGGACTACTTCACCGGCTACCGGCAGAGCGTGCGCCGTCCCGGCGAGCTGATCCGCGCGGTGCGCGTCCCGCTGCCGCTGTCGCCGGTCACGGCGTTCCACAAGATCGCCAAGCGGCGCTTCGACGACATCTCCAGCGTGGCGGTCGCCTTCTCCCTCGACATCGAGGACGGAATCGTCCGCAAGGCGCGCATCGGCCTGGGCGGCGTCGCCGCCACCCCGATCCGCGCCCTCGCCACCGAGGCCCTCCTGGAGGGCGAGCCGTGGACGGCGGAGACCGTCGAGGCCGCGGCCGAGGTGCTGAAGGCCCAGGGCACCCCGATGAGCGATCACCGCGCAAGCGCGGGCTACCGCTCCGCGATGCTCGGCCAGAGCCTGCTGAAGCTGTACGCAGAAACCACCGAGGCGGTGTCGTCGTGAGCCATTTGTCCGAGATCCCCGAAAAGCCTGTCGTCGGCGTTTCCATGCCGCACGAGAGCGCCACCCTGCACGTCACCGGCACCGCTCTCTACACGGACGACCTGGTGCACCGCACCAAGGACGTGCTGCACGCCTACCCGGTCCAGGTCATGAAGACCCACGGCCGGATCACCGCGCTGCGCACCGAGCCCGCGCTGGCCGTACCCGGTGTGGTCCGCGTGCTGACCGAGGCGGACGTGCCCGGTGTCAACGACGCCGGCATCAAGCACGACGAGCCGCTGTTCCCCGACACGGTCATGTTCCACGGCCACGCGGTCGCCTGGGTGCTCGGCGAGACCCTGGAGGCGGCCCGGCTCGGTGCGGCGGCCGTCGAGGTCGAACTCGACGAACAGCCGTCCCTGATCACGCTGCAGGACGCGATCGCGGCCGAGAGCTTCCACGGCGCCCGGCCGCTGATGGTGGCCGGAGACATCGACGCCGGCTTCGCCGATTCCGCGCACGTGTTCACGGGTGAGTTCCAGTTCTCCGACCAGGAACACTTCTACCTGGAGACGCACGCGGCGCTGGCCCACGTCGACGAGGCCGGGCAGTTGTTCATCCAGAGCAGCACCCAGCACCCCTCGGAGACGCAGGAGATCGTCGCGCACGTCCTCGGCCTGCACAGTCACGAAGTGACCGTGCAGTGCCTGCGGATGGGCGGCGGCTTCGGCGGCAAGGAGATGCAGCCGCACGGGTTCGCGGCCATCGCCGCCCTCGGCGCGAAGCTGACCGGGCGTCCGGTGCGGGTGCGGCTCAACCGGACCCAGGACCTGACGATGTCCGGCAAGCGCCACGGCTTCCACGCCACCTGGAAGATCGGCTTCGACGCCGACGGCCACATCCAGGCCCTGGACGCCACCCTGACCGCCGACGGCGGCTGGAGCCTGGACCTGTCCGAGCCGGTGGTGGCCCGCGCGCTGTGCCACATCGACAACACGTACTGGATCCCCAACGCCCGCGTCGCCGGTCGCATCGCCAAGACCAACAAGACGTCCAACACCGCCTTCCGCGGCTTCGGCGGACCCCAGGGCATGCTGGTGATCGAGGACATCCTCGGCCGGTGCGCGCCGCTGCTCGGCCTGGACCCGATGGAGCTGCGCGAGCGCAACTTCTACCGGCAGGGCCACTCGACGCCGTACGGTCAGCCGGTCCCCCAGCCGGAACGGATCTCCACCATCTGGCGGCAGGTCCAGGACGACGCGGCCGTCGCCGACCGCAAGCGTGAGATCGCGGCCTTCAACGCCGCGCACCCGCACACCAAGCGGGCGCTCGCGCTCACCGGGATCAAGTTCGGCATCTCGTTCAACCTCACCGCCTTCAACCAGGCCGGCGCACTGGTGCTGGTCTACAAGGACGGCTCCGTCCTGATCAACCACGGCGGCACCGAGATGGGACAGGGCCTGCACACCAAGATGCTGCAGGTGGCCGCGACCACGCTGGGCATCCCGCTGCACAAGGTGCGGCTGGCTCCGACGCGCACGGACAAGGTGCCCAACACCTCGGCCACCGCGGCCAGTTCCGGGGCGGACCTCAACGGCGCCGCGGTGAAGAACGCCTGCGAGCAGATCCGCGGGCGGCTGCTGCAGGTCGCCGGCACCCAGCTGGGCGGGAACGCCTCGGACGTGCGCATCGTCGAGGGCGTGGCACGGATCCTCGGCAGCGACAAGGAGCTGGCCTGGGACGACCTGGTGCGCACCGCCTACTTCCAGCGGGTCCAGCTGTCGGCGTCCGGCTTCTACCGGACCGAGGGTCTGCACTGGGACGCGAAGGCCTTCCAGGGCTCCCCGTTCAAGTACTTCTCCTACGGCGTCGCCGCGTGCGAGGTCGAGGTGGACGGCTTCACCGGCAAGTACAAGATGCGGCGCGTGGACATCGTGCACGACGTCGGCGACAGCCTCTCCCCGCTGATCGACATCGGTCAGGTCGAGGGCGGCTTCGTGCAGGGCGCGGGCTGGCTCACGCTGGAGGACATGCGCTGGGACACCAGTGACGGTCCGAACCGTGGCCGGCTGCTGACACAGGCGGCGAGCACCTACAAGCTGCCGAGCTTCTCGGAGATGCCCGAGGAGTTCAACGTCCGGCTGATGGAGAACGCCACCGAGGAGGGCGCGGTCTACGGGTCCAAGGCGGTGGGCGAGCCTCCGCTGATGCTGGCGTTCGCGGTGCGCGAGGCGCTGCGGCAGGCCGCAGCGGAGTTCGGGCCCGCCGGAGCGAGCGTGGAACTCGGCGCTCCGGCGACGCCGGAGGCGGTGTACTGGGCGATCGAAGCGGCCCGCAAGGGCGGCGCGCTGCACGAGGGTCACGCGCCCGACGGCAGCGAGGTCCCCGCCGACGCAAGCGTTTTGAGCAATGCCTGACATGACGTGGGTGGCCGCGGTCGCGCGGTTGCGGGCTCGCCGGGAACCCGGCGTGCTCGTGACCGTCGCGACCGTGCGCGGCCACGCGCCCCGCCGGGCCGGTGCCAAACTCGTCGTGGGACTCACCGACACCTGGGGTTCGATCGGCGGCGGCAACATCGAGGCCGTCGCCATCGACCGGGCGCGCGAGCTGAACGGCGCGCCCGACCCGGAGCCGGAGCTGATGGAGTTCGCCCTGAACGACAAGGTCACCGGCCGCCACGGCGTGCAATGCTGCGGCGGGGCCGTGACCGTACTGCTCGAACCACTGCCGGTGGTCCAGGCGGTGGCGGTCTTCGGCGTCGGGCACGTCGGACTGGAGCTGGCGCGCATCCTCGCCCGCCAGAACCTCGATCTGTACCTGGTCGACAGCCGCGCCGACATGCTCACCGACGAGCGGCTCGGCGTGCTGGGGGACGCGATGGCGCAGGTCCACGTGCGCCACACGCCCCTCCTTCCGGAAGAGGTGCTCGCGGAGCTGCCGCCCGGCACCCACGTCCTGATCATGACGCACGATCACGCCGAGGACGCGGCCCTGTGCGACGCCGCTCTGCGCACGCCCGGCCTCGGCTCGATCGGGCTGATCGGCTCGTCCGCCAAATGGACGCGGTTCCGGCAGCGCCTGTCCACCGAGGGCGGTCACGACGCCGCCACCATCGACAGGATCAAGACCCCGATCGGACTGACCGCGATCACCGGCAAGGAACCCGCCACGATCGCGGTGAGCGTCGCGGCGGACCTGCTCCTGACCTTCGAGGCGGACCGCCGTCGGGCGGTGCCGGAGGCGGATGCGAACCCGAGCGGGCAGGGGCGGCCGGACACGGCGGCGGCTTCGCCCGCACCGTCCGTGCCGGCCTCACCGCCCGTGCCGTCCTTCGCGGCCCGGGCCGGCCTTCCGGCGCTCGACGCCCCGGCGGACGGGACTCCGTCGGCGGACCAGCGGGCCACGGCGGCCCTTGAGGACACGGCGCCGTTCCTCAGACACCTCGAACCGGAAGTCCGGACGCGCCCGCGGCGCCCGGCCCGCGGCCGCGTGTGACACGGGCCGGCGGACGCGGCCGGCGTCGGGACTCCGGGCCCTTCCGGATTCCCGACGTCAGCCGGCGTGGACGTGGGGGCGGCGGCGGGAGAGAAGCGAGAGGGCCATGATGCCGCCGTGCGCGCCGAAGAGGGTCAGCAGCACGAGCACGATGGTCGCCAGCACGCGCGCAGGCGCGAGGAGCGGGCGGGGGACGCGCCAACATCGCGTAGCCGTCCCGTCAGCGGCGCGTCAGGGCCCGGTGCCAAGCCCCCCGCCCCGGGGCGGCCGGGCCGGACCTCCGCTTGCAAAACGGACTAGCGGTCCGCATACTCTCTTCATGCGGACCGCTGGTCCGTTTGCGTTCGGCGAGCGGTGCGGGGGACCGCCCGCGATCGCCGAGGCTCCGAGCAGAACGGAAGGCCCGATCGTGACCGACCCCACGGAACCCGCCGACCTCTACCGCCACGGCCTGCGCCTGCTCCTGGAGAAGGACATCTCCGGCTGGGTCGCCCTGTGGGACGAGGACGGCGTCATGGAGTTCCCCTTCGCACCCGAGGGGTGGCCCGTCCGGCTGGAGGGCCGCCGGGCCGTCGCGGACTACATGCGCGACTACCCCGACCACATCGACCTCCACGACTTCCCCGACGTGACGATCCACCGGACGACCACCCCCGGGACGATCGTGGTCGAGATGCGCGGTGAAGACCGACAGCCCCTTCGAGATGACCTACATCGCCGTGGTCACCGTGAAGGACGGCCTCATCACCTCCTACCGCGACTACTGGAACCCCCTCGCCGTGGCGCGGCCCGGCCTCGGCCTCGTGGGGACGGACCGATGAACGACCGCGACGACATCCTGGTCATCGGGGCCACCGGCACCACCGGCCGCCGCGTCACCGCCGGGCTCCTCGCCGAGGGCCACCGGGTCAGGGCCGCCGGCCGCGGCGCCACCCCCGTCGAGGGCGCACGGGCCGTCCGTTTCGACTGGAACGACCCCTCGACCTGGGACGAGGCCCTCGACGGCATCGGCCGCGCCTACCTCGTCCCGCCCATCGGCTCCTCCGACCCGGCCGCGGTCATGCTGCCGTTCCTCCGCCGGGCCGGCTCCACGGGCCTGCGCCGCGCCGTGCTGCTCAGCTCCTCGGCGATCCCCGCCGGCGGTCCGGCCGTGGGCCAGGTCCACCGGGAACTGCCCGCCCTGGTCGAGCAGTGGGCGGTCCTGCGGCCCTCCTGGTTCATGCAGAACTTCACCGGCGACGCGCCCCACGCCCGCGGCATCCGCGAATCCGGCGCCATCCGGACGGCCGCGGGCGACGGCCGCGTCGGGTTCGTCGACGCCGAGGACATCGCCGCAGTCGCCGTACGCGCCCTGACGGACACCCGGTCCCCCGACACCGACCTGGTCCTGACCGGCCCCGAGGCCCTGAGCCACGACGACGTCGCCGCGATCATCAGCCAGGTCACCGGCCGCGCCGTCGCGCACCGCCACCTGACCTTCGAGGAGTTGCGCGACCGCTGGGCGGCCGAGATCCCGCTGGAGTTCGCCACCATGCTGGCCGGCATGGACCGGGCCATCGCGGCCGGCGCCGAGGACCGCACCACGGACACCGTCCTGCGCCTCACCGGCCGCCCCCCGGGCACCTTCCGCGCCTTCGCGGAGAGGGAGGTGCCCCCGCGCGGCTGACGCTCCGCCGAGGAGGAAGGGTCCGGCGCCCGCCGACACCCGGGCGCCGTCCCGCCCGCGACAGCGCGTATCTTCGACTGGCCCGCCGACACGATGCGGCCCGCCCCGCACCACACGGGCCGTCGGACATCATGAACCGGTCAGGGGCCCGGACGGGCCGCAGACCAGGAGGAGGACCCGTGACCCAGCGGCCGGAGCGCGCGGACGCCCTGCGCAACCGAGAGGCCGTACTGGCCGCCGCCGACGCCCTCTTCGCCTCCAGCAGCAGCCCCCACAGCGTGTCGATGGACGACATCGCCACGGCCGCGGGCGTCGGCAAGGGCACTCTCTTCCGGCGCTTCGGGGACCGCGCCGGCCTGATCGGTGCCGTGATCGCCTCCCGCCTCGAACCCCTCAAGCGCGACGTGCGCGAAGCACGGGACGCGCCCGGGTCCGCGCCGCGGCAGCGGGTGCTGGACCTCCTCGACGCCTCGCTGCGCTTCAAGATCGAGAACCGGAACCTGATGTCGGCCGCGGAGGACGCCGGGATCAGCAGCCCCTACCGGGCCGACCACTACGGCTGGTGGCACGACATGCTCCGGGCGGAACTCGACGGGGTGCCCACCGTCCACGACCCGGACTTCACCGCCCACGCGCTGCTCGCCGCCCTCCGCGCCGACCTCGTCGCCCACCTGATCGACGAACGGAAGATGACGCCGGAACGCCTGCGGTCCTCGCTCGCGGCCTACGTCGACAACGCCCTCGGCACCGGCCGGAACGCACCGGGGTGAACCGAGCCGGGCCTGGTCACGCCGAGGCCGGCCATGGACCGGTCGCCTCAGGCGTACGGGTCGCCCAGCGCGGTGAGGATCTCGCCGACGGTGCCCTCGAAGAGCGGCCCGGGGTCGGTGAGGGCGAAGTCGAGGTGCCCGAAGACCTCCACCGCGACGGCCCCGTACAGCCGTGCCCAGCAGGCGACGAAGACGTAGATCGCCTCCAGCGGCACCGGCTCCCCCGCCAGGTGTTCGCGCACCTCCTCCAGTTGCGCCGCCCAGACCGGGTCCAGAGCGGCGGGAGTCCGGACGGCGCCGCGCCGCCAGAGCTCGACCATGAGACCGAGGACCACGCCCCCGAAGCGCCAGCCGGGGTCGTGGGCGGCGGACCCGGGCGCGGTGTCGGTGTCCGCCACGGGCCTGGCGAACAGCAGGGCGAACTCCCGCGGACGGGCCAGCGCCCAGCGGCGCAGCTCGCCGCAGACCTCGCGCAGCCGCCGCCCCGGCTCGTCGGCGGGCCGCCGCTCGCGCGCCGCGGCCAGGGTGTCGGCCAGCTCGTCGTACAGGTGTGAGACCAGGGCCTGGACCAGCTCCCGGTGGCCGGCGTAGTAGCGGTACAGACCCGGCGCGGTCAGGCCCATCTCACGGGCGACGGCGCGCACGGTCACCGCCTCGGGGCCCTCCTCGACCAGCAGCCGCCGCGCGATGCGCATCGCATCGGCGAGCGCCTCCTCGCGCACGCGGTGGCGCCGTCGGCCCGCGGCCGTTCCCGGGATGTCCGTCATCTGCGCGGGCCCGCCTTCCACTTGACAAAGTTAACGGGTATCACTTTAGCTCTCCACAGGAGTTAACACTGTAAACAATTGCTCGGGGGACTCATGAAGTACGGCATCGTGCTGACCTACACGCTCACTCCGCGCTGGCTGGCGCTGTCGCGCGAGGAACGCAACCGGATGCGCAGTACGTACATCGAGCCGGTCTTCGCACGGCACGCGGACCGGATCACGGCCCGGTTCTTCGACGCCGAGGCCTTCGGCGGCAGCGGCTTCTCCGACTTCGCCGTACTGGAGACCGAGGACCTGGGCGCGTACTACTTCCTCGTCGAGGCCCTGCGCGACACCCCCCTCATCAGCGACGGCCACCTCGTCCTCGGCGAGGTCCTCCTCGGGGTCCGGGACGGCTTCCAGGCGTACGAGCACGCCCTCTCCCCCGCCGCCGCGACTCCTGCCGCCCCGGCGTGAGCGGACCCGCCCGCGCCGGGGCGGCCCGTGTCGCGCAGGCCGGTCCCGCCCGGCTCCGGCCGCTCCGGTACGGGATCGGGACCTCGTCGTCACGTCGCGGGGATGGACCCGGTGGCCGAAAACTGGCTCAGTGGGAGCAGCCCGTCGTCACGGTCCATGTCCGTGGCAGCGGGGCCCTGTTCCGACCGGCCAGCATGTGACCCCAGGGGGTTTCGCGCCATGAGCGACGGCAGAGGTGGACCGGACGTGCCGCGTCCGGAGAACGACGCGTCGGTCCCGTCCCACGGGACCGCCCCGGACGTCGGCGGAGGGTTCACCGACCCGGCCCCGGGCGGGGACGGCATCATCGTCCAGGGAGGCCGCACGGCTTCCGGCTCGCCCGACCCGGCGCGGGCGATCGGCCCGAAGCAGGACGACCCGCGAGCCATCGGCCCCAAGCAGGACGACCCCCGGGCCATCGGCCCCAAGCAGGACGACCCCTGTTCGATCGGCAAGGGCATCATCGTCCAGGGCGGGCGCACCGAGCACCCGGACAAGAAGGCGCGTCAGAAGCGAGCCAAGAAGAAGACGAAGACCATGGCGCTGATCATCGGCGGTGCCCTGGTGGTCGCCGCGGGCGGGGTCTTCGTCGGACAGCGGCTCGGCCACGACCCGGCCGTCCTCCAGCCCCAGGCGGTGGCCACGCCCTCCGGCGCCACGCCCTCCGGTGCCGCGTCGGCCGACGCGCCCGGCGGCGCCCCCGCCCCCACGACCTCCTCCGACAGCGGCGGCCCCGCTCCCGCCACCGGCCCGAGCACCCCCGCCTCGAAGGCGGGCACACCGACGCCCGCCGCCTCCAACCCGCCCGCCCGCGGCGGCAACAGCCCCTCGCCGGCCCGTACGTCACAGCCGCCGAAGCAGTCCGGCGCACCCGCCCCGGCCGCCCCGCCGGTCCTGTCACTGCGTCCGACCGGAGTCCAGGAGTACTGCGCGAACGGCGAGTGGCCGAACACCCTGGTGGTCCGCAACAGCGGTGGCGGCAGCCTCGTCTGGTCGGTCGGGCAGCTGCCCGCCGGGGTCACCGTCAGCGAGGAAGGCGGGTCCCTCGCCGCCGGCGCCTCACAGGTGATCACGCTGGGCGGCCGGGCCGAAGCCCCGCCCGCCAACGGCCGGTTCACCATCGGCTTCTCCGGCAACGGCGGCAGCGGCCGGGTGACCGTCACCTGCGCATGACGTGAGGGGCCGCGGCCGGGGCCCGCGCCGGAACCGGTTCCCGCCCGGGTCTGGCGTGAAGCAATGAATCACTGCTTCAATCCTTCCCATGCCCTACCGCCGACCGCCCGCCGTGCAGGCCCGCCTCGACGCCCGCCGCGACCGGGTCCTGGAAGCCGCCGTCCGCCTGCTCTCCCGGGAGGGGTACGCCGGCTGCTCCGTCGCCGCGATCGCGGCTGAGGCCGGTATCTCCACCGGGAGCGTCTACCAGTCGTTCTCCGGCAAGTCCGAGCTCGCCGCCGCCCTCTTCCGGACCCTCGTGGCACGGGAGGTGGAGGCGGTGACCGCCGCCGCGGACCGGCCAGGGACCGCCGCCGAGCGGGTGGCCGCGGCCGTCGAGACCTTCGCCTCGCGGGCGCTCCAGGCACCCCGGCGGGCCTTCGCCCTGTTGGCGGAGCCCGCGGATCCGGCCGTCGACACCGAACGCCTCGTCTTCCGGCGGGCGTTCCGCGACGTGTTCGCCCGACAGGTCGCCGCGGGCGTGGCCGTCGGCGAACTGCCTCCGCAGGCGCCCGAACTCACGGCCGCCGCGCTGGTCGGGGCGATCGCCGAAGCGCTCGTCGGGCCGCTCGCCGACGGCGACGCGGCCCCGGGCGAGATCATCCCCGGCCTGACCACCTTCACCCTGCGTGCCCTTGGAGGACACGATGCCGCAGACGCATGAGGTCACCAACCAGGTACCCCCGCACCACGGTTACGACGCCGCCGCGGACCCGGCCCTGCTGGAGGCCCTCGACCGCGAGGGAGCCGGCCGGGCCGCGCCGGAGCTGCACCGCCTCGGCGTCCTCGCCGGCTCGGAGCAGGCGGCGGAGTGGGGGCGGCTGGCCAACGAGAACGAGCCCGTCCTGCACACCCACGACCGCTACGGCCACCGGGTCGACGAGGTCGAGTTCCACCCGTACTGGCACGAGCTGATGCGCACCGCCGTCTCGCACGGGCTGCACGCGGCCCCCTGGACTCAGGACGAACCGGGCGCGCACGTCGCCCGCGCAGCGAAGTTCATCGTCTGGAGCCAGGTCGAGGCGGGCCACACCTGTCCGGTCTCCATGACGTACGCCGCCGTCCCGGCACTGCGCGCCGCGCCCGACCTGGCCGGGTGGCTGGAGCCGCTGCTGGCGTCCCGCACGTACGACTTCGGGCTGCGCCGGCCCGACACCAAGCGCGGGCTGATCGCCGGCATGTCGATGACCGAGAAGCAGGGCGGCTCGGACGTCCGCGCCAACACCACGACCGCCGTACCGGCCGGGGACGGAACGTACCGGCTGACCGGGCACAAGTGGTTCACCTCGGCACCCATGTCGGACGTCTTCCTGACCCTGGCGCAGGCCCCGGGAGGACTGTCCTGTTTCCTGCTGCCCCGGGTCCTGCCCGACGGCACGCGCAACCGGCTGCTGCTCCAGCGCCTCAAGGACAAGCTGGGCAACCGCTCCAACGCCTCCTCCGAGATCGAGTACGACGGGGCGTTCGGCTGGCTGGTGGGCGAGGAGGGGCGCGGGGTCGCGACCATCATCGAGATGGTCAACACGACCCGCCTCGACTGCGTCCTGGGCGGGGCCTCCGGGATGCGGCTCGGTCTGATCCGGGCCGTCCACCACGCCACCCACCGGCGGGCGTTCGGCAAGGCCCTCATCGACCAGCCCCTGATGCGCAACGTCCTGGCCGACCTGGCCCTCGAATCCGAGGCCGCGACGGCCGTCGCCATGCGCCTGGCGGGGGCCACCGACCGGGTCGCGCGCGGGGACTCGGACGAGGCGCTGCTGCGCCGGCTGGGCCTGGCCGTGACGAAGTACTGGGTGTGCAAGCGCGCCCCCGGGCACGCCGCCGAAGCCCTCGAATGCCTGGGCGGCAACGGCTACGTCGAGGAGTCGGGCATGCCGCGCCTGTACCGGGAGGCGCCGCTCTCGTCCATCTGGGAGGGCTCGGGGAACGTCGCCGCTCTGGACTCGCTGCGCGCCATGGCGCGCCAGCCGGAGACCGTCGAGGCCTTCTTCGCCGAGGTGGGCCGGGCGGCCGGCGCCGACCGGCACCTGGACGCGGCGGTGGCCGGGCTCCACAAGCAGCTCGCCGATCCCGCCGAGGCCGAATACCGGGCCCGGCAGCTGACCGAGACCATGGCCCTGGCCCTCCAGGCCTCGCTGCTGCTGCGGCACGCCCCGGCCGCGGTCGCCGACGCCTTCTGCGCGTCCCGGCTGGGGGGCGAGCACGGCGGCGCGTACGGCACCCTCCCGACGGGAGTCGACACCGAGGCCGTCCTCGCGCGGGCGGTGACGGCCGCCGTGTGAGCCGGGGGCCGGCCCGGGGCCGGAAGCCGGTGGCCGGCTCGGCCTTGAGCTCCCGGTGGCGAAGAGGTGGTACTTCGCCTCGCCCTTTCCGTGGTGCATCCAATCGACTCGCCACTGCAACCGGGGCACCCTCCCGGAACGTCTGGGCCGCTGACGGCAGGCAGCCGGGGCGCGGCGGCGGGCGACGGAACGGGGACGGGACATGAGACGGGCGTACGGCAACACGATGCTGGTCACCGCCGTGGCGGCGGCACTGGGACTCTCGGCCTGCACCCCGTCCGGGGAGCCCGGCTCCGGGGCGCCCGCACGGCCCACCGGCGGATCCGGGACCGCTCAGGCGTCCCCCTCCGCCCACGCGCCGGGCACCGGCGGCCCGTCCGGGGCTCCGCACCCGACGTCCCACCCCTCGGGAGCCACCCCGGGAAGCCCCGCGCCCTCGGGGCACGCGGGCGGGTCCCCCCTCGTGCGTACGGGTGTCCCGTGGAACCTGGACCGGCTCGACCAGCGCACCCGCCCCCTCGACGGCCGCTTCACGACGGGCACCGACGGCCGCGGGGTCCACGTCTACGTGCTGGACACCGGCATGGACCTCAAGCAGCCCGAGTTCACCGGACGCGCCACTCCCGGCGCCGACTTCATCGGGGTCCCGGACGAGGGCGACTGCTACGGCGGGGACGGACTGGGCCACGGCACGTTCGTGGCCGGCATCATCGGCGGCCGTACCTACGGGGTCGCCCCCAAGGCCGAACTCGTACGCGTCCAGGCCATCGGCTGCGAGGAGGGCGGCAGCAGCGGGCCGGGCAAGGACGGCCCGCCGGCGGCCGAGACCTCCGTCATCAAG
Organism: Streptomyces sp. NPDC031479; assembly: GCF_055581065.1. Classification (NCBI taxonomy): domain Bacteria; kingdom Bacillati; phylum Actinomycetota; class Actinomycetes; order Kitasatosporales; family Streptomycetaceae; genus Streptomyces; species Streptomyces sp. NPDC031479. The sequence continues at coordinate 67,179 of NZ_JBVIKC010000040.1, forward strand.
GCCGTCGAGTGGGTGACCGCCCACGCCCGGCGCCCGGCCGTGGTCAACATGTCCCTCAACCTCAAGACCCGCTCGCCGGCGCTCGACGCCGCCGTGCAGCACCTGGTCGAGTCCGGGATCCCGGCGGTCGTCGCGGCGGGCAACTTCAGCGACGACGCCTGCGGACACTCGCCGGCCGGCGCCCACGGCGCCATCGTCGTGGCCGCCTCCACCGCCGACGACCGCCACTGGCGGGACACCGAGGGCTTCGGCTCCGGGTACGGATCCTGCGTGGACCTGTACGCCCCCGGGGACAAGGTCACCTCCGCGGTGGCGGGCGGCAGCGGTACCGCCACCAGCGACTCCGCCGCCACCTCGTGGGCCACCCCGCACGTAACGGGCGCGGTGGCCCTCTACCTCTCGGCGCACCCCGGAGCCACACCCGCCCAGGTGCGCACCTGGGTCACCCAGCAGGCCACCCGGGACGCCCTGACGGCCGTCCCACCGGGAACCCCCAACCGGCTCCTGAACACCTCCGCCCTCTAGGAGCGAACCATGACCTCCGTCCTCACCAGCACCTCCGGGTACGCCGAGGCCTCCGACGCACTCGCCGAGCAGTACGAGAGCGTGACGTTCGAGGACGTGCACGCGGGTGTACTGCACCTGCTGCCGCCCCCCGGCGCCCGGGTCCTCGACATCGGCGCCGGCACCGGCCGGGACGCGTCGGCGCTGACGGCGCTGGGCCACACCGTGGTCGCCGTGGAGCCGACCGACGAACTCCGCGCCCACGCCCGGCGGATCCACGCCGCCGACCCGATCACCTGGCTCGACGACGCGCTGCCGGACCTCACGGCAACGGACCGGCACGGCCCGTACGACCTGATCGTCATCTCGGCGGTCTGGATGCACCTCACCGCCCCCGAACGGGAACGGTCGATGGCCCGCGTCGCCGCGCTGCTGGCCCCGGGCGGTCTGCTGGTCCTCTCGCTCCGGCACGGCCCGGTGCCGGCGGGGCGGCGGATGTTCGAGGTCACGGCGGCGGAAACGATCGCACTGGCCGGGTCCCGGGGGCTGGCCTGCGTCCGCCACGGGGACAGCGCGGACCCGCTCGACCGGGGCGGCGTGCACTGGAGCGACCTCGCCTTCACCAAGGGCGACGACGAAGAGTCCTGACGGGACCGGGATCCCGCTGCGGCTCACTCCTTGCCGAGTGTGGCCGCGTGATCGGGCACGACGGTCCGGAGCTCCTTGGGCGGCCTCTCGTATCCCGTCGACGGGGGCCGGGACGGCAGCACGAGCGAGGGTACGACCACGTCCCCGTAGGGGACCGAGGACAGCAGGTGGGCGATCATGTTGACCCTCGCGCTGCGCTTGTCGTCGCTCTCGACCACGTACCACGGGGCGTCCGCCGTGTCCGTGTGGACCAGCATGTCGTCCTTGGCCCGCGAGTACGCCTCCCAGTGCGTGAGCGACTCCAGGTCCATCGGGGAGAGCTTCCAGCGCCGCAACGGATCCTCCGCCCGGCGGCGGAACCGTTCCTCCTGCACCGTGTCGCTGACGGAGAACCAGTACTTGCGGAGCAGGATCCCCTCTTCGACCAGCATCCGCTCGAAGACCGGACACTGCCGCAGGAAGAGCCGGTGCTCCGCGGGCGTGCAGAAGCCCATGACGTGCTCGACTCCGGCGCGGTTGTACCAGCTGCGGTCGAACAGGACGATCTCCCCGGCGGCCGGCAGGTGCGCCACGTACCGCTGGAAGTACCACTGCGTGCGCTCCCGCTCCGTCGGCTTCGGAAGGGCCGCGATACGTGCCACGCGGGGGTTGAGGTGTTCGGCGACACGTTTGATCGTGCCGCCCTTGCCCGCCGCGTCGCGCCCCTCGAAGACGACGACCAGTCGGGCGCCCTCCTCGCGCACCCATTCCTGGAGCCTGACCAGCTCCGTCTGGAGCCGTAGCAGTTCGGCCTCGTAGACCGCCTTGCCGAGTCCCATTACCGTCCTCTCCCCATCGTCGTCGGACACTTCGATCAACTCAGTCACGGCCGGCGTCCACGCGCAACGATGTCCCCCGGGCCCCGGCGTGTCGATACGCTGGCCGCGGGTCGGGGCATCGGGCGGCAGCCGGAGGGGAAACGAGTGGGTGTGGGGAATCCGTTGACGCAGGTACCCAGGATGCGACTGGACGAGCTGCTGGACGAGCTCCAGGTCCGCATCGACGAGGTGCGCGGTACCCGCGACCGGGTGCACAGCCTGTTGGAGGCCGTCGTGTCGGTGGGGCGGGAGCTGGACCTCGCCCAGGTGCTCCGGCGCATCGTGGAGGCGGCCGCGCTGCTGGTCGACGCCGAGTACGGCGCCCTGGGCGTCATCGGCCCCGACGGCCGCACGCTCGCCCAGTTCCTGACCGTGGGGCTCACCGACGCGGAGATCGCCGACATCGGTCCCCTGCCGGCCGGTCACGGCCTGCTCGGCGAGGTCATCCACCACCCGGAGCCCCTGCGGCTGACCGATCTCGGAGCGCACTCCTCCTCGCACGGGTTCCCGGCCCATCACCCGCCCATGCGCACGTTCCTCGGCGTGCCGATCCGGGTCCGTGACGAGGTGTTCGGAAACCTCTATCTGACCGACAAGCGGGGCGGGGTCGACTTCGACACCGAGGACGAGACCGTGATCTCCACCCTCTCCGTGGCGGCGGGCGTGGCGATCGACAACGCGCGGCTCTACGAGGGCGCGCAGCGCCAGCAGTTGTGGCTCAGGGCCAACGCGGAGATCACCGAGAGCCTGCTGTCCGGCAGTTCGCGCCCGGCGGTGCTGGAGCTCATCGCCCGCCGCGCCCAGGAGATCACCGGGGCGCGGCTCGCGAACATCGCCGTGCCGGTGGACGGCGTCGACGGTCTGGTCGTGGAGTTCGCCGCCGGCGTGGACAGGGCCGCGTGGCAGGGCCTCGTCGTGCCCTTCGACGGCACGCTCTCCGGAGCCGCGCACCGGGCGGGCAAGCCCGTGACGGCCATGCAGGCCTCGGGCGACGGGCGCTACCCGGCCGAGGACCGGATACGGGGGCGGGACGGGCTCGGACCTGCCGTCGCGGTGCCGTTGGGCACTGCGGGCGGGGAGAGCCGGGGCGTCCTGCTGCTCTCGCGCTCGGCGGGCGATCCGGCGTTCGGCGAGGGTGAGCTGGAGCCGATCGTCGCCTTCGCGGGTCAGGCGGCGATCGCTCTGGAGCTGGCGGAACGGCGTCGGGACGCCGAGCAGATAGCACTGCTGGAGGAACGCGACCGGATCGCCCGCGACCTGCACGATCTGGCCATCCAGCGGCTCTTCGCCACCGGCATGACCCTGCAGAGCGCCGCCCGGCTGGTGGAGCACGAAGGGGCTGCCGAGCGGGTCGGCCGGGCGGTCGACGACCTGGACGAGACCATCAAGATCATCCGCTCGACGATCTTCGGGCTCCGCACCAAGGACCGCGAGAGCGGCCCCGGGCTGCGGGCCCGCGCCGCCCGGGCCGTCGGCGACGCGGCGACCTCCCTGGGCCATCCCCCTCGCCTGAGCATGGAGGGGCTCCTCGACACCGACGTACCCGTACAGATCGCCGATCACGTGGTGGCGGCGCTGGGCGAGCTCCTCAGCAACGCGGCCCGCCACGCGCGGGCGACCCGGGTCGGCGTGACCCTCAAGGCCGGACGGGGCGAGATCGTACTGACCGTCTCGGACAACGGCACGGGCATTCCCGCGCAGGGTCGCAGGAGCGGGCTGCGCAACCTCGACGAGCGGGCACGGAGCTCGGGCGGGACCTTCACCGTGGAGACTCCCGAGGAGGGCGGCAGCAGGCTGGTGTGGCGGGCGCCGCTTCCCGGCAGCGGCTGAGGGGGGCGGCACCGGGTCAGCGGCGGACCATCAGGGCGGGTGGCGGCGGTGCGGCCTCCAGGCGGAAGCCCGTGACGAGATCCGGGCGGATCCGCAGGGCGCCGGTCATCGGCCGTCCCACCCAGGGGCGCAGCAGGTCCGCGTACCGCTCGGCGTCGGCCACCGGTCGCGCGTAGCCGGTGACGACCACGCTCCAGCCGAGATGCGTGTCGGGATCGATGACGTCCGCCTCGTAGGCCACCACCACGCCGGGGGCGGCGGCGGGTTCCGCGAGGGAGGCCAGTGCCCCGCCTTCGTGGATCCGGACGATGACGTCCTCGCCCTCGACGAGGTGGTTCACCGCTCGAACGGCGGGCAGCGCGTGCCGCGTGAAGACGATGCGTCCCAGCGACACCGTGGCGAGGAGCCCGAGGGCCTCCGCCCTGTCCAGCTCCCGCATGTGCCGGGCGGCCGTGGTACCGGCGGTCCGGCCGGCGGGCCGGCGCATGCCTTCCCGATCCATGACGGGCGCCTTCGTCCGTTCCCGCTCGGCCCTTCCCGCTCCGACCGGCTCCGCGATCACGAGACGACGAACTTCAGGTCGTGGTCGGCGGCGAGCACCCGCATCGACTTGACCACCAGGGGTGGGACGTCGCACAGGAGGAGCCGCGTTCCCGCCGTACGGCAGTGGCGGTCGAGACGGGTCAGGAGGTCGATGCCCGCGCTGTCGCAGAAGGAGAGGCCGCACAGGTCCAGGACGATGTTCCGGTGGCCGGACGCGGCGAGTTCGCGCAGGCGTGGCCCCACGTGCCCGGCCGTGTAGAAGTCGAGCTCTCCGGCCAGGGACATCCGCAGACCGCGGTCGTCCCGGGCCACGGTCTTCAGGTCGATCAAGGCGGTCGTCATGACGTCCTCCGCGCTGCGTGCGGCTCCGTGGAGTCGCGCCGTTCCCCGTACCCCGTCAGTCCATCCGGTGCCACCCGCGCCCGGAAAGGCCCGGCAGGCCCTCGGGGCAGGGCCGAAGGTCCCTTTTCCGGAGGGCCGGGCCGGGGCCCGTCGTCCGGGGCCCCGGGCCCCGGGCCGATGAGGGCCGATCGGCCCTGGCCGTCCGGCCCGTCCGACGGGCAGGATGCCGGTGTCCGTGCGTCCGGGACGAACCCATGCGAAGGAGTTGCTTCATGACCGGCAGCAGTGCCCCCTCCCCCGCGACGGAGCCCATCCGCGTCTTCCTGCTCGACGACCACGAGGTCGTCCGCCGGGGAGTGCACGACCTGCTGGACGCCGAGCCCGACCTGACCGTGGTCGGCGAAGCGGGCACGGCGGAACAGGCACTGGTCCGCGTTCCGGCGCTGCGTCCCCGGGTCGCGATCCTGGACGTACGGCTCCAGGACGGCGACGGGGTGAGCGTGTGCCGTGAACTGCGCTCGCGGATGCCCGAGCTCGCCTGTCTGATGCTCACGTCGTTCGACGACGAGGACGCGCTGCTGGACGCCGTGATGGCGGGGGCCTCCGGGTACGTCCTGAAGCAGATCACCGGCACCGACCTGGTGACCGCCGTCCGGACGGTGGCCGCCGGCCAGTCGATGCTCGATCCCGGGGCCACCACACGGCTGATGGCGCGCATGCGGGGGGACGTGCCCGAAGAGGAGCGGGTCCCGGGGCTGCCCGGCTTCACGGACCGGGAGAAGGAGATCCTCCTCATGGTCAGCGACGGACTCACCAACCGGGAGATCGGCAAGCGGCTCTACCTCGCGGAGAAGACCGTCAAGAACATCATCTCTCGGCTGTTCGTCAAGCTGGGGGTGGAGCGGCGCGTCCAGGCCGCCGTGATCGCCAGCCACGCCCTGACCCCGCCCGGCCGGCACCCGGCCTCCGCCCCGGCCCCGGCCCCGGCCCCGGAGTAGGCCCCGGAGTAGGCCCCGGAGTAGGCCCTGTCCCTCCCGGGCCGGCACGCGCGTCAGGGGCCCGTCCCCCTCCCGGGGAGCGGGCCCCTGACGGCCGTTCGGGCGGGCGTCAGCGCGTCACTTGACGTTCACGGCCTTCCACGCGGCCGCCACCTGCTGGTACTCGGTGCCGGTCGAGCCGTACAGGTCGGCCGTCGCCTGCAGGGTCGCGGTGCGGGCCCCCGCGTAGTTGGTGGTCGACGTCATGTAGGTCGAGAGCGCCTTGTACCAGATCTTGTAGGCCTTGGTCCGGCCGATCCCCGTGACGGTGGAACCGTCGTAGGTGGGCGAGTTGTAGGACACCCCGTTGACCGTCTTGGCACCACTGCCCTCGGAGAGCAGGTAGAAGAAGTGGTTCGCGACGCCGGAGGAGTTGTGGACGTCGAGCCGCCCGACGGTCTTCGACCAGTAGTCGGCGGAGGCTCCGTCCTTGCTGGGCTTGTCCATGTAGCGCAGCGGCGTGCCGTCGCCCCGGATGTCGATCTTCTCGCCGATGAGGTAGTCACCGACGTCGGAGGAGTTGTTCGCGAAGAACTCCACGGAGGTGCCGAAGATGTCGCTGGTGGCCTCGTTGAGGCCGCCGGACTCGCGGCTGTAGTTCAGCTTGGCGGTGGCGGCGGTCAGGCCGTGGCTCATCTCGTGGCCGGCGACGTCCAGTGAGGTGAGCGGCTTGAGGTTGCCCGCGCCGTCGCCGTAGGTCATGCAGAAGCAGCTGTCGTCCCAGAAGGCGTTGACATAGGCGTTTCCGTAGTGGACACGGGAGTACGCGGCCTTGCCGTCACCGGCGATGCCGTTGCGGCCGAGCTCGGACCGGTAGAAGTCCCAGGTGACGGCGGCGCCGTAGTGGGCGTCGACCGCGGCCGTCTGACGGTTCGCCGGCGAGCCGTCGCCCCACGCGTCGTCCGCGTCGGTGAAGAGGGTGCCGGTCGCGGTGGACGTCGCGCCGTTCAGGTCGTAGGTCTTGTGGCCGCCGCGGGCCCCGTCGGTCAGGCTGTAGGCCGACCCGCTCGGGCTGGTGCCGAGCGCGACGGGGCCGGAGTACTCGCTGGTGCCGGTACCGGTGTCGATGGCCTCGTACGAGTAGATCTCGGCGCCGGTGGCGGCGTCGGTGATGACGTGGCGCTCACTGGGGGTGCCGTCGGGCTGCGTGCCGGTGACGACGGCCTCGTAGGCGAAGACCGGCGTGCCGGTCGCGGCCCAGACCACCTGACGGGCGCCGGCGGGCGCGGCCTTCAGGGTGCGGGCCGCGGACGGGGCAATGCGCGCCTCGGTGCCCTTGGTGGTCTTCCGGCTGCCGTCCTTCTTCTGATGGACGACCAGATCGCCGCCGAGGACGGGCAGTCCGCCGTAGGTCCGCTCGTAGCGGGTGTGGACCGTGCCGTCGCCATCCTTGATCACATCGCGGGCGACGAGGCCTTCCTGGTCGGACAGGCCGATGGCACGCGCGGTACCCGCCGCTCCGGTCTGCGCGTCGGCTATCGCCTGGGTGCGCGCCGAGGCCGGCAGCGCGAGGGCCGTGGCTCCCGCTTCGCGCTCGGCGGCCGCGCTGGCGGACCCGCTCTGAACGGAGATCGCGACCATCGCCGCGGACGCGACGACGGCGGCGGTGCGCAGGGCTCGGGTCCGGCTGCGGGCGGTGGGGGATGAGGACATGTGGTGGGGCACTCGTTCTCCTTCGTTGCCGTGGGGGCGGCTGTGAGACTGCCAGGAAGGAGGGAGTGTTTGACAGGTATGCAACAAGTATTTGACCTGTTGTTATCCGGAGAGAGGACTTTCATGTCCGCTCAACGGTCAAAAAGGGAACATTCCGCTTGGCCCCGGGCAGTTGAGCCCGGGGCCGAGCGGACGTCCGTCACATGCCCGGGATCTGACGGGCCTTGAACGCTGCGCGGACGGCGTCCGCCGCGGTTCCGCCGTACATGCGCTGAGCTGTCGCGACCGTCGTCAGCGCCGCGTCCTGGAAGCTCGTGCCGGGCGCGAAGCCGAACTGCGCGTTCACGATGACGCGGTCGGCGGTGCGGGACCCCAGGGCGCCCCGGATGTCGAAGAGGGCACGGGACCAGATCTCACCGTCGGCGTGGACCTCGCCCACCCTGTCCGCGTAGACCTTGGTCCCGTCGATCCGGCGCAGGCAGTGCGGGGCGGTGCTGTAGGACGTCGAGTCCCAGTCGGCGACGCACGCCGGGTCCGTCTTGCTCGGCCAGCCGCGGACGGCGTCCGCGTGGGCGCCGACCTCGACGGCCAGGTAGTCGCCGAAGGCCTCGCCGATCGCGCCGGCCTCCGGGGATGTGCCGAAGCCGGGTACCTGTGCGTTGTGCACGGCGTGCCCGTACTCGTGGACTATGACCTCGGCGTCCTCGGCGTCGTCGACGCCGCCCTTCCCGAAACGGATCTCGGCCTTCTTGTCCGTGAAGAAGGAGTTGTCGGCGCCGTACTGGTTGATACGGACCGGCTGCGCCCGGTCGTTGGCCCCGGGCAACTCGCTCCCGAAGCCGAGGCCCTGCAGGTACTCCTGCGCCTCGTTGACCCAGAAGTAGGCCATGACCTGGCCGAACCCGTCGTCCGCGCGGTCGTACCGGGCGGCGTCGGCTACCGTCGCGGGGGCGCCGGTCTCCGACCGGACGTACGCCCACTTCCCGGACAGCCCGCCGCTGCCGTCCAGGTTGTGCAGGGCGGCCGTGGTGTAGGCCGAGGCGGGCACGGCGTCCGCGGCGTCCTTGGCGTCGACGAGGGTCTGATCGCCCGAGGACTGCACGGGGTTGACCATGAAGATGCGCCCCTGGGGCAGGGAGGCGGCGGGGGCGGACCCGGTCGCCGAGGCCGGGCCGGCCAGGGTGAACAGGGCCACGGCGGCGGTGGCCGCCGCGGTCAGGCCGCGAGGGGAACGGCGGGGCATGAACATCCTCCTGTGATGGATGTGATGTGCCGGAGATTCGTCGGCGCAACGGTGCGGACGCGATCCTCGCCCAACCGGCCCCGCTTTGACCAGGCCTTGCGCCGGGCAATCCGTCCGCACCGTCACCACCGCCGCCGCCACCGCCACCGCCACCGCCAACCGCCATCCTCCCGGCCGTCAGCTTCCGGCAGCCGCGCCGAACTCGCCGCCGGCCGCGGTCGCTCCATGGACCCCGGGCCGGGCGTGGGAGGCGAACGGCGTGGAGCGGTCGGCCGTCGGGGCCACGTCCGAGGGCACGTCCGAGGGCACGTCCGAGGGCACGTCAGCGCGGCTCCGCGGTGATGCGGAACCTCAGCCGGCAGATCACCGCGTCGGTGTCCCGGCGTACCGCGTGGGCGACCAGCGAGCCACGCTGGTTCTGCAGCATCCGCTGCCAGAGGCGTTCCGGCTCGGTCTCCGGGATCAGGACGGTCACCTGGGTGTCCGGCTGCCGTTCCGTCAGCTCGCGGACGTAGCCCGATACGGGACGGCCCAGCGAGCGGGTCGGCGAGGGGAGTTCGACCAGCTCGATGCCGGGGTTCCACAGCTCCCAGTCGCGGCGCAGCGCTTCGGCGGCCCGCCGGTCCTCGGGCGCCGGGTGGGTGACGGTCACCGCCAGGACCTCGTCGCCGAGCGAGCGGGCAGCGGTCAGCGCCCGGCAGGTCAGCAGGGACAGCCCCGACACGGGGACGACGACCAGGGAACGGGAGCGCTCCGGGGGCTGCGGGATCCGGCCGAGCTCCAGGCGTTCACCGATCCGCCCGTAGGCGCGGTGCACCTTCTCGAAGGCGAGGACGATCAGCGGCAGGGCCACGACGATCAGCCAGGCCCCCTGGGTGAACCTGGTGGCCGTCACCACGACCGCGGACACACCGGTGAGCAGCGCGCCGAAGCCGTTCAGCGCGGCTTTCGCCCGCCGGCCGGCGGGGCGTTCCAGCGACCAGTGGCGGACCATGCCGACCTGGCAGATGGTGAAGCCGACGAACACCCCGATGGCGAAGAGCGGCACCAGGGTGTTGGCGTCTCCGCCGGAGAAGACCAGCAGGGCGGCGGACACCAGGGCCAGCCAGACCACGCCGTGCCGGTGGACCTGCCGGTCGGCCTTGAGCGCGAACACGTGGGGGAGGTAGTTGTCCCGGGCCAGCAGGCTCATCAGGACGGGCAGCCCGCCGAAGGAGGTGTTCGCGGCGAGGGCCAGCAGCACCACGGTGGCGAACTGGACGACGTAGAAGGCGGCGTTGTGGCCGAAGGAGGCGTCCGCGAGCTGGGCGAGGACGGTGACGCCCTCGACCGGCTGGAGGTGGAAGCGCCCGATGAGGATGGAGAGGCCGATCAGCATCACGCCCAGGAGCGCGCCGAGGGCGACCTCGGTGCGCTGGGCCCGGCGGGCGGCCGGTGCCCGGAAGGAAGGCACGGCGTTGGCGACGGCCTCGACACCGGTGAGTGCGGAGCAGCCGGCGGAGAAGGCCTTGAGCAGGAGCAGGGCGCCGACGGTGGTGGCGCCGTCGCCGAGAGCGGAGGCGTGCCCCGCGGCGGTCTCGGTGGACACCGGTCCGTCCCGGAACAGACCGACCGTGATCATCGCGAGGATCGAGCCGACGAACACGGCCGTGGGCACGAGGAACGCCTTGGCCGAGTCGACGACGCCGCGCAGGTTCACGGCCGTGACCAGCACGAGCACGCCCAGGCAGAGCCAGACCCGTTCCCCGTACAGCGAGGGGAAGGCCGAGGTCAGGGCGGCAACACCGGCGGTGACCGACACGGCGACGTTCAGGACGTAGTCCAGGATCAGCGAGGCCGCGGCGACCAGGCTCGTACGCGGGCCGAGGTGCCGCCTGGCCACCGCGTAGGAGCCGCCGCCGTCGGGGAAGGCTGCGATGACCTGTCGGTACGAGGCGACCAGTACGGCCAGCAGCGCGGCGATCGCCAGGGTCACCGGGAGGGTGAAGCCGAGGCCGTACCCCCCGGCCGCGGCGAGCACGAGCACGATCGACTCGGGGCCGTACGCGACGGAGGCCATGGCGTCCAGGGAGAGGGCGGCGAGGCCCTGGAGCGCGGTCAGCCTGTGCCGGTCCCCCGGCTCGGCCGCCGACCCGGCGCCGGTATCAGGGGGCTCCTCCTGGCCCGGCCCCTGGTCCGGTCCCTGGCCGGCAGCGGTCGGTTCTCCTGTGTGCATGGCCATGTCGCCGTTCCTCCGAAGTGGGCAGAGTGAGGACAGCGTCGGAGGCGCTCACCGCTACCGTCGGCCACCTTGGCGAGATCCATACGCCGACCGGACCACTCTTCACGCGCTCCTTACGCCGAACCCGGCAGATCCTATGAGACGCGTCAATGCCTCGCCGGGGCGCGTGGCGCCGGGGACGACCGGAGGCGCTGCGGACATCGAGAACGGGGCCGGGCCGATCGTCGCGCCGTGCCTGCCCGGCCATCCGGGGACCGCGCTGGTCAGGCCCGAGAGGTGCTGAACCCGAGACCCCGCGTCAGGGCTGCGTCAAGGGTTGCCCCGCGACCGTATGGACCCCGTCAAGGTCGCTTAACGCGGAGGGCCACTCGCGCTTTGCTCGGTCTCGGCCACTCCGGCCGATTCCACTTCCACTTCATCACTTCATCAGGAGCTCACGATGGCCGATCTGGCCTTCGTCGTCACCACGGTCGCGGTGTTCGCGCTGGTGGCTCTCATCGCCCGAGGGGTGGCCAAGCTGTGACCGTCGAGAACATCGTCGGCCTCGTCGTGGCCGTCTCCCTGCTCGGATACCTCGTCCTCGCCCTCGTGTACCCGGAGAGGTTCTGAGCCGACATGAGTCCCCGGATCGCTGGTGTCCTCCAGCTCCTCGCTCTGGTCGCCGCGCTGGCCCTGGCCTACCGTCCGCTGGGCGATCACATGGCCAAGGTCTACTCCTCCGAGAAGCACTACAAGCCGGAGAAGTGGATCTACAAGGCCATCGGCGCCAACCCCTCCGCCGAGATGCGGTGGCCCGCGTACCTGCGCGGCGTCCTCGCCTTCTCGGCCGTGGGCGTCCTGTTCCTCTACGTCCTGCAGCGCCTGCAGGGCGTCCTGCCCGGCTCGCTCGGCTTCTCCGCGATCGACCCCGACCAGGCCTTCAACACCGCCGCGTCCTTCGTGGCGAACACGAACTGGCAGTCGTACGCCGGTGAGCAGGCGATGGGCCACGTCGTGCAGACCGGCGGCCTCGCCGTACAGAACTTCGTCTCGGCCGCGGTCGGCATGGCCGTGGCGGTGGCCCTGGTACGGGGCTTCGCGCGCTCCCGCACCGGTGAACTCGGCAACTTCTGGGCCGACCTGGTCCGGGGCACCGTCCGGATCCTGCTGCCGATCTCGGTGATCGGCGCGCTGGTCCTGGTCGCGTGCGGCGCGATCCAGAACTTCGCCGGCATCCACGAGGTCGGCCAGTTCCTGGGCGGTACGCAGCAGTGGAACGGCGGGGCGGTGGCCTCCCAGGAGGTCATCAAGGAGCTGGGCACGAACGGCGGCGGCTACTTCAACGCCAACTCCGCCCACCCCTTCGAGAACCCGACTCCGTTCTCCAACCTCTTCGAGATCTTCCTGATCCTCGTCATCCCGTTCGCGCTCACCCGCACGTTCGGCCGGATGGTCGGCAACCTGCGCCAGGGCTACGCGATCCTGGCGACGATGGCCGTCATCTGGCTCGGCTTCACGGCCCTGATGATGTGGACCGAATTCGCCCACCACGGACCGGCGTTCGAGGTCGCGGGCGGGGCGATGGAAGGCAAGGAGACCCGGTTCGGGATCGGCGGCTCGTCGATCTTCGCGGTGGCCAGCACCCTCACGTCCACGGGTGCCGTCAACTCTTTCCACTCCTCCTTCACCGGCTTCGGCGGCGGCATCGCGATGCTCGGCATGCAGCTCGGCGAGATCGCCCCCGGCGGTGTCGGCTCCGGTCTCTACGGCATGCTGGTCATGGCGATCATCGCGGTGTTCATCGCCGGCCTCATGGTCGGCCGCACCCCGGAGTACCTGGGCAAGAAGATCGGCACCCGCGAGATCAAGTTCGCGGCCTGCTACATCCTCATCACCCCGGCGCTGGTGCTGTGCTTCACCGCCGCGGCGATGGCCCTGCCCACCCCGGGCAACTCCATGGCCAACACGGGTGCCCACGGGTTCTCCGAGATCCTCTACGCCTACACCTCGGGCGCCAACAACAACGGCTCCGCCTTCGCAGGCCTGAACGCCGACACGCAGTGGTTCAACACCACCATCGGCCTCGCCATGCTGCTGGGCCGGTTCCTGCCCATGGTCTTCGTCCTCGCGCTGGCCGGCTCGCTCGCCGAACAGAATCCCGTCCCCGAGACGGCGGGAACCCTGCGCACGGACAAGCCCCTCTACGCCGGCCTGCTCGTCGGCACGATCGTCATCATCACGGGTCTGACCTACTTCCCGGCGCTCGCGCTGGGTCCGCTCGCCGAAGGGCTGGCGTCATGACCTCCGACACCAGGAAGCAAGAGGACGTCATGCCGACCGTGACTCCGACCCGCCCTCCGCACCAGGACGCGCCCACCGGCCAGAAGCCGGAAGGCGGCCGCGTCGGCACAGGGCTGTTCGACCCCGCGCAGTTGCTGAAGTCCTTCCCGGATGCGGTGAAGAAGCTCGACCCCCGCGTCATGATCAAGTCGCCGGTCATGTTCGTGGTCCTCGTCGGCTCGGTGGTCACCACCGTGCTGGCCATCAAGGACCCGACGGACTGGTTCGGCTGGGCGATCACCGCCTGGCTGTGGCTGACCACCATCTTCGCCAACCTCGCCGAGGCCGTCGCCGAGGGCCGCGGCAAGGCCCAGGCGGACACCCTCCGCAAGGCCAAGACCGACACCGTCGCCCGCCGCCTGACCCAGGACGGCCCGGGCGAGGAGCAGGTCCCCGGCACCGATCTGCGCATCGGCGACCTCGTCGTCTGCGAGACCGGTGACGTCATCCCCGGCGACGGAGACGTCATCGAAGGCGTCGCCTCCGTCGACGAGTCCGCGATCACCGGTGAGTCCGCCCCGGTGATCCGGGAGTCCGGCGGCGACCGCAGCGCGGTCACCGGCGGTACGAAGGTCCTCTCCGACCGGATCGTCGTCAAGATCACGACGAAGCCGGGCGAGACGTTCATCGACCGCATGATCGCCCTGGTGGAGGGCGCGGCGCGGCAGAAGACGCCGAACGAGATCGCGCTCAACATCCTGCTCGCATCCCTCACGATCGTCTTCCTGCTGGCGGTCGTCACGCTTCAGCCGTTCGCGATCTACGCGGGCGCCGAGCAGTCCATGATCGTGCTGACGGCGCTGCTGGTCTGCCTGATCCCGACCACGATCGGCGCGCTCCTGTCGGCCATCGGCATCGCGGGCATGGACCGCCTCGTGCAGCGCAACGTCCTGGCCATGTCCGGCCGCGCCGTCGAAGCCGCCGGTGACGTCTCCACCCTCCTCCTCGACAAGACCGGCACCATCACCCTCGGCAACCGGCAGGCCGCCGAGTTCGTCCCCGTCAAGGGCGTCACCGAGGCCGAACTCGCCGACGCGGCCCAGCTCTCCTCCCTCGCCGACGAGACTCCCGAGGGCCGCTCCATCGTGGTCCTCGCGAAGGAGAAGTACGGACTGCGCGAACGCCACCAGGGCGAACTCGCCCACGCCGAATGGATCGCCTTCACCGCCCAGACCCGTATGTCCGGTGTGGACGTCGACGGCCGCAACGTCCGCAAGGGGGCGACCGGTTCGGTCATCTCCTGGGTGAACGAGCGCGGAGGCTCCGTCGCGGACGACGCGCAGGCGCTCACCGACACGATCTCGCAGGCCGGCGGCACTCCGCTGCTCGTCGCCGTCGAGGACGGAAAGGGCGCCCGGGTCCTGGGCGTCATCCACCTCAAGGACGTGGTCAAGGAGGGCATGCGCGAACGGTTCGACGAGCTGCGCCGCATGGGCATCAA
>NZ_JBVIKC010000041.1:0-80587 GCF_055581065.1 Streptomyces sp. NPDC031479
TCCAAGGTCTACTCCCTGGAAGACACCGGGCAGGCCGCCTACGACGTCCACCGCAACCTCCACCAGGGCAAGGTCGGCGTCCTCGCCCTCGCCCCGCAAGAGGGCCTCGGCATCCGCGACCACGAGCTGCGCGCGCAGCACCTCGACGCGATCAACCGCTTCCGCAACGTCTGAGTCCGCTCAAAGGCCATAAGGATCGCCTGAGATGACAGAGCGCCAGAAAGACCGTCCGTGGCTCATGCGGACGTACGCCGGCCACTCCACGGCCGAGGCGTCCAACGAGCTGTACCGCCGCAACCTCGCCAAGGGGCAGACCGGCCTGTCGGTGGCCTTCGACCTGCCGACGCAGACCGGCTACGACCCGGACCACATCCTCGCCCGCGGCGAGGTGGGCCGGGTCGGGGTCCCGGTCTCCCACCTGGGCGACATGCGACGGCTGTTCCAGGACATCCCCCTGGAACAGATGAACACCTCGATGACGATCAACGCCACCGCCATGTGGCTGCTGGCGCTCTACCAGGTGGCGGCCGAGGAGCAGGGAGCGGACGTCTCCCTGCTCCAGGGCACCACCCAGAACGACATCGTCAAGGAGTACCTCTCGCGCGGGACGCACGTCTTCCCGCCCGGGCCGTCGCTCCGGCTGACGACGGACATGATCGCGTACACGGTCAACCACATCCCGAAGTGGAACCCGATCAACATCTGCTCGTACCACCTCCAGGAGGCCGGGGCCACCCCGGTCCAGGAGATCTCGTACGCGATGTCCACCGCGATCGCCGTCCTGGACTCGGTGCGCGACTCGGGCCAGGTGCCCGAGGAGCGCTTCGGCGAGGTGGTCGCCCGCATCTCCTTCTTCGTGAACGCGGGCGTCCGCTTCATCGAGGAGATGTGCAAGATGCGCGCCTTCGGCCGGATCTGGGACCAGGTCACCCGGGAGCGCTACGGCATCGAGAACGAGAAGCAGCGCCGCTTCCGCTACGGCGTCCAGGTCAACTCGCTGGGTCTGACGGAGGCGCAGCCCGAGAACAACGTCCAGCGGATCGTCCTGGAGATGCTGGCCGTCACCCTCTCCAAGGACGCCCGCGCCCGCGCCGTGCAGCTGCCCGCCTGGAACGAGGCACTGGGCCTGCCCCGGCCCTGGGACCAGCAGTGGTCGCTGCGCATCCAGCAGGTCCTGGCGCACGAGAGCGACCTGCTGGAGTACGAGGACATCTTCGCCGGCTCCCACGTCATCGAGGCCAAGGTCGACTCCCTGGTCGCCGACTGCATGGCCGAGATCGACCGGATCCAGGAGATGGGCGGTGCGATGGCCGCCGTCGAGTCCGGGTACCTGAAGGGCGAGCTGGTCGCCTCGCACGCCGAGCGGCGCGCCCGGATCGAGGCCGGCCAGGACAAGATCGTCGGCGTCAACTGCTTCGAGCAGACCGAGGAGAACCCGCTGACGGCCGACCTGGACGGCGCCATCATGACGGTCGACCCGGCCACCGAGGCGCTGACCGTGGAGCGGATCGTCCGCTGGCGGGCCGAGCGGCAGGAGTCCTCGGACCGGCAGGGCGGCGGCGACCCGTTCGTCTTCCCGACGGTGATGCAGGCCCTGGACCGGCTCAAGGAGGCCGCCGCCGGGACCGAGAACCTGATGGAGGCGACCCTCGAATGCGCCCGTGCCGGTGTCACCACCGGCGAGTGGGCGAACGCGCTGCGCGAGGTCTTCGGCGAGTTCCGCGCCCCGACCGGGGTCTCCTCGGCCCCGGTGGCCGTCACCGCCGAGGAGGGCACGCCGATGGCCCTCGTCCGCGAGAAGGTCGCCCGCACCGCCGAGGACCTCGGTTCCGGCCGGCTGCGCCTGCTGGTCGGCAAGCCGGGCCTGGACGGGCACTCCAACGGCGCCGAGCAGATCGCCGTACGGGCCCGCGACGCCGGATTCGAGGTGGTCTACCAGGGCATCCGGCTGACGCCCGAGGAGATCTCCTCGGCGGCACTGGCCGAAGACGTGCACTGCGTGGGACTGTCCATCCTGTCCGGCTCGCACAGCGCGCTCGTGCCGGACGTGCTGGAACGCCTCCGCACGGCGGGGGCGGGTGACGTACCCGTCGTCCTCGGCGGCATCATTCCGAACGCCGACGCCATCGCGCTCAAGGCGGCCGGAGTCGCCGCCGTCTTCACACCCAAGGACTTCGGTATCACGGAGATCATCGGCCGTATCGTCGACGAGATCCGGAAAGCGAACAAGCTCGACCCTCTGGAGGTCTCCGCATGACCACGCCCACGTCTCCCGTGAACCGGCTGCGGCCGCGCCGTTCCTGCCTCGCGGTGCCGGGCTCGAACCCGCGGTTCCTGGAGAAGGCCCAGGGCCTGCCCGCCGACCAGGTCTTCCTCGACCTGGAGGACGCCTGCGCCCCGCTCGCCAAGGAAGGCGCCCGCCACACGATCGTGGACGCGCTGAACAACGGCGACTGGACCGGCAAGACCCGTGTGGTGCGCGTCAACGACTGGACCACCCACTGGACGTACCGTGACGTCATCACCGTCGTCGAGGGCGCCGGCCAGAACCTCGACTGCATCATGCTGCCGAAGGTCCAGGACGCCCAGCAGGTCGTGGCGCTCGACCTGCTGCTGACGCAGATCGAGAAGACGATGGGCTTCGAGGTCGGCAAGATCGGCATCGAGGCGCAGATCGAGAACGCCAAGGGCCTGGTGAACGTCGACGCGATCGCCGGCGCCTCGCCGCGGCTGGAGACCATCATCTTCGGCCCGGCCGACTTCATGGCCTCGATCAACATGAAGTCCCTGGTCGTGGGCATGCAGCCGCCCGGCTACCCGGCGGACGCCTACCACTACATCCTGATGCGGATCCTGATGGCGGCCCGCATGCACAACCTCCAGGCGATCGACGGCCCCTTCCTGCAGATCCGCGACGTGGACGCCTACCGCGAGGTGGCCGGCCGCGCCGCCGCCCTGGGCTTCGACGGCAAGTGGGTCCTGCACCCCGGCCAGGTCGACGCCGCCAACGAGGTCTTCTCCCCCTCCCAGGAGGACTACGACCACTCCGAGCTGATCCTCGACGCGTACGACTGGTGCACCTCCGAGGCGGGCGGCAAGAAGGGCTCCGCGATGCTCGGCGACGAGATGATCGACGAGGCCAGCCGCAAGATGGCCCTGGTCATCGCCGGCAAGGGCCGGGCCGCCGGCATGCAGCGCACCAGCAAGTTCGAGATCCCGGAGGCCTGATCCCGATGCAGTTCGGACGCACCTACGAAGAGTTCGAGGTCGGCGCGGTCTACAAGCACTGGCCAGGAAAGACGGTCACGGAGTACGACGACCACCTCTTCTGCCTGCTGACCATGAACCACCACCCGCTGCACATGGACAGCAACTACGCCGAGAACACCACGGACTTCGGCAAGAACGTGGTCGTCGGCAACTACATCTACTCCCTGCTGCTGGGCATGTCCGTGCCGGACGTCTCCGGGAAGGCCATCGCCAACCTGGAGATCGAGTCCCTGCGGCACGTGGCGCCGACCTTCCACGGCGACACGATCTACGGCGAGACCACGGTCCTCGACAAGACCCCGTCGAAGTCGAAGAACGACCGCGGGATCGTCTACGTCGAGACCAAGGGCTACAAGCAGGACGGCACCCTCGTCTGCGTCTTCCGGCGCAAGGTGATGGTCCCGACCGAGACGTACATCAAGGAGCGCGGCGGCGAGCAGCCCGGCCGCCCGCAGCTGAAGGAACAGGGGAAGTAGCCATGGCCCGACTCGCCCAGACCGCCGGGCTCACGGACGTCCAGCGGGAGATCCTGAAGACGGTCCGCGAGTTCGTCGACAAGGAGATCATCCCGGTCGCGACCGAGCTGGAGCACCGCGACGAGTACCCGCAGCAGATCGTCGACGGTCTCAAGGAGCTCGGCCTGTTCGGCCTGATGATCCCCGAGGAGTACGGCGGCCTGGGTGAGTCGTTGCTCACCTACGCGCTGTGCGTCGAGGAGATAGCGCGGGGCTGGATGTCCGTCTCGGGCATCATCAACACCCACTTCATCGTGGCGTACATGCTCAAGCAGCACGGCACGCAGGAGCAGAAGGACCACTTCCTCCCGCGGATGGCGCTGGGCGAGGTCCGGGGCGCGTTCTCGATGTCCGAGCCGGGTCTGGGCTCGGACGTGTCGGCCATCACGTCCAAGGCGGTGAAGGACGGCGACGAGTACGTCCTGAACGGCCAGAAGATGTGGCTGACGAACGGCGGCACGTCCACGCTGGTGGCCGTCCTGGTCCGGAGTGACGAAGGACACCCCGAGGGCACCGCGCCCCACAAGTCGATGACCACCTTCCTCGTGGAGAAGGAGCCGGGCTTCGGAGAGGTCCGTCCGGGCCTGACGATTCCGGGCAAGATCGACAAGATGGGCTACAAGGGCGTCGACACGACCGAGCTCATCATGGACGGACTGCGCATTCCGGCCAATCGCGTCCTCGGCGGCCAGACGGGCCGAGGGTTTTACCAAATGATGGACGGGGTCGAGGTCGGCCGCGTCAACGTGGCGGCCCGTGGCTGCGGCGTCGCTCAGCGTGCGTTCGAGCTGGGTGTCTCCTATGCCCAGCAACGTCACACTTTCGGCAAGGCGATCGCCGAGCACCAGGCCATCCAGTTCAAGCTGGCCGAGATGGCTACCAAGGTCGAAGCCGCCCATGCCATGATGGTCAATGCAGCACGCAAAAAGGACTCCGGGGAACGAAACGACCTCGAAGCCGGGATGGCGAAGTACCTCGCCTCCGAATACTGCAAGGAGGTCGTGGAGGATGCCTTCCGCATCCACGGCGGCTACGGATTCTCGAAGGAGTACGAGATCGAGCGCCTCTACCGCGAGGCGCCGATGCTGCTGATCGGCGAAGGTACCGCCGAGATCCAGAAAATGATCATCGGGCGACGCCTGCTTGAGGAGTACCGGACCCAGGGCTGAAAGTCCCTTTTGCGGTGAATCGCCCAGCGATTCACCGCGAAAGAGTCACTAGCAGTCACGGGTCGGGGGTCATCGACTCGGCTTCTGGCTTGCCCAGTTGTTGCGCGCAACCGATAGCATTCCAGTAAAGCCGCCGTCCCGTCCCCCCGTTTGCGGCGCGGCAATCACCCGCTACGAAGGTCATCCATGCCCCACAGCCAAACCTCTGCACCTCGCGTCGGCCTCCTCGGTGGACGTCTCGCACGCGGAGCATCGCCGTGGCTTCTGCCGACCGTCGCCACCGCGGCCCTCAGCCTCACCCGGGCGCGCAAGTCCGGACGCTGGGCCGCGGCGGCCGTGCCCGCCACCGCGCTCGCGGCGGGCATGCTGTGGTTCTTCCGCGACCCCGAGCGTGAGATCACCGAGGGCCGCGTCATCTCGCCCGCCGACGGTGTGGTGCAGAGCATCATGCCGTGGAAGGACGGGCGCACTCGCGTCGCGATCTTCATGAGCCCGCTGAACGTCCACGTCAACCGCGCGCCCCTCGCGGGCACGGTGACGTCCGTGGAGCACATCCCCGGCGGGTTCGTCCCGGCGTTCAACAAGGAGAGCGAAAACAACGAGCGCGTCGTCTGGCACTTCGACACCGAGCTCGGCGACATCGAGATGGTGCAGATCGCCGGCGCCGTCGCGCGTCGCATCGTCCCGTACCTGCCGGCCGGCACCAAGGTGGAGCAGGGCGAACGCATCGGTCTGATCCGCTTCGGCTCGCGCGTCGACATCTACCTCCCCGAGGGTGTCGAGGTCGCGGTCGAGGTCGGTCAGGCCACCACCGCGGGGGTGACCCGAATTGACCGTGACTGACCCTGAGACCCCTGCCACCGGCTGGGTTCCCGAGCGCGCCGAGGAGGAGTCCGCCGAAGACGACATGCCGCTCTCGCTGCGGCTGTCGATAGCGGACACCCTCACCCTCGGTAACGCGACCTGCGGATTCATGGCGGTGTACTTCACCACCACCGGAATCCTCATCCCGCACCTCACCGGCAGCGGCGAGTCGGGCATGGCCCGGCACAGCGCGGCGACCGCGGTGATACTGATGCTCCTCGCGGCGGTCTTCGACCTCTTCGACGGCATCGTCGCCCGGAAGCTGCGCAGCTCGCCGATGGGCGCGGAGCTCGACAACCTGTCCGACCTGATCAGCTTCGGTCTGGCGCCGGCGTACTTCGTGCTCGTCTACGGCATGGTCGCCGACGACGCGCACCAGAAGATGTCGGCACTGGCGGCGATCGTGGTGCTGCTGGCGGTGGTCCTGCGGCTGGCGAGATTCAGCTGCGTGACCATGAAGGACGGCATGTTCCAGGGCATGCCCAGCCCCTTCGGCGCCCTGACGGTCGTCTCGATCGTGCTGCTGGAGCTGCCGTTCGTGCCGACGCTGCTGGCGATCATCGGGGTGGCCTGGCTGATGGTGAGCCGGGTCGAGTACCCCAAGCCGCGGGGTGTCCTCGCGGCGGCGATGCTCAGCTGGATCGTCGGTGCCATGGGGCTGCTGGCCGCCTGGGCGTTCGACGCCCCGGGTGGGCAGCTCCTGCTCCAGACGGGCTGCGCGCTGCAGATCGCTCTGGCGGCGACCATTCCGCTGTTCGCGACGACCCGTCGCGCGAACACGTTCCGCCACAACCGGCGGGAGGCGCGGGCGGCGCAGCTGCCGTAACGCCGCCGCTCGGCCGTGCGCGCGAGACCCCGGACGCCCTGAGGCGCCCGGGGTCTCCTCGTATATGCGTCCCCACGGATTGCCCCGCTCCACAGGGTGTGACGATCGGTCTCGCAGTGTCTAGCATGTCGCTGCACAGCGTGAACACAGACCCGTCCAGGTTGAGGAATCAATGTGAACAAGGCCGTGATCGTGGGGATCGACCGCTACCTGGAGGCCCCGTTAGCAGGGTGCGTCAACGATGCGAGGGACATGGCGACCTGCCTCTCCTTCCCTGAGTTCGACTTCGACTGCAAGCTGCTGGTCGATTCGCAGGCCACCCGCAGCAACATCGTCCGCTCCTTATCGGAACTCGCCTATGGCGAGGAGGAGGGCGATACCCTGCTCTTCTACTTCGCCGGACATGGTGCGGTACTCGGACAGGCAGGGCACCTCGTCACCTACGACGGGGAGGCCTACGACCTCGGCATCCCGCTGAGCCAGCTAGGTCAGCTGATGGAGTCAGCGAGCCACCGCTTCAAGCACGTGATCACCGTGCTCGACTGCTGTCATTCAGGGTCGGCCTTCACCTGGACGAGCAGTCGACCCCTCCAGGCTGGGGACATTGAGCGTGAGGTACCCGCCGTCAATGAGAGCCGGTGCATCCTGGCCGCTTGCCGCCCTGAACAGAAGGCGTTGGAGTTCTCCGGACGGGGCGTCTTCACCAGCGCCCTGACGGAGGCCGTGATGGGGTCTGCCGTGAACTGGAGCGGCGAGGTCACACTTCTGGGAGTGTACGAGTATGTGGCCGCCGTGGTATCCGAGGCCATCCAGACCCCCGTCTTCAAGGGCGACATCGCCGGCACGGTCGTCCTCGGAAGGGGCTTTCCGCCCCGGGAGGGCCCTCCCATCGGCAAGGACGAGCTCGCGCACAACCTCGCCAAGGCCCACTCCCTGGTGGACGAATACCACTACCTCCAGTTGAGCCAGCTGTCTGAACGTAACGTACGACTCAAATACGGCGCCAAGCACTGTTCAGCCCAGCTGGTTCCTCTGGTCAAGTGGTTCGACGACACCGAGAAGGCCCTGCCGGACGTCAAGCGGAATCCCGACTGGCAGTCGCTCATGTCCCGAGTCCGGGAGTTCCGCAAGAATCTCGGAGATCTCAGCGTCGGCGAAGAGACCCGGTTCGGTCGTGTCGTTCGCCCCCTGGGCCACGGCGGCTACGGTCATGTGTGGCTACTGGAGGACCCGGATGGCAGGTCATACGCCATGAAGGTCTTCCACGGAAACGAACTGGATGACGAGGTGAAGGTACGCCGCTTCGCCAATGGCTACCACAACATGCGGAAGCTCGCCCATCCACACATCGTGAGGGTGCACGAGATGATCTCGGCGCCCTACGGCTTCCTCATGGACGCCATCCCAGGCGACAACCTCCGCAAGGCGTACATCAACCGCGAGGAACCTGAAGCGGTCCTTCAGCTGATGATCGACGTCTGCGAGACAGTCCGTCACGCCCACTCACAGCAAGTGCGGCACCGCGACATCAAGCCGGAAAACATCATCGCCACGTACGACGGCGAGACAGGCCGACTCCAGCCCTACCTGACCGACTTCGACCTCGCGTACCACGAAACCAATCGCACCGTCACCACCAACATCGGGGTGGGGGGAGTGATCAACTACGCAGCACCGGAACAGCTGTTCGAGCCCAATGCCAAAACCGCCCGCAGTGAAACCGTGGACGTCTTCAGTCTGGCCCAGCTGATGTTCTTCGTGATCACCGGCCGGGACCCCAGCGGCGAGAACTTCGCAAAAAACGTCGAGATCCTCACCCGCGAGCTCGGCCAATGGATCGACGACCGGGCCGCTGACGCCCTGATCGGACTCTACCGAGAGGCGACTGACAAAAACCCCAGCCAGCGCCCGGAGAACGTCGGACTTTTCGTCAGCGTCCTACGTGAGGCGGAGTCCATCATCCAGATGGCCAGCGGTACGGACTCCGTGCCGGAGCAGGACCTCTGCCGACGGATCGGACACCTATACGCCGGCATGAACGAGTATGCCGCCAGCGAGGGTGAGTGCCGGATGAACAGCCGGTCCCGCCAGGTGGAGATCGTCGTTCGGATCAAGAACTTCACAAGCTTGGGGCGGGCGTCTCTTGAGATCGAGCTTTCGGTTACCTCCGGGATCCCCGTTCCCTCACTCACCTCCGGCAAGTCCGCCCGCCAGTCGATAAACCTGCGCCTCGACCGCATCGTGGGGAAGCTGCCGGGGGTACGGCGCAGCGCAGGGAACAAGGGCGCCTACCAGTGCTTCCTGGGAGTGGAGGACGTCACCCTCGACGTGGCCGGGGTCAACCGCGTGGTGGAGGTGATCTCGCAGACAGTGGCTGGCATCGAGCAGTGGTGAGGATGAGCTGACAGCACGGCCCACGTAACCTTGATGTCGGAAAACTGCCAGCCCGGGTCCGGTCCGGACGGGAAGCTGGGGGCATGTACACCGACACCGACCGCTGCGTCAGGGCCGTGCAGTCGAAGGACGCCCGTTTCGACGGGTGGTTCTTCACCGCCGTCCGGACCACCGGGATCTACTGCCGGCCCAGCTGTCCCGCCGTGCCCCCCAAGGTCGAGAACATGAGCTTCCTGCCCAGCGCCGCCGCCTGCCAGCAGGCCGGGTACCGGGCCTGCAAGCGGTGCCGGCCGGACACGAGCCCCGGCTCTCCCGAGTGGAACGCCCGCGCCGACGCCGTGGCCCGGGCCATGCGGCTGATCCAGGACGGGGTGGTCGACCGGGAGGGGGTCACCGGGCTGGCGGCCCGGCTCGGGTACTCCACCCGCCAGGTCGAGCGGCAGCTCGGCGCCGAGCTGGGGGCCGGGCCCCTCTCGCTCGCCCGCGCGCAGCGCGCGCAGACCGCCCGGCTGCTGATCGAGACCTCCGAGCTGCCGATGGGCGACGTCGCGTTCGCCGCCGGGTTCGCCTCCATCCGCAACTTCAACGAGACGGTGCGCGAGGTCTTCGCGCTCACCCCCGGCGAGCTGCGGGCGAGGGCCGCCAAGGCCGGCCGCAGTGAGCCCCGGGTGCCCGGGACGATCAGTCTTCGGCTGCCCTACCGGGCCCCGCTGAACCCCGACAACCTCTTCGGGCACCTGGCCGCCACCGCCGTCCCCGGGGTGGAGGAGTGGCGGGACGGGGCCTACCGGCGGACGCTGCGGCTCCCGTACGGCACCGGGGTGGTCGCGCTCACGCCGGGTCCCGAGCACATCGGCTGCCGGCTGGCCCTGACCGACCTGCGGGACCTGACCATCGCCATCAGCCGCTGCCGCTGGATGCTGGACCTGGACGCCGACCCGGAGGCCGTGGACGACCAGCTCCGCACCGATCCGCTGCTGGCCCCGCTGGTGGACAAGGCGCCCGGGCGGCGGGTTCCGCGCACCGTGGACGCGGCGGAGTTCGCCGTACGGGCGGTGCTGGGCCAGCAGGTGTCCACGGCCGCCGCGCGCACGCACGCGGCCCGCCTGGTGACCGCGTACGGGGAGCCGGTGGAGGATCCGCAGGGCGGGCTGACCCACCTCTTCCCGGCCCCGGAGGCGCTGGCCGGCCTCGACCCGGAGACCCTGTCGATGCCGCGCAGCCGCCGCACCACGCTCACCACCCTGGTCGGGGCGCTGGCGGACGGTTCGCTGCCGCTGGGCATCGACAGCGACTGGGAGGCGGCCCGCGCCGCCCTGAACGCCCTGCCCGGTTTCGGGCCGTGGACCACCGAGATCATCGCGATGCGGGCGCTGGGCGACCCGGACGCGTTCCTGCCGTCCGACCTGGGGGTCCGGCGGGCCGCCCGGGGGCTGGGGCTGCCGTCCACCCCGGCCGCCCTGACCGACCGGGCGGCCGGGTGGCGGCCCTGGCGGGCGTACGCCGTGCAGTACCTGTGGGCCACCGAGGACCACGCCATCAACCACCTCCCCGTTTGAGGAGCGGAGCACATGAGCCGAGGAATGAACAGCGCCGCGAGCAGCGCCGTGAGCAGCAGGAAGACCCACACCGAGGTGCAGAGTCCCCTGGGGACCCTGACCCTGGTGGCCACCGACGGGGTGCTCAGTGCCCTGTACATGACCGAGCACCGGCACAGGCCCGGTGAGGAGACCTTCGGGGAGCGGGTGCCGGCCGACGAGGGGCCCTTCCCCGAGGTGGTGCGCGAGCTGACGGCGTACTTCGCCGGGGAGCTGACGGAGTTCACCGTCCCGGTCCACCTGGAGGGCACCCCGTTCCAGCGCAGCGTGTGGGAGCAGCTGCTGCGGATCCCGTACGGCGAGACCTGGTCCTACGGGCGGCTCGCGGCGGAGCTCGGCAAGCCGAACGCCTCGCGGGCGGTGGGTCTGGCCAACGGGAAGAACCCGGTCAGCATCATCGTGCCGTGCCACCGCGTCATCGGCGCCTCGGGCGCGATGACGGGCTACGGCGGCGGCTTGGACCGCAAGGTGCGGCTGCTGGAGCTGGAGGGGCGGTAGGGACGGCTACCGTCGGGGTCAGATGACGGCCAGGGGGACGAGGAGGGCGAAGCCGGCTCCGGCCTCCACCGCGTAGGCGTAGAGGGACGGGTGCTGGACGGGGGCGGCCAGCAGGACGAGGCTCTGCTGGGTGGCGGCGGCGGTCACCCAGTCGCCGTCGGCGCCGAGCCGGCCCTGGTACCAGCCCTCGCAGGCGCCGGGGCCGGTGACGGCGAGCAGGTCGTCCTCGCGGCGGTAGAAGGCCTGCCAGCCCTCGGCGGGAGCGGACCAGCCCTCGAAGTCCTCGAACGGGGCCCAGCCCCCCTCGCGTATCGCGGTGTCGAACAGCCAGACCGGGGTGCCCTCTTCGGTGACCTCGCCCCCCGACTGCTCTTCGGTGGTGAAGTGGACCATGGGGAGGGCGTCGGGACCGTCGGCCGTGCTGGGCCAGGCGTACATCGTGATCATCTGCTGATTCTGTCCTGCTCGCAGTAGGCGCCGTGTTCAACCCCCCGGCCGGGCCGGGGTCTTACGCGGAGTCGGGCCGGCGGCCGTTCTCCAGTTCCACGGTGCCGCCGCCCGATTCCAGGACGCGGCACGCCTCCCGGGCGCGCAGGCCGACCGCTCCGGGGAGGTATTCGGTGAGCCGCTCGGGCTCGACGAGCTTCCAGGAGAGGAGTTCCTCCTCCTGGAGCACGACGGCGTCGAGCCGGTCGGCGTCGAGCACCCCGCCGTCGTAGAGGTAGGCCACCAGGGGCGGGCGGCCGGGTCCCAGGCTCCAGTCGACGGCGAGGAGCCGCCCGAGGGGGACGTCGATGCCGATCTCCTCGGCGCTCTCGCGCCGGGCGGCGGTGCGGGGGGACTCGTTCCGGTCGGACTCGACGGTGCCGCCCGGCAGGGCCCAGCCCTCGCGGTAGTTGGGCTCGACCAGCAGGACCCGGCCCCGCGCGTCGCGGTAGAGGGCGGCGGCCCCGGCCAGCACCCTCGGCAGGCTCGCGATGTAGGCGGCGTAGTCATCGGTGGTGGTCACGCGGCCACCCTAACCGGCCCGCCCGGCACGGGTGCCGGGCGCCCCCGCGATCACCCCTGGGGGTGGCCGCCGTCCTCGCGGTCGCGGCCCTTGGACTCGGCGACGCGCCGCAGCCGGTGGTGGCGGGCGGGGCCCTGTTCGGTGACGGCGTCGCCGACCATCGCCTTGACGGCGTCCCGCATCCCGTGATGGGCGTGGTGGCGGGCGGGGCCGGCGCCGGGGTCCGTCCGGAGTTCCTTCACCAGCGCCCAGCAGAGCAGCATCATGACGATCACGAACGGCAGCGCGACCAGGATGGTCGCGGTCTGCAGGGACTTGAGGCCGCCGGCGACGAGCAGGACGGCGGCCACGCCGGCCATCAGGACGCCCCAGGTGACGACGAGCCAGGTCGGCGGGTGCAGCGAGCCGCGGCTGGTGAGCGAGCCCATGACCAGGGAGGCGGAGTCGGCGCTGGTGACGAAGTACGTCATGACGAGGGCCATCGCCACCCAGGAGGTGACCGTGCCGAGCGGGAGCGCGTCGAGCATCGCGAACAGCGAGGCCTCCGTACCGTCCTTGATCTTGGCCGCGAAGTCGACGACGCCGGTGGAGTCGAGGCGGATGGCGGTGCCGCCCATGACGCAGAACCAGACGACGGTGGCGCCGCTGGGAACCAGGAGCACGCCGATGAGGAACTCGCGGATGGTGCGGCCGCGGGAGATGCGGGCGATGAAGGTGCCGACGAACGGGGCCCAGGAGAGCCACCACGCCCAGTAGAAGATCGTCCAGGCGCCGAGCCACTTGGCGTCGGTGAAGGCGCCGGTGCGGGTGGCCATGGGCACGAGTTCGTGCAGGTAGCCGCCGATGCTGGAGGGGATCACGTCCAGGATGTAGATGGTGGGGCCGAGCACGAAGACGAAGACCATCAGGACCGCGGCGAGCACGATGTTGATGGTGCTCAGCCACTTCACGCCCTTGTGCAGGCCGGAGAAGGCGGAGAGCACGAAGGCCGCCGACAGCGAAGCGATGATGATCAGTTCGACACCGGTGGAGTCCTCGATTCCCGTGGTGATGCTGAGCCCCTTGGAGACCTGGAGCGCGCCGAGGCCGAGGCTGGTGGCGGTGCCGAAGACGGTGGCGAAGACGGCCAGGAGGTCGACGGCCTTCCCGGCCCACCCGTTGGCCCGCTCCTCCCCCATCAGCGGCACGAAGGCGGAGCTGAGCCGGTTGCCGCGGCCCTTGCGGAAGGTCGCGTAGGCGAGGGCGAGGCCGGCGATGCCGTAGATCGCCCAGGGGGTGAGGGTCCAGTGGAAGAAGCTGTACTCCATGGCCGCCAGGGCCGAGGCGCCGCTGCTCGGGGCGGCCCCGGAGGCCGGGGGCGGGATCAGGTAGTGGGTGAGCGGCTCGCCCACCCCGTAGAACATCAGGCCGATGCCCATGCCCGCGCTGAACATCATCGCGATCCACGCGAGGTTGGTGAACTCGGGCTCGGAGTCGTCGGCGCCCAGCCGGATCCGGCCGAAGCGGCTGATGGCGAGGACGACGCACATGACGAGGAACACGTCGGCGGCGATCACGAAGAGCCAGGCGAAGTTGTTCAGCACCCAGGCCAGGGCCGTGCCGGAGGCCGTGTCGAAGGAGCTCCCGCCCAGGGCCGCCCAGGCGACGACGGCGAGCACGGCGACCACCCCCACGGTGACGACGGTGCGGTCGGGCGCGCCGTCCGCCGGGGAGCCGGCCCCCTCTCCCCGGACATCCGGAGGTTGCTGTTCCATCGAATCCGTGCCCATGCGGCCACACTATGCAGGCGTATATCCGTATTTAGGCGCATGGCGCGCCGCATGTGGCCCAGGCCACTCATGGGCATAGGAGGATCCTCCGGATAAGCTCATGGTGGCGCGACTGCACTGTTCGATAGCAAGGGATTAGCAAAGGTGACGGACGGAGCAGTAACTGAGGCCGCGCGCGTGCTCATCGCCGCGGACAAATTCAAGGGCTCGCTCACGGCCGTTCAGGTCGCTGAGCGGGTGACGGCGGGGCTCCGCAGGGCCGTACCGGGCGTGGAGATCGAGACCCTCCCGGTCGCGGACGGCGGCGACGGGACCGTCGCGGCCGCTGTCGCGGCCGGGTTCGAACGCCGGGAGGTACGGGTCACCGGCCCCCTCGGCGACCAGGTCACGGCCGCGTTCGCGTTGCGCGAGGGCACCGCGGTGGTCGAGATGGCGGAGGCCTCCGGCCTCCAGCTGCTGCCCGCGGGCACCTTCGCGGCGCTGACGGCGACCACGTACGGTTCCGGCGAGCTACTCAGGGCCGCGCTGGACGCGGGCGCGCGCTCGATCGTCTTCGGTGTGGGCGGCAGTGCCACCACCGACGGCGGCGCGGGCATGCTGGCCGCGCTGGGCGCGGTGTTCCTGGACGCGAACGGCGAACCGGTCGGTCCGGGCGGCGGCGCGCTGGCCGGCCTGGCCTCCGCGGACCTGTCCGGTATCGACCCCCGCTTCGCGGAGGTGGACTTCGTCCTGGCCAGCGACGTGGACAACCCGCTGACCGGCCCGAAGGGCTGCGCGGCGGTCTACGGCCCGCAGAAGGGCGCCTCGCCCGAGGACGTGGCGACGCTCGACGCGGCGCTGGCGCACTTCGCGGTGGTGCTGGAGAAGTCGATCGGCCCGAAGGCCGCCGAGTGCGCGGTGCTGCCGGGCGCGGGCGGGGCCGGCGGCATCGGCTACGGTGCGCTGCTGCTCGGCGCCACGTTCCGTCCCGGCATCGAGCTGATGCTGGAGGTGCTGGGCTTCGCCCCGGCGCTGGAGCGCGCCACGCTGGTGATCACCGGTGAGGGTTCGCTGGACGAGCAGACCCTGCACGGCAAGGCCCCGGCGGGCGTCGCCGCCGCGGCGCGGGCCGCCGGCAAGCCGGTCGTGGCCGTCTGCGGGCGCCTGCTGCTGACCCAGGAGGCCCTGGAGGGTGCCGGCATCCGCCGGGCCTACCCGCTGACGGACCTGGAGCCCGACCCGGCCAAGTCCATCCCGAACGCCGGTCCCCTGCTGGAGCGGGTCGCGGAGAACATCGCCGCCGACGTGCTCTGAGTTCCTCCCGGAGCGCGGCCCCGAGGCCCGGCACCCCCTTGGCGGGGGTGCCGGGCCTCGGGCGTTACGGAGCCCGCCCTCCCGCGGGGCCGGGTGGCCGGAGGGCGGGGCGCCGGCGCCGTCCCGGAACAGGGGCTACGCGCTGAGCGCGGTGCGGGCCGCGGAGAGCAGGCCGGCCGTGGTCACGACCCGGGCGAAGCCGCCGCCCTGGAGGTTGACGGCGGTGGCGGTGGCCAGCTCGTCGGCGGTCAGGGACAGGCCCGCCGGGCCCGCGAGGTCGAAGGTGTGGGTGGCGTCCAGCGGTACGAGCACGTCGTAGCCGAGGTTCCCGGCCATGCGGGCGGTGGTCTCGACGCACATGTTGGTCTGGATCCCCACGACGACCAGCTGGCCGATGCCCCGTGCCGTCAGCCAGGCCGCCAGGTCGGGGGTCCCGTAGAAGGCCGAGTTGACGGTCTTGGTGATCAGCGGGGAGTCGTGGCGGCGCTCCTCGACGAAGTCCTTGAGGGCGTATCCGGGCCGGTCCGGGGCGAGGACGGAGCCGGTGCGGGCGGAGGCGTGCCGGACGAGGACGACGGGGCGGCCCGACTCCCGCCAGGCGTCCATCAGCGCGGCGATGTTCTCCTCGGCGGCCGGGTTGTTGCGCGGACCCCAGAAGGAGGCGTCGTCGAAGCCCTTCTGGACGTCGATGACGATCAGGGCACTGTCGGGGGCGATCTCGATCGCGGTCTCGTTCATGGCTCCATCGTGGCCGTCGGGCGGGGCGCGCCCCAGCGGCTGCGGGGACCGTGAACGATGGGATCCTGCCAGGCTGGCAGTTCCGTGCACCCCGGTTCTGGCAGAGTTGCCGCATGCACCGCGTCGCGATCGTCGCCCAGCCCGGGATCCGCAGCTTCGACCTCGCCGTCATCACCGAGGTCTGGGGCCCGGACCGCGCCCGGGCCGGGGTACCGCCCTTCGAACTGCGCCGCTGCGCGCTGGAGAGCGGTCCGATCGCGCTGCCCGGCGGGCTCACCCTCACCCCCGACCGGGGCCTCGACTGGCTCGGCGCCGCCGATCTGGTCGTCGTACCGGCCTTGGCGGAGCCCACCGACCCGACGCCCGAGCCGGTGCTGGCCGCGCTGCGGGCGGCGCACGCCCGGGGCGTTCCGGTGGCCGCCCTGTGCGCGGGGGCCTTCGTCCTCGCCGAGGCCGGGCTGCTCGACGGCCGCCGCGCGGTGACCCACTGGTGGCTCGCCCCGCAGCTCGCCGCCCGCCACCCCGAGGTGCTGGTCGAGGAGGCCCCGCTCTACGTGGAGGACGACGGGCTGTGGACCTCCGCCGGGGTGGCCTCCGGCATCGACCTGTGCCTGCACCTGGTGCGCGAGGCCCACGGGTCCGAGGCGGCCGCCGCGATCGCCCGCTCGATGGTGACCGGCCCCTTCCGCACCGGGGACCACGCCCAGTACCTGGACCGGCCCACCCCGTCGGCCGACCGGACGGCCGAGGCGCTGGCCGCCGTACGGGAACGGGCCCTGCGACGGCTGCACGAGCCTCTGGACGTGGCCACGCTGGCGCGGTGGGCGGGCATGTCCCCCCGTTCCTTCGCCCGGCACTTCGCCGCCGCCACCGGGACCACCCCCCACAAATGGCTGCTGCGGCACCGTCTGGACGAGGCCCGCAAGCTGCTGGAACGCACCGACCATCCGGTCCCCGAGGTGGCCCGGCGGGCCGGGTTCGCCAGCGAGGTCACCTTCCGCCAGCACTTCGGCGCCCACGTCGGTGTGAGCCCGCGCGCCTACCGCGCGGCGGCGTCCGCCGCCTCCGCGGTCCCCGCCGCCTCACCCCCGGGCGGCGACAGTGTTAGAAATGGCTCATGACCGCACGTTCGGGTCGGGACGGTGAAGCGCGGCCGGAAAGCCTGCCCGCGCGCCACTCCCTGGGCCGCCGCAGCCTCTCCGGCGAGGTCTTCGTGCTCCAGGCCGTCATCGTGCTGGTGCTGATCACTGCGGCCACGCTCGCCCTGGTGTTCCAGGCCCGCTACGACAGCCGGCAGGACGCCCGTAACCGCGCCCTCGCCGCCGCCGAGGCCTTCGCCCACGCCCCCGGTCTGCCCGCCGCCCTGGCCTCCTCCGACCCGACGGCCTCGCTGGAACCCCTGGCGGAGGGCGCCCGCCGGGGCTCCGGCCTCGACTTCGTCGCCGTCATGACCAAGGACGGCATCCGCTACACCGACTCCCGGCCCGAGCTGATCGGCAAGCGCGCCAAGGGCGACCTCGCCCGCGCGGCGGCCGGACACTCGTTCAC
The DNA here is from genome assembly GCF_055581065.1 of Streptomyces sp. NPDC031479. Taxonomy (NCBI): domain Bacteria; kingdom Bacillati; phylum Actinomycetota; class Actinomycetes; order Kitasatosporales; family Streptomycetaceae; genus Streptomyces; species Streptomyces sp. NPDC031479. Next base: position 17,492 of record NZ_JBVIKC010000041.1, read on the forward strand.
GGAAGTCTTCACGGGCCAGCCGAGCGACGCGGTCCGCGCCGTGGTCCCCGTACGCGACGCGCAGGGGAAGGTCGTCGGCCTGGTCGCCACCGGCATCGAGGTGCAGAACGTCGGGCAGGCCCTGAGCGGGCAGTTGCCGCTGCTGCTCGGCGCGGCCGCCGGGGCCCTGCTCCTGGGGACCGCGGGCGCCGCACTGGTCAGCCGGAGGCTGCGGCGCCAGACCCGGGGCCTGGGCGCGGCCGACATGGCCAGGATGAACGAGCACCACGAGGCGGTGCTGCACGCGGTGCGCGAGGGCGTGCTCATCGTCGACGCCGACCACCGGCTGCTGCTCGCCAACGACGAGGCCCGACGGCTGCTGGACCTGCCCCCCGACGCCGAACGGCGGCACGTGGCCGACCTCGGCCTCGACCCGCGCACCACCGAGCTGCTGGTCTCCGGCCGGGTCGCCACCGACGAGGTGCACCTGGCGGGCGACCGGCTCCTGGCCGTCAACGTACGGCCCACCCAGCCCTCCGGCGGACGGCCCTCGGGCAGCGTCATGACCCTGCGCGACACCACTGAGCTCTCGGCGCTCTCCGGCCGCGCCGAGGTGGCCCGGGAGCGGCTCCAGCTGCTCTACGACGCCGGGGTGCGCATCGGGACCACCCTGGACGTGGTGCGCACCGCCGAGGAGCTGTCGGAGGTGGCCGTCCCGCGCTTCGCCGACTTCGTCACCGTCGAGCTGCTGGAGCCGGTGCTGCGCGGGGACGAGCCCTCCCCCGCCTCCGGGGTGCACACCGAGATGCGGCGGGCGGCCATGACCGGGGTCCGCAGCGACCAGCCGCTCCAGCCGGTCGGGGACGTCATCCGCTTCGCGGTGCCGACCGCTCCGATGGCGGCGGCCCTGGACGCCGGGCACGCGGTGCTCGCCGCCGACCTGCACGCCGCCATGGGCTGGCGGGCCCAGGACGCGGCCGGAACCCGGGTCGCCCTCGACTACGGACTCCACTCGCTGATCTCCGTACCGCTCCAGGCGCGGGGCGTGGTCCTCGGCATGGCCAACTTCTGGCGGGCCGCCGACACGCCCGAGGCCTTCGACGAGGAGGACCTGTCCTTCGCCGAGGAGCTGGGGGCACGGGCGGCCGTGTCCATCGACAACGCCCGCCGCTTCACCCGTGAGCACGCCACCGCCGTGACCCTCCAGCGCAGTCTGCTGCCCCGGGTGCTGCCGGACCTGAGCGCGGTGGACGTTGCCTTCCGGTACCTGCCCGCGAAGGCGGGCGTGGGCGGGGACTGGTTCGACGTGATCCCGCTGCCGGGGGCCCGGGTGGCGCTGGTGGTGGGCGACGTCGTGGGGCACGGGGTGCACGCCGCGGCCACGATGGGCCGGCTGCGGACCGCCGTGCACAACTTCTCCACGCTCGACATCCCGCCCGACGAGCTGCTGGGACACCTGGACGAGCTGATCGACCGGATCGACCAGCTGGAGAACGGCAAGCCCGCCGCGGGCGACGGCGGGGACCCCGGCGCGGGCGACGGCCGGGAAGTGGAGGAGACCGCCGGGATCACGGGCGCCACCTGCCTCTACGCGGTGTACGACCCGGTCTCCGGGCAGTGCACGATGGCCAGCGCCGGCCACCCGGGGCCCGCCCTGGTGCATGCCGACGGGCGGGTGGAGTTCCCGGAGCTGCCGGCCGGGCTCCCCCTGGGGGTGGGCGGTATGCCCTTCGAGACGGCGGGGCTGGTGCTGCCCGAGGGGAGCCGGCTCGTGCTGTTCACGGACGGGCTGCTGGAGGACCGCGACCGGGACTTCGACGCCGGGCTGGCGGTGCTCCGGGAGACCCTGGCACAGCCCGGCCGCAGCCCCGAGCAGGCCTGCGCGGACGTCCTGGCGGCGCTGCTGTTCCCTGCGCCGAGCGACGACATCGCGCTGCTGATCGCCGACACCCGGCGGCTGGATGCCGGCCGGATCGCCGAGTGGGACGTGCCGGGCGACCCGGTGGCCGTCTCGCGGGTGCGCCGGGAGGCCTCGGCGCAGCTGGCCGCTTGGGGGATGGAGGAGGTCTCCTTCCCTGCCGAGCTGGTGCTCAGCGAGCTGATCACCAATGCCATCCGGTACGGGAACGAGCCGATCCGGGTCCGGCTGCTGCGGGACCGCAACCTGATCTGCGAGGTGTCCGACAGCAGCAGCACCTCCCCGCACCTGCGGTACGCGACCACCACCGACGAGGGCGGGCGCGGGCTGTTCCTGGTCGCGCAGTACGCCGACCGGTGGGGGACCCGGTACACGGAGCGCGGCAAGGTCATCTGGGCGGAGCTGTCGCCGTCGGACGGCGACGGGCCGCCGCTGCCCGGGGCGCTGGACCTGGACGCGCTGGAGGACCTGGCCTGGTGACGGGGGCGGGGCACGGGCCCCGGGCGGGCCGATGCCCGGCGGCGGGGCCCGTGGTGTCAGAGCGGGCGGGGGCGGGCCAGCAGCACCGCCACGTCGTCCTGGGGCGCCGCGGGCAGCAGCCCGGCCAAAATGCCCTCGCACAGGGTCTCCAGGGGCTCCGTGGCCCGTCGCAGCGCCAGCGCGAGGCGTTCGAGGCCCTCGTCGAGGTCCCGGTCGCGGGCTTCGATCAGCCCGTCGGTGTAGAGGGCGAGCAGGGTCCCCGGGGGCAGCGGGACCTCCTGGACGGGGAAGTCCCGGCCGCCGGTGCCCAGCGGGGTCCCGGGCGGGCCCTGGAGGAAGGACACCGTGCCGTCGGCGGTGGCCACGGCGGGCGGCGGGTGGCCGGCGCGGGCCATGGCGCAGCCGCCGGCCGCCGGGTCGTGGACGGCGTACACGCAGGTGGCCATCTCGTCCTCGCCGAGGTCCGCGACGACGGCGTCCAGGGAGCGGAGCATCCGGTCGGGCGGCACGTCGTGGCGGGCGAGGGTGCGCACGGCGGTGCGCAGCTGGCCCATGACGGCGGCCGCGTGGATCCCGTGGCCCATCACGTCCCCGATGACCAGGCCGGTGCGGCCGCCGGGCAGCTGGATGACGTCGAACCAGTCGCCGCCCACGTCGTGGTCGCTGGCGGGCAGGTAGCGGCCGGTGAGCTCCAGGCCGGGGACCTCGGGGAGCGCGCTGTTGGTGAGGCTGCGCTGGAGGGTGAGGGCGGCCCGCCGCTGGGTGGTGTACATGCGGGCGTTGTCGATGTTGAGGGCGGCGCGGGCGACGAGTTCGTCGACGAGGACGCAGTCCTGTTCGTCGAAGGGCTCGCGTCCGCGCAGCCGGGTCACGGCGACGGCGCCGAGGACCGTGCCGCGGGCGACGAGGGGGACCATGCGGGCGCAGCCGAGGGAGGCGAGGTAGGCGCGCAGCTCGTCGGCCCTGGGGTCGGTGATCAGGGCGGGGACGTCGGCGCTGTAGAGGTTCATCGGGATGCCTTCCTCGATGACCCGTTCGTAGGCCGTGCCGGCCGGGATCCGGAAGGTCTGGCCGGGCTTGAGCCGGGCGGTCGGCGCGAAGGGGTCGGGGAAGACGGCCGCGAGTCTGCGCAGGAGCCCCTGGGTGGAGGCGCCGGCCTCGTCCGGTTCCAGTACCGATTCGAGGAGCTGTACGTCGGCCGAGTCGGCGAGCTCCGGCACCAGCAGGTCGACGATCTCCTGGGCGGTCTGGCGCAGGTCCAGGGTGGTGCCGATGCGGGTGCCGGCCTCGGCGAGGCGGGCGAAGCGGGCGCGGGCCCGTTCGGCCTCCAGCTGGGCCCGCTGGCCCTCGGTGATGTCGATGAGGGAGGCGATCACGCCGAGGGGGCGGCCGGAGCCGTCGAGCAGCGGGGCGTAGGAGCAGGACCAGGTCCGGTCGTGGTCGGGGTCGGCGGGGGTGCGGCCGGTGCGGCGGACGTCGACGACGGCGGTGCCGGACTCCAGCACCCGGCGCATGGTGGCCTCCAGGGCGACGGCGTTGACGCCGGGCACGACCTCGGTGAGGCGCCGGCCGAGGTGCTCGGCGGCGGAGGCGCCGTTCATCCGGGCGAGGGCGTCGTTGACGCGCAGGAAGCGCAGGTCGGTGCCGAGGGTGGCGAGGCCGATCGGCGACTGGGTGAACAGGCTCTGGAGGGCGGCGAGGGAGTCCCGCATGTGCAGGACCTCGGAGGTCTCGACGGCGATGAGCATGGCACCCGTACGGCCCTGCGGGTCGGCGGCGGGCACGATCCACATCTCCATCGCCACCCGGTGGCCGTCGCGGTGGCGCACGGGCAGGGTGCCGACGACGGTCTCCCCGGCCTGGACCCGGCGGGTCAGGTCCTGGGCGAGTTCGCGGTTGGCCTCCGGTACGAGGACGGTGTTGCCGGGCCGGCCGAGGATCTCCTCGGGGCGGTGGCCGAGCAGGTCCTGGGCGGCCAGCGACCACTCCACGACGACGCCGTCCGCGTCCTCCCGCCACAGGGCGATCGGCAGCAGCTCGCGCAGTACGCCCGCGTACCCGACGCCCGCCGCCGGCGGATCGGGCACCTCGCTCGTCGACTGGTACGTGTCCAATGCAGCGACCTCACCCCGGGGGGGTCCGATTCCTACCGATTCACCCTATCCGAGGGCTCGGCCCGGGGCGCTGTGTCCGGAGGGACCGGGGCATGACGAAGGCGATCCGCAGGAGCTGCGGTCAGGATCCCGCGCGGGCCGGGGCGGGCGGGGCGGGACCCGGTGGGCGCGAGGAGCCGCCGCCTCCGTCCCGCCACGTCCCGCCGCACGCCGCACCGCGGTCAGCGGGTCGGCCGGCCGGTCAGAAGTCCACCTGGGCGCGCACGTCGGCACGGCCGACCGACTCCAGCTCCCAGGTCTTGCAGTACAGGCGCCGGATGTACTCGATGTCGGCGTTGCGGGCGTGGGCCTCGCGCACCGGGTACATCACGGTCAGCTCGTACGATCTCTCACGGTTGATGTCGCCCTCCTTGTCGCGCCACTGCCCCCGGGCCTCCTGGAGGGTGAGCCCGGAGGGGAAGCGCGGGGTGATCACGTCGGCCACGAACTTCATGAACTCCTCTTCGGTGATCGGCGGGTTGCCGTTGTGGCGCCCGGTGCCGAAGTAGAGGTGCGTCGAGATGTACGGGCTGCCCTCCTCGGCGACGGTCTGCTCGCTCGCCGCCGAGGCCTCGTGCGTACCGAAGGCGGCCTCCGAGGCGGGGCCGCCCAGCGCGAAGAGGAGGGCCGCCGCCGCCAGGAAGGCAGCCGCGGGCGTCGAGATCCGGATGGATCGCATGTCGTCGTCCTGTCTGTCGGGTCGGGTCGGTTCTGTCGGGTCGGTTCTGTCGGGTCGGGTCGGGGCATGTCGTGGCGGATCGGGTCGGGTCGGGTCGGGGTGCGGCCGGTCCGGTCGGGGAGGGCCTGGTCCGGGCGGGGTCTCCCCGGTCCGGGCAGGCTCAAGCGGGCAGCGACTCCAGCAGGAAGGCCGCCGCGTCCCGTACGCCGCCCGGCGCGTCCGCGCACCCGCGCAGGCCCGCCGCCGTCCGGCCGAGGGTCTCGGTCGTGCGGACCGACCCGATGCCCGCGGCGCGCGGGGCCACCTCCGCGATCAGCTCCTCGGCCTCGCGCCACGCCCCGGCCCCCGCCAGGGCGGAGAGCAGCTCCGCCGTGAACAGGTGCCGGTAGGCGGGTCCGGGGGCGGTGGCCGCCTGGTGCAGCAGGGGGATGGCCCGGTCCCAGCGGCGCAGCCTGGCCTGGACCCAGCCGTGGTGACCGAGCAGCTCGGCCTCGTCGATCCACCAGGCCCAGTGCGGGTCGCGGTGCGAGACGCCGTCCAGGAAGCGGCTCCGGGCGCGGGCGATCAGCTCCAGTGCCTCGGAGCGCGCGCCGAGCAGGGCCGTCGCGTGCGCCCGGCGGACCAGGACGAGGGCGGCGACGCGGGCGGGCAGCGGGCGGGGCCCGCGCACCCGGTCCGCGCTCAGCAGTGCGGCGCGCGGGTGGCCCGTGTGGGTGGTGAGCATGCTGTGGTTGAGCAGGACCAGTCGCGCCGTCCAACGGTCGCCGCACAGCCGGGCGAGGGCGAGGGCCCGCGCGTTCATCCGGTGGGCCGGCCGGTAGCGGCCCGCGTCGAAGAGGATCCAGCCGATGACCTCGGACAGTTCGGCGAGGGCCGCGAGCCCGTCGGCGTCCCGGTCGCGCAGCGCGCCCGGGTCGGCCGACAGCTCCGGGATCCGCCGCACGGTCTCCCGTACGGCGGGTACGGCGGCGGTCGCCCCCCGCTCGGTGTCGAGGGCCACGAGGCGCCGTACGGCGGCCAGGGCCACGGCCGCGGACACGGCGGGCGGCGTCATGACAGCAGGCCGGCGCCGACCGGACCGGGGCTGCTCTGGCCGAGGGCGTTGAAGGAGTCCGCGACCCTGGTCAGCCAGTCCACCTCGTCGCGGAAGTCCTCGTACGGCGGCCGTGCCGGGATGTCGGACTCGGCGTCGGCCCGCTCCGCCCGCTCGGCCCGTTCCTCGGCGGGACGGCTCAGGACGGCGCGCACCTGGAGCGCCTCGCCCAGCGGGGAGGTGGGGTCCTCGGGGAGGTCCAGCGAGCGCGCGACGCGGGAGAACTCCGCCATCGAGAGCGCGGTGCGCAGGATCAGCTGTCCGTCCCGTATCTCGATCACGCGCCGGTAGAGGCTGTACTGGGGATCGCGGGGCGGCACCAGGTCGCCCAGCCAGGACCTCGGCGGGTCGAGGGCGATGTCGGGCGACGCCTGGTACAGCGCCCACCACAGGGGCCGCAGCCGCAGGTACGAGCGGTAGCTGCGGATCCAGCCGCGGGCGCGCGTGATGTGGATGCCCCAGGAGGGGATGGTCCAGCCGGCGATCTGCAGCAGTGCGCCGACGCTGCCGCTGGTCCACTGGACGGGGTCGAGGGCGGCCGCGTCGAAGCCCAGGCGCGTGCCCGCGATCTGGATGCCCCGGGTGACGCAGTAGACCAGGATCAGGCTGGCGCCGACGGTGACCGTGCGCATGCCGACCTTGAGCCACTGGCGGTTGACCATCCCGGTGAAGCGCAGCGACAGCCGGACCGTCTCGAACTGCCCGACGGCGCACACCAGCAGGTAGAACGACATGTAGAGGGCGTATCCGCGGTGCTGGATGCTGAGCAGGATGGTGGAGGTGGCCGTCTCGGAGTGGGCCACGGGGCCGACGACGAAGGAGGAGACCACCAGCACGGCCAGGGCCGCGCCGAAGACGAGGACGCGGCGGCGCGCCATCCGCGGGGCCTCGGCGGGCGGCACCGACCAGTAGACGAGGACCACCTGCTGGGCCGCGGTGAGCACGACCACCGCCGCCTGGGTGATCAGGGAGGTGATGTTCGGCAGCCCGAAGAAGCCGGAGATGTGCAGCCGCAGCTGGTCCAGGTCGACGAGGAAACTGATCCCGGAGCAGAGGAAGTAGGTGCACAGGGCCCACAGGGCGACGTCGCGCCGGCGGCGCAGCAGGTCGGGGAGGCGGTAGCCGAAGGCCGCGAGGCCCACGAAGGCGCAGACCCACGCGAGGACCGTGTAGATCACGCGGGCCCCTGGTCGGGTCGGCCGAGTCCGCTCTCGATGCGGGCCACGATCTCGGCGGCCTCGTCCGGGACGCCCCAGGCCGGTTCCGTCCAGCGCTTGGCGGCGCGGGCCAGGATCAGCGAGGCCATCGTCTCGGCCTCCTGCTCCTCGTCGTCGCTGTAGCGGGAGCGCATCAGCATGCCCCGCACGGCTTCGGGCTCGACGTCGGGCAGGAGCAGGCTCGGATCGCCCGGATCGTTCCGGTCGAGTTGCACCGAGCCGCTGTGGTCGAAAGCGATGTGGGCGAGTTCGTGCGCGATGATGTGTTCTTTGTGTGAAGGCGTCGCCGCCTGCTCGAACACAATGACGTCGAACTCATCCATTTTCAGCCAGATTCCGAACAAGTGCCGTTCGGGGAAAGGCGTCGCCAGCAAATGGATGGGACGTTGACGGCGCTCACTGAGGTGGCGCAGGAGTTCGTCGATTCCACAGCCGTGTTCCATGCCCCATTCCGCGAGCAGGGCCTCACACGTGTGACGGACCTTCTTGAGGCGGCGCCTGAGCCGCCTGTCCTCCGACGCCGGTAGGCCGGTGCCAGGTAACTTCATCCCTCAGTCCTCCGGCGAACCCAGCGGTCGGACAACGCGGCCATGATGCCACACGCCCAACTCCCGCCTGTTCGACGTACGTTCTATCCGGCCATTCCCCCCGGCATTCCGGCCGCGGTCCGGTGGGACCGCGGCCGGAAAGGAGCCGTGGCGCGGCGCGGGGGAACGTCAACGCGTCGCGAGAACCTCCGCTATGCCGCGCGCGAGACAAGGGATCCGGTCGGCCGGAATGCCCGCGATGTTGATCCGGCCGGCGGTGGTTCCGTAGATCGCGTGTTCCCTGCGCAGCCGGAGCATCTCCTGCGACGTGAGCGGGAGCATCGAGAACATGCCGCGCTGCCGGGCGAGCGACCGGGCCTGGACCTCGTGGCCGTCGGCGCTCAGGCGGGCGGTCAGTTCCGACCGGTTGGCTTCGATCCTGCCCCGCATGACGTCCAGTTCGGCCCGCCAGAGCGCCCGCAGGCCCTCGTCCTCCAGGACGGTCGTGACGACGGCGGCCCCGTGCTCGGGCGGCATCGAGTACAGGGTGCGGGCGGCGTTCTGCAGGGCCGTCTCGGCGTGCCGCACCGAACGGCCCGACGCGCCGAGGACGATGGCGCAGCCGGTGCGGTCGCTGTAGAGGCCGAAATTCTTCGAGCAGCTGACGGCGATGAGCATCTCCGGGACCCGCGCGGCCAGGTGGCGCGTGGCCCACAGGTCGGCCTCCAGGCCGTCGCCGAGCCCGTGGTAGGCGAGGTCGACGAACGGAACCCAGCCGCCCCGCACCGCCAGTTCGGCCAGCGCCGCCCAGTCCTCCCCGGAGGGGTCGGCTCCGGTAGGGTTGTGGCAGCAGCCCTGGAGCAGGACGACGTCGTCGCGTCCCGCCTCCCCCAGCTCCGCGAGGACGCCCGCGGAGTCGAAGCCGCCCTCGTCGTCGCACCAGCCGAAGGTGCGCACCCGGAGCCCTGCGGCCTCCAGGATCGGCTGGTGGTTCACGTACGCCGGGTCGCTGATCCACACCGTGGTTCCCGGGCGGGTCCGGCAGATCAGGTCGGCCAGCAGACGCAGCGCGCCGGAGCCGGCGACGGTCTGGACGGCCGCGGCCCGGTCGGCTTCCGCGCCCGGCCCCAGCACCATGGCGAGCAGGGCCCGGTTGAAGGCGGCGTTTCCGGACAGCCCCCGGTACTCCTTGGACTCCGAACGCTCCGCGAGGCGGATCTCGGCCTCCCGCACGGCGGCCATGACGGGGGTGCGGCCGGAGGGGTCCCGGTAGACGCCGAGGACCAGGTTGAGCCGCTCGGCGCGCTCGTCGGAACCGAACTCGTACGTCAGGTCCCACAGCGGGTCGGTGGGCGGCGGCGGGAGGAGCTCAAGCATCTGCGGGGACCTCGGGGCGGGGTTGGGGGCGGGCGGTGGCGGAACGGCGGTTGGCGAGCACGACGCCGGCGGTGATCAGGGGGACGCCGATCAGCACGGCGGTGGTCGGGGACTCGCCGAGCAGCGGGATGGCGAGGAGGACGACGGCCACGGGGCTGAGGCTGCCGACGACGGAGCTGCGCTCCGCGCCGAGCCGGCGGATGGCGAAGGCGTAGAGGAGGCCGGCGCACAGTCCGACGCCGAGCCCCTGCACCACGAGGAACAGGGCGATGTCGCCGCCCGCCGCGTGGGCGAGGCCGGTCGGGAGCACCCCGGTCAGCACCAGCAGGCCGATCACCGCGAAGGAGGGCAGGCACAGGAGGCCGATCGAGCCTACGGGGTCGAGGTCCACGTCGCGCAGGCCCACCGTGTACAGGGCCCACAGGCCGCTGGCCACCAGCAGGGTTCCGGCGCCCTCCAGGACGTCGGCGTCGACCGGGACCACGTAGCGCCAGACCAGGGCGGCCACACCCAGCGCGATCAGCGCGAGCCCGGCGATCTGCGTCCCCCGGGGCAGGCCGCGGCCCCGGGCGGCCATCAGGGCGGCGACGAAGAGCGGGACCATCCCGGGGACGATCGAGCCGACGAAGGCCGCCGAGGTGAGGGCGCCGCCGTGCATGGCGGCCAGGAAGAAGGGCACCCCGGCCCCGCAGATGATCTTGGCGGCCGCGCCCGGCCGTACGGCGGCGATCCGCCGGCGCCGACGCCACAGGGCGGGCGCCAGGACGAGCAGCGGGACCCCGAAGCGCAGCAGTGCCGCGTCGGCGGGGAGCAGCGTGGAGGCGCTCAGGGCGCGGGCGCTGAGCGCGAAGGCGGCCCAGATGGCCACCGTGACCAGCAGCGCCGCCATGCCCCGGGCCTGGGGGGAGAGCCCGAACCGGCCGGGGTGTCCGGCCGGCTCGCTCACCGTGTGGGGAGGCTCGGCCGCTCGGGTGGTGTTCGTCGCGACCAAGGAAGTGACTCCAGCCTCTGCTACACGGACCGGTCCGGTCCGCTCCCGGGCAACGCTAGGGCTTGGGGCGGGGCAGCCGATTGCCAGTTCTGCCGCTCGGACATACGTTTGGGGCAGAATCTGCCAAGGAGTGGCGAAGAACAGCCGAGGAGCGCCGGAACGTGGCCATGGACGCGGTCGATCTGCAGATCATCCGGGAGTTGCAGGCCGACGGCCGGCTGTCCAACCAGGACCTCGCCGACCGGGTGCGGCTCTCCCCCTCGCCCTGTCTGCGCCGCGTCCGCCGGCTGGAGGAGGCGGGCCTGATCCGCGGCTACACGGCGATGGTCGACCAGGTCGCCTTCGGGCTGCCGATCACCGTCTTCGTCCGTATCCGCCTGGAGCGGCACACGGCGGAGGCGGTCCGGCTCTTCGAGGAGCACGTCGCGGTCATCGAGCACATCCAGGACTGCTACCTGATGGCGGGCAGCAGCGACTACCTGCTGCGGGTGGTCATCGAGGACCTGGAGGCCTACGAATCCCTGGTGCGCCACCGGATCCACGCCATCCCGGGGATCGCCTCGATCGAGTCGAGTTTCGCGTTCGGCAGCGTGAAGCAGTCCCGCACCTACCCCCGCCCCACCCCGGGGAGCTCGGCGCGCCGCCTCTGACCGGGGCCCGAGGGGGGCTCTGACCGGGGCGCGAGGGAGCCTACGGCCGGGGCGCGAGGGAGCCTACGACGCCGCCGCGACCGCCGCCGCGAAGGCGGCGTGGGCCGCCGCGTCGAAGAGCACGAAGCGGACCTCCTCGACCCGGGTCGGGGCAGCCCGTACGGTCTCCACCGCGATCCGGGCCCCGTCGTCCATCGGCCAGCCGTAGATCCCGGTGGAGATCGCGGGGAACGCGACCGTACGCGCACCCAGCTCGTCGGCGACCCGCAGCGACTCCCGGTAGCAGGAGGCCAGCAGCTCCGAGCGGTCCTCGTCCCGCGACCAGACCGGGCCGACGGTGTGGATGACGTGCTCCGCCGGGAGGCGGCCCGCCGTGGTGGCGACCGCGCGGCCGGTCGGGAGGCCCTTGCCGTAGTGGGAGCGCCTCAGGTCCTCGCAGGCGGCGAGGATCTCCGGGCCGCCGCGCCGGTGGATGGCGCCGTCCACTCCCCCGCCGCCGAGCAGCGAGGAGTTCGCGGCGTTGACGACCGCGTCCGCCTCCTCTGCGGTGATGTCTCCCTGGACGAGGATGATGCGCACCATCACGAGGCCTTTCGCAGGTGCCGCCAGACGGCCTTGGCGGCGTTGTGGCCGGACATCCCGTGGACGCCCGGGCCCGGCGGGGTCGCCGAGGAGCAGAGGAACACGGCCGGGTGGGCCGTGGCGTACGGGAACAGGGTGACCTTCGGCCGGAGCAGGAGCTGGAGGCCGGAGGCGGCGCCGCAGGCGATGTCCCCGCCGACGTAGTTGGGGTTGCGGGCGGCGAGCTGCGGCGGTCCGGCCGTGGCGCGGGCCAGCACCAGGTCGCGGAAGCCCGGGGCGAAGCGCTCCAGCTGCCGCTCGACGGCCTCGGTGAGGTCTCCGTCCCAGCCCGCGGGCACGTGCCCGTAGGCCCAGAACACGTGCTTGCCGCTCGGGGCCCGGCCAGGGTCGACCAGGCTGGGCTGCGCGGTGATGAGGAAGGGGCTGCGGGGGGCCCGGCCGCCGCAGGCCAGCTGGAGGGCGGCGTCGATGTCGCGGCTGCCGGGGCCGATCTGCACGGTGCCGGCCCGGCGGGGGGCCTCGGCGGTCCAGGGCACCGGGCCGTCGAGCGCGTAGTCGAGCTTGAACGCGGCGGCGCCGTACCGGTAACCGTCGTACGCGCGGCCGAGGCGGGCGATCCGGGCCAGGGCGGTCGGCGAGGTGTCGAAGACGTACGCGCGGGCGGGCGGCAGGTCGTCGAGCCGCTTGACCTCGAAGCCGGTGTGCACGGTGCCGCCGAGGTCCGCCAGGTACCCGGCGAGCGCGTCGGAGACCGACTGCGAGCCGCCGCGCGCCATCGGCCAGCCGCCCGCGTGCGCGGCCAGCGCGAAGACGAGGCCGACCGCGCCGGTCCCGATCCCGCTCAGCGGGGCGATGACGTGAGCCACGAGCCCGGCGAACAGGGCACGCGCGCGGTCGTCGCGGAAGCGGCGCAGCAGCCAGGTGGAGGGCGGCAGCCCGGCCAGGCCGAAGCGGGCCAGGGTCAGCGGGTCCCGGGGCAGGGCGGTGGACGGCAGGGACATGAAGTCCCGTGCGAGGGTGTCCCATTTGCCGAGGTACGGCTGGACGAGACGGCGGTACGCGCCCGCGTCGCGGGGCCCGAGGGAGGCCGCGGTCTCGGCGACGGAGCGGGAGAGCACCGCGGCCGTGCCGTCGTCGAAGGGGTGCGCCATGGGCAGCGGGGCGTGCAGCCACTCCAGCCCGTAGCGCTTCAGCGGCATCGTCGCGAAGACCGGGGAACCGGCGCCCAGCGGGTGCACCGCCGAGCAGGGGTCGTGGCGGAAGCCGGGGAGGGTGAGCTCCTCGGTGCGGGCCCCGCCCCCGATGCCGTCCGCCGCCTCGAACACGGCAACGGAGCAGCCCCGGCGGGCCAGTTCGACCGCGGCCGTCAGGCCGTTGGGCCCCGCCCCCACCACGACTGCGTCGAGAATCGACGGCACTGACAGCTCCTTCGTCCGGCGGCGGCCTCCGCTCCCAGGATATTCCGCCCGTCCATACGGGCCCCGCGCGCCCGCGCGCCTACGCCCCCCGCAGCAACTCGCGGATCCGTACGGCGGTGGCCTCGTCGCGCCCCACCGCGAAGGGCAGGGCGTTGTCCCGGTCCACCCGGAAGGGGACGCCGTCGACGGTGGACTGGGCGCCGCCCGCCTCGGCGACCAGCAGCAGCCCGGCCGCGTGGTCCCAGGCCGAGGGCCAGGTGAACGCCAGGCCGTCCATCTCGCCCCGGGCCACCTTGAGGTACTCCAGGCCGGCCGAACCGCAGGGCCGGGCGGCGACGCCGGGCACGTCGAGCCGGGCCAGGGTCCGCCTGTCCTCCTCGGAGGTGTACAGCGGATGCGCCATCGCGACCCGGAGCACGGCGCCGGGCTCCGGCGAACCGGCGTGGATCCGCTCGCCGTTGACGTACGCGCCCTGCCCGCGCACGGCGGTGGCGAGCTCGTCCAGCACCGGCGCGAAGGTCCAGGAGGCGAGTATCTCGCCGCGGTGGGCCAGCGCGACCAGGGTGCAGAAGGCGGGGTCGCCGCCCACGAACTGGCGGGTGCCGTCGACGGGGTCGACGATCCAGACGGGCGCGTCGGCGCGGAGCGCGGCGTAGACGCCCGGGTCGGCGTGGACGGCTTCCTCGCCTACCACGGCCGAGCCGGGCAGCAACCGGGTCAGCGAGGCGGTCAGGTGCTCCTCCGCCAGCCGGTCGGCGATGGTCACCAGGTCGTGGGGGCCGCTCTTCTGGTCGACCTCGTGCCGGGCGAGCTGCCGGAATCTCGGCATGATCTCCACCGCCGCCGCCTTGCGGACGGCTTCTTCGACGGCGGACAGGTCACGGGCCAGAAATTCATCGATCATGCCTCCAGCAAAGCACGCCCCGCCGACAATCCCCACCGACAATGCGGGTCGCCCGACCGCACACCTCGTGGACTGCGGGTGAACCCGGCCGGCGAGGGCCGGGTCGAGGGACGCCGGAGCCCCGGTGGAGCGGCCGCTCACCACCCCGGTTCCTGGGTAGGGCCCGGGGATGAGCTACGTACGCCCCGCCAAGGGGTACTCCCGCGACAGCCGCTACATCACCACCCGGATCACCGCCGACGGCCGCGACGGCTTCCCGGTGGAGCCCGGTCGCTACCGTCTCGTGGTGAGCCGCGCCTGCCCCTGGGCACAGCGCGCGATGATCGTCCGACGGCTCCTCGGGCTGGAGGAGGCCCTGCCCATGGCCGTCGCCGGACCGACGCACGACAAGCGCAGCTGGACCTTCGACCTCGACCCGCAGGGCCGCGACCCGGTGCTGGGGATAGAGCGGCTCCAGGAGGCGTACTTCGCCCGCGACCCGGACTACGACCGGGGCATCACCGTGCCCGCGATCGTGGACGTGCCGAGCGGCGAGGTGGTCACCAACGACTACGCGCAGATCACCGTCGACATGTCGCTGGAGTGGACGGCGTACCACCGCGACGGGGCACCGGACCTGTACCCGGCCGCGCTCCGGCCCGAGATCGACGCGGTGAACGAGGAGGTCTACACGGACGTCAACGACGGGGTCTACCGCACCGGGTTCGCCAAGTCGCAGGAGGCGTACACGGCTGCGTACGAGCGGCTCTTCGCCCGTCTCGACCGGCTCTCCGAGCGGCTGGAGCGGTCGCGCTACCTCGTCGGCGAGACGATCACCGAAGCGGACGTACGGCTGTTCACCACGCTGGTGCGCTTCGACGCCGTCTACCACGGCCACTTCAAGTGCAACCGGCAGAAGCTCTCGGAGATGCCGGTGCTGTGGGCGTACACCCGGGACCTGTTCCAGACGCCCGGCTTCGGGGACACGGTCGACTTCGACCACATCAAGAAGCACTTCTACCTCGTCCACAGCCACATCAACCCGTCCGGGATCGTTCCCGACGGCCCCGACCCGTCGGGCTGGCTCGAACCGCACGGCCGGGCGGCGCTGGGCGGACGCCCCTTCGGGGACGGCACCCCGCCCGCGCCCCCCTCCCCCGCCGAGGCGGTCCCGCACCGGCGCGCCCCGTCGCACCCCTGACACGACCGCGGCGGGCGGGGGCGGGCGGCCCCGGCCCCGCCCGCCCGGGGCCGGGGCCGCCCCGCGGCGGGGAAATTGCCCGGCCCGTGTCGGTGGCGGATGCGAGGATCGGCGCGGCGCCGGGCATCCGGCCGCACTGGAGGGGGACGGGCATGGACAGCCGGAACACGTACGAATGGCCGCGAGAAGCGACCGGCACGGACGCAACGACGCTGGAGGGGTGGCTGGCCGGCCACGGCTGGGAGGTCGACCCGACCGTCTTCATGGCCGGCGCGCGCGGGCCGGCGGTCCAGATCCGGCGGATCGGCGCGGCCTGGCAGGACGGTGAGCCCGGCCTGCTGGTCCTGCCCGGAGAAACGGTGGAGTTCGACGGGACCCGGATGCGCGCCGCACGGGGCCCGGTGCCCGCGGCGACCGCAGCCCCGTGGCCCACGGCGACCGCAGCCCTGTAGCCCGCGGCGGGCGCAGCCCCGTAGCCCGCGGCGGGCGCGTCGCCCCGTTCGGCGCCCCGGCGCCGCGCGCGGCTGCCCCGGTCCACCGAGGAGAGCGGGCTGCTCATCCACCCTCCGGGCGAACCCGTGGAGCGGGGCGGCGGAGGAGGCTCCGGCGAGACGCCGGGGGCCGACGGGGGCTGGGCGTCGGCGTCCGGTGCAGCAGGGAGTAACCCGCCACCAGCCCCACCAGCCACAACAGCCACACCCCGATCATGGGGGTCACGTGGAAGAGGTGCTCGGGGTGTTCGGGCTCGTCCGGGGCCGGGGGCGAGGCCCCCAGGGCGGCCCAGTACGTCGGGGACAGTGCGAGGGCCGCGCACCACAGGACGGCCGCGACGCGGAGCGCGAGGACGACGGCCCTCGTCCCCAGACCGCCGGAGTGGACGAGCAGCGGCCTCGCCGCGGCCACGACGACGACCGCGGCCGTGCCCAGCAGGTAGACCGACATGAAGATCCAGTCGGCCCGGTCCCAGAACCGGAGGTCCCCCCGTGGGACGCCGAGGTGCCACGGGAACAGCATTCGGCCCGTCAGCGTCTCGACCGCCGCCGGCGTCCCCGTCTCCCGGTCCGTCCAGACCTCCGACAGCAGGGGCAGGAACAGCGCCCCCGCGAGGAGCACCGCCATGGCGAGCACCCGGACCCAGTGGCCCCACGGGACGCCTTTCGGTACCGCGATCGCCTGACGGCCCACGGGCACCCCTTCGAGGGCCGCCTCGGCCTGCGGGATGGTCGGCCGCGCGTCGGGGTCCTTGTCCAGGAGCCGCAGGATCAGCGCGGCCAGGTGCCCGGCGTTCTTCGGCGGCGCGGGTTCCTCGGAGGCGACGGCGTTCATCGTGGAGAGCACGGAGCCGCGCCGGAACGGTGACACGCCCTCGACCGCCTCGTACAGGCTGGCTCCCAGCGAGAACAGGTCACCGGCCGGGCGTTCGTCGTCCCGGAACCGCTCGGGCGCGATGTACTCCGCGGTGCCCACCAGCGCCCCGGCGGCGGTGAGCCTGGTGTCCATGCTGTGCTTCGCGATGCCGAAGTCGGTGAGGAGCACGTGGCCGGTCCGGTCGATCATGATGTTGGCCGGCTTCACGTCCCGGTGCACGATTCCGGCCCGGTGGGCGGCCTTCAGCGCCGCCAGCACCCCGGCCGCGACCGTGTGCGCCAGCTGGGTGGTGAGGAGGCCCGACTCCAGCATCCGGGCGAGGGACTGACCCTCGACCAGGTCCATCACCATCCACGGCATGCCGTCGTGCTCGGCGACGTCGTGCACGGCGACGATGTTCGGATGGTGGCGCAGGGCGACGGCGTGCCGGGCCTCCTTCCGCGCGTACGCCAGGGCCTGCTGCCGCTGCTCCGCGGAGGCGTGCGGGCTCACGGTCACCTGCTTGACCGCGACCTCCACCCGCAGGCTCTGGTCGAAAGCCCGCCAGACGGCGCCCATGCCACCGCCGCCGATCCTCTCCGCCAGCCGGTAGCGGCCGGCGATCAACAGGCCCTCCGCCGTCTCGCCCATCAGGCCTCGCCTCCGCGTCAACCGGCCTGCTCGGACCGGGGTTTGACAGCCAGGACGGAAAGTCTGGCATACCGCGGAGGGGCCCGGCGGCCGTTCCCCGTGGCCCGCTGTGCAGGCGATTCGGACCCCGCGCTCGGGCGGACCGCCCGAGCGGCGGTGGACCGTACGCGGTGGGTCAGGACTTCGGGAGGGTGCCGGGCAGGCCCGTGGGGAGCTTGCCGGGGTCGGTCTTCTGGTAGGTCTCGGTGCCGACCTCGGTCCAGGTGACCTTCAGGCCCGCCGCGTCGGCGGACAGGATCGTGCCCTTCGCGTGCAGGGCGCCCGCCGGGCACTTCAAGTCGAAGGCCTTGCCGTCGGTGGTGCCCTGGCAGGTCAGGCCGGTGGAGCCCTCGACGACCACGGCGATCTTGCCCTTGACGGTGACGACGACGGGCTTCGACGGGGTGGCCGCGGAGAGCCAGCTGCCCTCCACGCTGCCGATCTTGGCGTCCGAGCCGGTGGTGGGCGCGCTGTCGGGGCCGCCCGCCGTGCTGCTCGGCGTCGAGGCCGGCTTCGGGTCCTTCGCGACGGTGGCCTTTCCCTTGCCGGAGTCGCCGCCGGAGTCGCTGCCGCAGGCCGTGAGGGCCAGGGCGGCGGCGATGACGGCGGCGGCGATGACACCGTGTCGCAGGTTCTTGTGCACGAGAAGTCCCCCAGTGGAAAGCGAGTTGATCGAAAGAGCGTGCCAAATTACCAGGACGGGGTGAGCGGGCGGCGGCGCCCGCGTCACCGGCCGGTCAGGGGTTGGCCACAAGCAGCGGAACGCACGGGGAGACGGTGTGGTCGGTGAGGAGGATGGTGGGGGATCCGGATGGGTGAGGCACCTCCGCGTCGCGGGGCGGCCGACGTACGGCGTTGTGTGTGAGGGTGGCTGACGTCGGAGGTCACCGAGACGGGGATGAGGATGGGGACGGGCATGGAGACGATTTCGGTGCCGGAGCGGCTGCACGGGTACCCGGGCGTGGCGTTCGGCGGGTACGTGGCCGGGCTGCTGGCGGCGCGGGTGGCGGATGCCGATGCCGTACGGGTGGACTTCCGGCGGCCGGTGCCGACGGGGACGGCCGTGCGCCCGGTGGCGGCCGAGGGGGGCGGGGTGTCCCTGCTGGACGCGGCGGACACGCTGCTCGCGGCGGCCTCTCCCGCGCGGGCCCCGGGCGGGGCGGTGCCGCAGGTGCCGCAGGTGCCGTCGTGGGACGAGGCGTCGAAGGCGGCCGAGGCGTTCCGGGCGGACCCGCCGCAGGGGCAGGCCGACTGCTTCGGCTGCGGGCTGGACCGGACGCCCGCGACGGGGCTGCGGCTGCACTGCGGGCGGGTGCCCGGGCGGGACATCGTCGCGGCGGCGTGGACGCCGGGGCCGGAACTGGCGGGGCCGGACGGGATGCTGCCGCCGGAGCTGGTGTGGGGCGCGCTGGACTGCCCGGGGAACGCGGCGGGGCGGCTGCTGGACCACCGCCCGGCGGGCGCGGTCACCGCGGCGCTGACGGCGCGGTTGCTGCGGCCGGTGCCGGCGGCCGGGGGCGGCGGGCTGATCTCGTACGCCTGGCTGCTCGGCGGGGAGGGCCGCACGTACACGGCGGGCACGGCGCTGGCCACGGCGGAGGGTGAACTCTGCGCGGTGGCCGAGGCGTTGTGGGTGCAGCCGCGGGGGTGACGGGGCGCTCCGCCGGGTGGGACGGGGGCGGGTCCCGCGCCGTCGCGCGAAGCGGACCCGGCTGCGCCGGACTTTCGGGGGCTCGCCCCGCTGCCCCAGCGCCACGAACGCCGGTGGGGCCGGATGGTGGGGGCGGCCGGGACGGGGGTCCCGGGCGAGGGGGGTGGTAGGACCGGGGTCCTCGTGCCCGGGGGCGATGTGGTGGGCGGGGGCGGTTCCTAGCCTCGGGAGCGCGCCACCGACCGCATCCACCAGCCCGAGGAGACCCCGTGAACCCCCTCAGCCCGGCCGTGCGCCGTGCCTGCGCCGTCGGCCTCGCCCTCTCCGCCGGCCTCACCACGTCCCCCGCCCTGGCCGCCGCCGAGGCCCCCGCCCCTGCCCCTGCCAGAGATGGCGCCCCCGCCGGGCTCGGCCCGTACCACCAGCAGCGCCTCGGCTGGGGCAGCTGTGTCACGGGCCCCGACGACACCACCGGCCGGGACCTGGACAAGGCCGGGGTGCAGTGTGCGGACGTGACCGTCCCACTGGACTACGCCGACCCCCGGGGACGGACGATCACCGTCGCGGTGTCCCGGCTCAAGGCCACCGACACCCGCCACCGCATCGGCGCGATCCTGCTGAACAACGGGGGCCCGGGCGGAGGTGCCGTCGGGTCACCACCGGACGTGCGCAAGGCGATGAAGGACGTCGGTGCGCGCTACGACATCGTCGGGTTCGACCCGCGCTTCGTGGGCCGCAGCACCCCGCTGGACTGCGGCTGGCCCGTCGGCATGACCTGGTTCTCGGCCGGCGCCGGCCGGGCGGGGTTCGACCGCCAGGTCGCCCTCCAGAAGGGCCTGGCCGACAAGTGCCGCGCCAAGGACGCCTCGGTGCTCCCGCACATCAGCACCCGCAACACGGCCCGCGACATGGACGTCATCCGCGGCGCGCTCGGCGAGCGGAAGATCTCCTACCTGGGCTACTCGTACGGCACCTACCTGGGCACCGTCTACACCCAGATGTTCCCCGGCCGCTACGACCGGGTCGTGCTCGACGGGGCGATCACCCCCGCCGACTACCGCCCCCGGCTGCTGAAGGGCTCCGAACCCGAGAACGAGAAGGCCCTCTCCGACTGGGCCGCCTGGGCGGCCGAGCGCCACGCCGCCTACGGCCTCGGCCGCACCCGCGCGGAGGTGCTCGCCCGCATCGACCGAATCGCCGCGGCGTCCGCGCGGGCGCCGCTGACCCTCGGCAGCGGCGCCGATGCCTTCCGGATCGACGACAGCCAGGTGCCGCTCCTCCTGTTCACGGGCGTCTCGGACGACACCGACCCGGCGCGGGCGTCCTTCGGCGAGACGGTGTCCGCCCTGGCCAAGGCCGCGGAGGGCCGACCGGCCACGCTCTCGCCGCAGTTCGCCACGGCGCTGCGGTACGCGCTGCGCGGCGAGGGCGAGCCCACGGGCGCGCAGTCCGCGATCATCTGCGGGGACGGGGCCGCCCCGCGCGATCCCGAGGTCTACTGGCGGGACATCGAGCGCAGCCGCGCCGCGCACCCGCTGTTCGGACCGATGACCAACAACATCGGCCCGTGCGCCTTCTGGGACCGGCCGCGCGAGGAGCCCACCCAGGTGCGGCGCGACGCCCCGGTGCTGATCGTGGCCGCCACCGGCGATCCGCGCACCACGTACAAGAGCAGCGTCGCGTTGCACGACCTGCTGCCGAGCTCCCGGCTGCTCACCCTTGAGGGCGCCAATCGCCACGCCCTCTTCGGGCTCTACGGCAACACCTGCGTGGACGACCAGGTCAACAGGTACCTGGCCACGGGCAAGCTCCCGCCGAAGGACCGCACCTGCGTCAAGCAGGCCGGCTGACGAAGAGGCCGCCCGGCACAACCCCTTGAGCCCGCACCGGAAGCCGCCCCCCGTCGTGGGGTGAGACCCGATTTCGGGGGGCGGCTGACCACGCCGCTCGCGGGAGCGCGGCGCGGCGGGTCAGTCGCGTAGTACCGGGATGATGTGCTGCCCGTACGCGTCGATGGTGGCCTCCCGGGCGTCGTGCATGTCGTAGACGGCGAACTGGTCCACGCCCAGGTCGCGCAGGGCGCGGAGCTTCTCGATGTGGGCCTCGACCGGGCCCAGCAGGCAGAAGCGGTCGACGATCTCGTCCGGGACGAAGTCCGTGGACGGGTTTCCGGCGCGGCCGTGGTGGCTGTAGTCGTAGCCCTGGCGGGCCTTGATGTACTCGGTGAGGGCGTCCGGGACCATGCCCGAGTGCTCGCCGTAGCGGGAGACGAGGTCGGCGACGTGGTTGCCGACCATCCCGCCGAACCAGCGGCACTGGTCGCGGGCGTGGGCGAGGGCGGCCTCCGAGCCGTCGGCCGTGACGTACGCCGGAGCGGCCACGCAGATGGTGATGGACGCCGGGTCGCGCCCCGCCTCCGTCGCGGCCTGCCGGACGGCCTTGACCATCCACTCCGTGAGGAACGGGTCGGCGAGCTGGAGGATGAACCCGTCGGCCTTCTGACCGGTGAGGGCGAGGGCCTTCGGCCCGTACGCGGCCATCCAGACGGGGAGCTTGCCGTCCTTGATCCACGGGATGCGGAGCGGCTTGCCGTCGACCTCGGCCTCGCGGCCCTCGGCGAGGTCGCGGATGACGTCGATGGCCTCGCCGAGGCGGGCCAGGGTGTTGGGGGCCCGGCCCGCGACGCGCATGGCCGAGTCCCCGCGGCCGATGCCGCAGACGGTGCGGTTGCCGTACATGTCGTTGAGGGTGGCGAAGGTGGAGGCGGTGACCTCCCAGGTCCTGGTTCCCGGGTTGGTGACCATCGGGCCGATGTGGAGCTTCTGCGTGTTGGCCAGGATCTGGCTGTAGATGACGAACGGTTCCTGCCAGAGGACCGCCGAGTCGAAGGTCCAGCCGTAGCGGAAGCCGTTGCGTTCGGCGCGCTTCATGAGGCTGACGACCTGAGAGGCCGGCGGGTCGGTTTGCAGGACGAGGCCGAAGTCCATGGCGGCGGCTCCTTGCTGGGGAGTGCGGGCGGCCGGGGCGTGCGGGCCCCGGCGCCCCTCAGAGGTACTGGCAGGTGGAACGGTGGACGAAGGCCCCGTGGCCGGCCCGGCCGGTGTACTCGCGGCGGTCGATGACGAGTTCGCCGCGGGAGAGGACCGTGTCGACGCGTCCGGTGATCCGCCTGCCCTCGTACGCCGAGTAGTCCACGTTCATGTGGTGGGTCTCGGCGGAGATGACCTGCTCGGCGTGCGGATCGTAGAGGACGATGTCGGCGTCGGAACCCGGGGCGATGGTGCCCTTCTGCGGGTAGAGCCCGAACATCCGGGCCGGGGTCGCGCAGGCGATCTCGATCCAGCGGCGGCGGCTGATGTGCCCGTCCAGGACGGCCTGGTGCAGGAGGTCCATGCGGTTCTCCACCCCCGGCAGCCCGTTCGGGATCTTGGAGAAGTCGCCGCGGCCCAGCTCCTTCTGGCCGCGGAAGCAGAAGGGGCAGTGGTCGGTCGAGACCACCTGGAGGTCGTTGGTCCGCAGGCCCCGCCAGAGCGCCGCCTGGTGCTCGCGGGGGCGCAGCGGGGTGGAGCAGACGTACTTGGCCCCCTGGAAGTCGGGCTCCGCCAGGTTGTCGGTGGACAGGAAGAGGTACTGCGGGCAGGTCTCGCCGAAGACCGGCAGCCCCTTGTCCCGGGCGGCGGCCAGCTCCGCGACCGCCTCCTCCGCCGAGACGTGGACGACATAGAGCGGGGAGCCCGCGACCCGGGCGAGCTGGATGGCGCGGTGGGTGGCCTCGGCCTCCAGCAGCACCTTGCGGACCTCGCCGTGGTGGCGGGGGTCGGTCTCGCCGCGGGCCAGGGCCTGTTCGACGAGGACGTCGATCGCGATGCCGTTCTCGGCGTGCATCATGATCAGCCCGCCGTTGGAAGACGCCCGCTGCATCGCGCGCAGGATCTGGCCGTCGTCGCTGTAGAAGACGCCCGGGTAGGCCATGAACAGCTTGAAGGAGGTGACCCCCTCGCCGACGAGGTGGTCCATCTCCTTCAGGGTGTGCTCGTTGACGTCGGAGAGGATCATGTGGAAGGCGTAGTCGACGGCGCAGTTGCCGTCGGCCTTCGCGTACCAGGTGTCGAGCCCTTCGCGCAGGGAGCGGCCCACGCTCTGCACCGCGAAGTCGACGATGGTGGTGGTGCCGCCCCAGGCGGCGGCCCGGGTGCCGGTCTCGAAGGTGTCCGAGGCGGAGGTGCCGCCGAAGGGGAGCTCCATGTGGGTGTGCGCGTCGACACCGCCGGGGATGACGTACTTCCCGCTCGCGTCGATCGTGCGGTCGGCGGTCCAGACGTCCGCCGCGGCGGAACCGTGTGCGGCGAGGGCCGCGACGCGACCGTCCTCGACGAGGACGTCCGCGTGCAGCTCGTCGGCGGCGGTCACGACCAGACCGCCGCGGATCAGGGTGCGCGTGCTCAAGGAACTCCCCCTACGGGCTGGGTGCTGGCTGCTGGCTGCTGGCTGCTGGCTGCTACTGGATGGTCCGGAGGGCCTGTTCGAGGATGTCGGCGCCCTCTTCCGCCTCGGCGACGGTGAGGGAGAGCGGCGGCGCGATGCGCAGCACGCTGGTGTCGTGGCCACCGCCCTTGCCGAGGAGCAGGCCGCCGGCGCGGGCGGCCTCCAGGACGGCGGCGGCCGCCTGCGGGTCGGCCCGGTCGGTCCCCGGCTTCGTCAGCTCCAGGCCGGCCATCAGGCCCCGGCCGCGGACCTCCCGTACCGCCGGCACGCCGGCGCAGACGGCGCGCAGCCGTTCCAGGAGGAGTCCGCCGACGCGGCGGGCGTTGCCCTGGAGGTCGTGTTCCTGCAGGTACGCGAGGTTCGCGAGGCCGGCCGCCATGGTGACCGGGGAACCGCCGAAGGTGGAGATGGAGTTGGAGTCGAGGCAGTTCATCACCTCGGCGCGGGCCACGACCCCTCCGATGGACATGCCGTTGCCGATGCCCTTGGCGAAAGTGAGGATGTCCGGCGGGCCGTTCTGGGCGTGGGCCTGCCAGCCCCAGAAGTGTTCGCCGGTACGGCCCCAGCCGGTCTGCACCTCGTCGCTGATCCAGAGGATGCCGTGCCGGTCGAGGACCTCGCGGAAGGCCCCGTAGAGCCCGTCGGGCGGGGAGGTGAAGCCGCCGACGCCCTGGATCGGTTCGGCGATGAGGGCGGCGACCCCGCCGCGGGCCTGGCCGAGCACGTCCTCCAGGTCGGCGACGGCCGCGGCGGTGAACCCGGCGTCGGACAGGGCGGCGAAGGGGCCGCGGGTGCGGACGGCACCGTGCACCCAGTACGTCTGGAGCGGCGAGAGGCTGGTCGGGGACCAGCCCCGGTTGCCGGTGATCGAGACGGTGGAGAAGGAGCGGCCGTGGTAGCTGTTGCGCATCGCCAGGATCTGGTTGGAGCGGCGGTACGTCGTCGCGAGCAGCAGGGCGGTGTCGTTGGCCTCGGTGCCGGAGGTGGTGAAGAAGACCCGGGCGTCGGGGATCCCGGACAGCGCGCAGATCCGTTCCGCCAGCTCGATCATCGGCCGGTTGAGGTACAGGGTGGAGGAGTGGATGATCCGGCCGGCCTGTTCGGAGACGGCCTTGGTGACCTCGGGCAGGGCGTGGGCGGTCATCGTGGTGAGGATGCCGCCGAAGAAGTCGAGGTAGCGGTTGCCGTCGGCGTCCCAGACGTGGCGGCCCTCGCCGTGGGTGAGCTCGATGGGGCGGTCGTAGTAGAGCGCGAGCCAGTCGGGCAGGACGGCGGCGTGGCGGCTGTGCAGGGGGATGGGGTTGGTCACGGCTGTACGAGCCCTCCGTAGGCGTCGGGGCGGCGGTCGCGGTAGAAGGCCCACTGGTCGCGGACCTCCTTGATCAGGTCGAAGTCGAGGTCCCGGACGAGGAGTTCCTCCTCCTTGTCGCTGGCGACCTCGCCGACGAACTGGCCGCGCGGGTCGACGAAGTAGCTGGTGCCGTAGAAGTCGTTGTCGCCGTACTCCTCCTGTCCGACGCGGTTGATGGCGGCGACGAAGTACTCGTTGGCGACGGCGGAGGCGGGCTGCTCCAGCTGCCACAGGTACGCGGACAGGCCCCGGGAGGTGGCGGACGGGTTGTAGACCAGCTGGGCCCCGGCCAGGCCCAGCGCGCGCCAGCCCTCGGGGAAGTGGCGGTCGTAGCAGATGTACACGCCGACCTTGCCGACGGCCGTGTCGAAGACGGGCCAGCCGAGGTTTCCCGGGCGGAAGTAGTACTTCTCCCAGAAGCCCTTGACCTGCGGGATGTGGTGCTTGCGGTACTTGCCGAGGTAGCTGCCGTCGGCGTCGATGACGGCGGCGGTGTTGTAGTAGAACCCCTCGGCCTCCAGCTCGAAGACCGGGACGACGATCACCATGCCGGTCTCGCGGGCGAGTGCCTGCATCCGCCGTACGGTGGGGCCGTCGGGGACGGGCTCGGCCCAGCGGTAGTGCTCGGGCTCCTGCACCTGGCAGAAGTAGGGGGCGTTGAACACCTCCTGGAAGCCGATGACCTTCGCCCCCTGGGCGGCCGCCCGGCGGGCGTGCTCCTCGTGTTTGGCGATCATCGACTCGGTGTCTCCGGTCCAGGTGGCCTGGACGAGTGCGGCGCGGACGACTTGGGCCATGAGCTGCTCCTCGCGACGGGAACGCCGACTTCTACGCACGTAGACGGTGTGCGTAGGGAGTCGAAGGTAGGCCTCGTCACAGCGTGGGGCAAGACCACCGTGCGCGGTTGGAGTAGTCGATCAAGTTACGTCGCAAGGTGGTCGTTTGCGGTCAGGAGACGGGCGCTTCAGCTCGCCGGGATCCCCGCCACGCGCAGGGCGTGCGCCAGGTCCCGGTGCCGGGAGCCGGACAGGGCGCGGGCCCCGGCCAGCAGCCGGGGAGCGAACCAGTGCGGGTCGCGGCGGGCCAGGGCCGCCGCCTCCTCGGCGGTGCGCAGGCGCACGAAGGCGCCGAGCAGGGTGCGGGCCTCGCGGTCCCGCCCGGCGGCGCCGAGGGCGAGGGCGGCTTCGGCGACCTCGGCGGCGGGGCGGGCCACGCCCTGGCGCAGCAGCCGGTCGCAGTCGCCCTCCCGGCCGGCCTCTCCGAGGGCGGCGGCGGCCGCGGCGAGCCGCTCGGGCGGGAGCGAGGCCGCCTCCCACAGCAGGGTGGCCCAGTCGGCGGCCAGCCCGGCGCGGCCGAGTTCGGTGGCGAGCGCGGGCAGCCGCCCCGCGGGCCACGCGGCGGCCTCGCAGAGCAGCGCGTGCGCTTCCCCGGTACGGCCCTGTTCCCGCAGGGCCAGCAATTCGGCGACGAAGTCGCGCCGCGCGGTCCCGGCGCTGCGGGGCGCCCGGCCGGCGGGCTCGAACGGGCCGCGCTCCGGAACCTGTTGGCCGGGGCCGGCCGGGGTGGGGGCGGATCGGGGGCTCTCGGTCCCCCCGGGCCCCTCCGGTCCGCGGGCGGGGGCTTCGGAGACCGCCGGTTCCGGCGCGGGCCGGGTGGGCGGGGCCGACGGGAAGGGCTCCGCGACGGTGGCCCCGCCCCCCGCGAACCGGGCGCCGCGCGGGGCGGGGAGGGGGGCCGCCGGGGTGGTCGGCGCAGTGGCGGCCGGGGGTGCGCCGGCGTACCGGGCCCCACCGGCGCGACGGGCTCCCCGCAGCCACCGCCCCTCACCCCTGCCGACCGACACCGACTGCGGTTCCGACTCCGTCTTCGGCTCCGGCTCCGGCTCCGGCTCCGGCTCCGGCTCCGGCCGCCACCCCTGCCCGGAGCCGCCCTCCGGCCTCCCCCGCCGCTCCCGGTCCGGGGCCGGGTCCGGCTGCCATTCCCGTTGCCTCGGGACGCCCGCCAGCGGCAGTGCCCGCAGGCGGGTGGTCAGGTCCGCGTGCCGTGCTGCGGCGCGGGCCGTGTCGTCGCGGGTCCAGGCGAGCTCCCGGGCCAGGGCGGCCGCCTCCCCCGGGTCGGCGGTGCCGCCGAGCCGGTCGGTGAGGCCGCGCAGTGCGGCCTCCGAGGCGGCCCACTGCCCGGCCGCGGCGTCGAGCTGGAGCCGCAGCTCCCGCTCCCCGCCCGGCATCGCGTCCCACGCGGCCACCGCGGCCGCCCGCAGCCCCGCCGCGAGGGCGGCCTCCCGGGCCTTGGTCTCCGGATCCCCCGGAAGGTCCCCGAGCAGCGACTCCAGTACGTCCCAGGGCGGTATCGCGACCCCCTCCAGACAGGCCCCCATCCCACCCGGATCCCGTCGCAGGAACTCCCCGTACCAGCCCGCCCCGGGGTCCAGTCTCCGCGTCAAACCCCGCACGTATTCAGTGAGTTGCCCGATCACCAGCGCAGTCGGCGTCTCCATGACCGCATTGGATCCCACCCGCGTTACGGGCGGGATACGGGAGTCTCAAAGCTTGACGGCGATCCCGCGCGCACCCCGTCCGCACGGAGCCCTCCGCGGCGCGGCGCGGCCCGGCCCGGTTACTCGCGCCGCGGGAGCCCGTCGCCCCGGTGGGGCAGGACCACGTCACCGGGGTCCTTGGCGGGTGCGGGTGCCCGGACCTCGGGGTCGACGCAGGCCGCGAGCAGCAGGCCGCTCGCGAGGAGGGCGCCGAGCACGGCGAGACCGAGGCGTTTCGTTTCGTTCACGGCTGGCATGCCGTCAGGCTTGCCCCGTGCCCCGGCGGCGCCACCGCCGGTTGCGCCGATCGGCCTCGGGACACTCCCCCGGCGCGGGCGCACCGCCGCGCGGGGCTCCGCCGTCAGGCGGGTACGAGGACGCAGGCGCGGACGAGTTCGTCCAGGGAGAGACCGAGGGCCTCGGCCAGCGCGGCCACCGTGAAGAACGCGGGGGTGGGGGCGCGCCCGGTCTCGATCTTGCGGAGGGTCTCGGAGGAGAGGCCCGCGCCGGCCGCGACCTCGACCATGCTGCGCTCGCCGCGGGCCTTGCGCAGCAGCGCGCCCAGACGTTCGCCGCGCTCACGCTCTTCGGGGGTCAGGGGGGTACGGACCATGCCCCCAGCCTACCCCTCCGCCCCCAATAATCATCCCGGTAAAGTTATACCGGTATAGTTATTGGCATGGTGGAACTGAAGACGAACGAAGCGATCGACGAGATGCGCGCCGCGGGCCGGGTGGTCGCGCACGCCCTGGCCGCCGTCCAGGAGGCCGCGAGGGTCGGGGTCTCCCTGCGGGAACTGGACGCAGTGGCCCGGACGGTCCTGCGCGGGGCCGGGGCCTCCTCCCCCTTCCTGGGCTACCGGCCGCGGTTCGCGCCCGTGCCCTTCCCGGCGGTGGTGTGCGCCTCGGTCAACGACGCGATCGTGCACGGCATCCCCGACGACTACCGGCTGCGCGACGGCGACCTGGTCAGCGTCGACTGCGGGGCGGAGCTCGGCGGCTGGGTCGGGGACGCCGCCGTCAGCTTCACCGTCGGCCGGCCCCGCCCCGCCGACCTGCGCCTGATCGAGACCGCCGAGGCGGCCCTCGCCGCCGGCATCGCCGCGGCCGTGCCCGGCAACCGGATCGGCGACATCGCGCACGCCGTCGGCACCGTCTGCCGCACCGCCGGCTACGGCATCCCGGACGGCTTCGGCGGCCACGGCGTGGGCCGCACCATGCACGAGGACCCCGGCGTCCCCAACGAGGGCCCGCCGGGACGCGGCATGAAGCTGCGCCCCGGCATGGTCCTCGCGATCGAGCCGATGCTGATCGCGGGCGGCACGGACGACTACGCCTGCGACGCCGACGGCTGGACCCTGCGCACCGTCGACGGCAGCCGGGCCGCCCACGCGGAGCACACGGTCGCCGTCACCGTCGACGGCCCGAGGATCCTCACCGCCCCGTAGGCCCGCCCGCCGGCTTCCCGTAGGGGTGGACGACCATCGCCGAGCCGCCGCCGCGCCGGGTGGTCTCGGCCGCGGCCAGCCACCGGCCGTCCGGCAGGCGCTCGACACCGGTGGCCGCGCCGATCTCGGGGTTCTGGCGGAAGCCCTGGCCGAGGGCTTCCAGCTCGGTGCGCACGGGGCTGTTCCAGAGCCCGGGTTCCAGTTCGGTGGTGGTCTGGTTGCGCTGGCTGGCGCGCGGGGCGGCGATGGCGTCGACCAGCGGCAGGCCCCGGTCCAGGCGGCCCAGCAGGGTCTGCAGGACGGTGGTGATGATGGTGGCCCCGCCCGGCGAACCCACCGCCAGGACCGGCCGGCCGTCCCTGAGGACGATCGTCGGGGACATCGAGGAGCGCGGGCGCTTGCCCGGCCCCGGCAGGTTCGGGTCGGGCACACCGGGGGCGGCCGGGGCGAAGGAGAAGTCGGTCAGCTCGTTGTTGAGCAGGAAGCCCCGCCCCGGGACGGTGATGGCGCTGCCGCCGGTGGACTCGATGGTCAGGGTGTAGGAGACCACGTTGCCCCAGCGGTCGGCGACCGTCAGGTGGGTGGTGTTCTCCCCCTCGTAGGTGGTCGGGGCCACCTGGCCGGTGGTGGCGCAGGGGGCCGGGTGCCAGGGGTCGCCGGGGGCGAGCGGGCTGGTCAGGGCGCGGTCCGGCCTGATGAGGCAGGCGCGGGTGTCCGCGTACCGCTGTGAGAGCAGCTCGCGGGTCGGGACCTGCTCGGCGGCCGGGTCGCCGACCCAGCGGCCCCGGTCGGCGAAGGAGATCCGGGAGGCCTCGATGTAGCGGTGCAGGTACTGCGCCTCGGAGAGCTTCGACAGGTCGGTGCCCTCCAGGATGTTCAGCGCCTCGCCGACCGTGGTGCCGCCGGAGGAGGAGGGCGCCATGCTGTAGACGTCCAGGCCCCGGTAGCCCACCTGGGTGGGGGCCTGCCGTTTGGTGGCGTAGGCGCTCAGGTCGGCGGTGGTCAGGTCTCCGGAGCGGACGACACGGGTGGCGGCCGGGTCGACGGGAGGCGTGCGGACGGCCCGGACGATGTCCTGCGCGAGCGGGCCGCGGTACAGGGCGCCGGTGCCCTTGCGGGCGAGTTCGGCGTAGGTGGCGGCCAGGTCGGGGTTCTTGAAGGTGGAGCCCACGACCGGCAACCGGCCGCCGGGCAGGAACAGTTTGCGGGTGTCGGGGAAGTCCTTGAACCGGTCCTGGTTGAGCTCGGTCTGGGCCCGGAAGGTGGCGTCCACGGTGAAGCCGTCCCGCGCCAGCTTCTCGGCGGGCCGCAGGAGCTGCCCCAGCGGCCGGGTGCCCCAGGCGTCGAGGGCGCTCTTCCAGGTCGCGGGGGTGCCGGGGACCCCGACGGAGCGGCCGCTGGTCTGCCCCTGGTCGAAGGGGATCGGGACGCCGTTCTCCTGGAACAGGGTGGCGGTGGCGCTCGCGGGCGCGGTCTCGCGGCCGTCGATGGTCTGCACCCGGCGGGAGGCGGCGTCGTAGTAGACGAAGTAGCCGCCCCCGCCGATGCCCGCCGAATAGGGTTCGGTGACTCCCAGCGCGGCGGCGGTGGCGACGGCGGCGTCCACCGCGTTGCCGCCGGCGCGCAGGACCGCGATCCCGGCGGCGGAGGCGTCGGCGTCGACGCTGGCCACGGCGCCCCCGTAGCCGGCGGCCACCGGGACCTTGGGCGGTGCGGCGGTGTCCTGTGGCGGCGCGGCGGCCCCCGTCGAGACGAGCGCCCCGGCGAGGGCGACGAGGGCCAACTGACGTGCTGCGGGACGGCGCATCCGGTTCCTCCAGTCGACGACCTGTCAGACCTGCGAGCCGCAGCGTAACTTCACCGCACCGGCCGCGTCAGGAAGGCCGGGCGACGGTTACCATCCGCCGCATGAACGACGACGTGCGCAACATCGTGCTCGGGGTGGTGGCCACCGCCGTCAGCGGCGGCTTCGGCTGGTTCTTCCGGACCTACCTGTGGCGCCGCGAACTGCGCCGCAAGCAGTCCTTCTTCGGGCTCCCGGCCGGCTCCGACTGCCTGTTCGTGGTCAACCGGCAGATGGGCGGAAAGGATTCCTCGCTGCACCGCAACGACGCCTTCGCGCTGCTGGAGATATCGGCGCTGATCCGCGACTGCGGGGCGACCGTCCAGCTCGTCGGCCACGACGCGGCCCGGCAGGGTTTCGGCGAGCGCGCCGAGTTCTGTGTGGGCGGACCCTCCTCCAACTCGCGTACGACGGCGCACCTGACCTCCCTGCTGCCGGGGGTGCGGATGGTCGTCGCGGCCGAGCCCGTCCAGGACCGGGGGGCGATCACCGTGGGCGGCCGGACGTACCGCTGGGAGGCGGGCGCGGCCGAATACGTGCTGCTGGCACGGCTGGTGACGGAGCGGGGCACGCGGCCGGTGTTCGTCCTGTGCGGGCAGACCGCCAACAGCAACCAGGCGGCCGCCCGCTACCTGGCCAGGCACCACCGGGAGCTGGCGCGCGCGCACGGCGGCGACTCCTTCTGCCTCCTGCTCAAGGTGATCAACTCCGACGCCTACGGTCCGGACGTGAGCGAGCTCGTCGCGGACGTCACGCGGGCGGCCCGGACACCCGTAGCGGCAGCCGCGTGATCCCGTTGATGAAGTTGGACACCAGTCGGCGCGGCTCCCCGGCGAGTTCGGGCGCGGGCAGGGCGGTGCGCCACTCCTCGTGGAGGATGCGCAGCTGGAGGCGGGCGAAGTGGGCGCCGAGGCAGACGTGGGGGCCGTCGCCGAACGAGACGTGAGGGTTCGGGGAGCGGCCGGGGTCGAGGCGGCCCGGGTCGGCGAAGACGCGTTCGTCGTGGTTGGCGGAGGCGTGGAAGACCACGACCTTGTCCCCGGCGCGGATCGCCTGACCGGCCAGTTCCGTGTCGCGGGCGGCGGTGCGCCGGAAGCTGAGCACGGGCGGGTGGACGCGCAGGAGCTCCTCCACGGCCCGGTCGGCCGGGGCACTGCCGTCGGCGATCCGGCGGTGGGCGTCGGGATTGCGGGCGAGGGCGAGGAGTCCGCCGGGCGCGGCGCTGCGGACGGTGTCGTTCCCGGCGACGGTGAGCAGGAAGAAGAACATCTCCAGTTCGGCGGGGTCCAGCCCGGCCTGCGCGAGGGCGGTCATCACGTCGTCGCCCGGGTGCGCGCGCTTGTACGCGGCCAGTTCGCGGGCGTACGCGAACATCTCGCCGAGCAGGGCCGGGGACCGCGGGTTCAGCGGTGTGCCGTCCGGGCCGAGGAGCGGCGCGGGGGCGTCCTCGGGGTCCTGGTAGCCGATGACCCGTACGGTCCACTCCAGCAGCAGGCCCCGGTCGGCGGCCGGGACGCCGAGCAGGTCGGTCAGGTTCAGCAGGGCGTACTCGTCGGTGACGGACGCCACCACGTCGACGGCCCCGTCCTCGGCGCCGTCCCGGGCGGCGGCCAGCAGGGTGCGGGCCCGCTCCCGGACCCGGCCCGCGAAGGCGTCGACCCGGGCGGGGGTGAAGGCGCGGGCGACCAGGCGGCGCAGCCGGCCGTGCCCGGGCGGGTCCTGGTTGAGCATGGTGCTGCGCAGGAAGGGCAGGTCGGCGGGGTCGGGGTCGCGGATCTGGGTGGCGCCGGTCCAGGAGGAGTACGCGGTGTGGTCGCGCAGGACGCGGACGACGTCGGCGTGCCGGGTGACGGCCCAGAACCCGGGGCCGGCGGGCCAGCCCCCGACCTCCGGCTCCTCCTGCCAGGCGACCGGGCGGTGGTCGCGCAGCCACCGGTAGCGCGCGTGCGGGACGCCCGCCGCGTACAGGCGCGGATCGAACACGTCGGGGATCCCGGGGACGTCGGGGGCCCCGGGAACGTCGGCGATCCGGGGAACGTCGGATGTGGTGTCCGGGGCTGCTGCGGCGCGGTCCATGGTCCACACGGTGGCGGCACGCGGGGCGCCCCGCAAGGGCGCCGGGCCCCCGCGTCAGCGCCCGGCCTCGCAGCGGGTGGGCTCCAGTTCGGTGTCCGGACCGCGCACCACCACCTGGACGGTCGGTCCCGCGGTGGACACGGCCGTGCACACCAGCTGCTTCAGGCCGAGCGGGTCGAGCGCGGCCACGGCGAAGGGGACGCGGACCTCCAGGCGGAACTCCGAGGTGAAGAAGGCCCTGACTCCCCCGGCCGCCCCGGGGTCCAGCGGCGGCAGCCGGGTACCGAGCCCGGCCTCCTGCTCCACCCCGTCGGGTCCGCGCATCAGCAACTGCAGGCTGCCCTGCGGGCTGGTGTCGGCGTAGTCGGGCTCGGGCGCGGGGACCAGGCGCCCCTCGCCGGTGACGAAGTACGCGATCGGGGCCCGGGAGGGCGCGGCGACCAGCACGCGGGCGGCGGAGCCGCTCTCGACGACCTCGGTGGGTTTGATCCCGCAGCCCGTGACCAGCGGCGGGCCGAGCAGGGCGGCGGCCACGGCCGCGGCGGTGCGGCGGCCGGATGCGGAAGGGAGGGTCACGCGGTGGCCTCCAGGGGCATGTCGAGGGTGAACACGGCTCCCCCGTCGGGGGCGTTGGCCGCGGTCAGGGTGCCCCCGTGCAGCCGGACGTTCTCCAGGCTGATGGCGAGCCCGAGGCCGCTGCCGGCGGAGCGGGTCCGGGCGGCGTCGGCCTTGAAGAACCGGTCGAAGATGTGCGGGAGCACCTCGGCGGCGATGCCGGGCCCGCTGTCGGCCACCTCGACCAGCAGCCGTTCCCCGTCCGCGCGGGACTCGGTGCGCACGGCGATCCGTACGGGGGCGCCGCCGTGCCGCAGGGCGTTGCCGACGAGGTTGGCGAGGACCACGTCGAAGCGGCGCGGGTCGAGCCGGGCGCGGACCTCGTGCGGCAGGTCGGCGCTCACCCGGTCGCCGTCCCAGTGGCGACGTTCGAGGCTCTTGCGCACGGCCTCGGCGACGTCCACGTCGTCGAGGTTGAGTTCGGCGGCGCGGGCGTCGAAGCGGGATATCTCCATCAGGTCCTCGACGAGGACGGCGAGTTTGCCGGTCTCGGCGCTGATCAGCCGCAGCGCCTTGGCGGTGTCGGGGTCGAGCCGTTCGGCGTCCTCGTCGAGGACCTCGGTGACGGCGAGCATCCCGGCGAGCGGGGTGCGCAGTTCGTGGGAGACGTCGGCGGCGAACCGGCGGGCCCGGACCTCCGCCTCGCGCAGTTCGGCGACGGACTGTTCCAGGGCTCCGGCGGTCTCGTTGAAGGTGCGGGCCAGTCCGGCCAGTTCGTCGGCCCCGCGGACCTCGATACGGGTGTCCAGCTGCCCGCGTCCCATGCTCTGTGCGGCCCGCCGCAGGTTGCGCACGGGCCGCAGGACGCTGCGCGCGGCGAGCAGGGCGGGGACGACGGCGATGGCGAGGCCGGGGATGGCGCCCTGCCGGGCGGCCTGGACCATGGCGTCGACGGTCTGCTGCTCGGTGAGCAGCGGCATGACGGCGTAGAGGACGGCTCCGGTCGGCTCGCGGACGCCGTTGTGGGCGAAGACGGCGGGCATGGCGATGGTCAGGTACGGCTCGCCCCGCTCGTCCTGGACGCGCTGGAAGGCGCCGTGCGGATGGTCGGCGACCTGGGCGCGCAGGGCGTCGGTGACGATGCCGGAGGTGGTGGGGGTGACATTGGAGGAGGCGCGCAGGGTGCCGTACTCGGCGTAGACGGTCCAGGGGTGGGGCTTGCCGCGCTTGCCGATCTCGTTGACGACCCGCTGGAGCTGCGCGCGGTCCATCGGCAGGGTCAGGGCCTGGGCCTCCAGCTGGTCGCGCAGGGTGCTGACGGCGGTGTCCTGGCTCTGGGTGAGGACGGCGCTGCGGGCCTGACGGTAGGTGAGGGCGGCCGTGCTGACCGCGCAGATCGCGGCGACCAGGAGGAAGGCCGCGATCATGCGGGTGCGCAGCCCGAGCGGCGCGAACTTTCGCACGGCGGTCTTCCTAACGCGGTCCGAGCGGTCCGAAGCGGTAGCCGAAGCCCCGCACGGTCTGTATGTAGCGGGGGCTGCCGCCGGGGTCCTCGATCTTGTTGCGCAGCCTGCGCACGCAGGCGTCCACGAGCCGGGCGTCGGCGTGGTAGCTGTGCTCCCACACGTACTCCAGCAGCTGTTGGCGGGAGAAGACCTGCTCGGGCGAGGCCGTCAGGTGGAGCAGGAGCTTGATCTCGCTGGGGGCGAGGGGCACGCGTTCGCCGCTCTTGGCGACGGTCAGGCCGGCGCGGTCGACGGCGAGTTCGCCGTGGTGTTCCACGCCGGGGCGGCCCCCGGGGTCGACGAGCCGGCGCAGTACGGCCTTGATGCGGGCCTCGATGATCTCGGTCCGGGCCGGTTTGACGATGTAGTCGTCGGCCCCGGCCTCCAGGCCGACGACGATGTCGAAGTCGTCGCCGCGTGCGGTGAGCATGATGATCGGGACCTCGCTGGTCTCGCGGATCCGGCGGCACACCTGGACGCCGTTGATCCCGGGCAGCATGAGGTCGAGGAGCACCAGATCGGGGTGGAAGCCGCCCATGAGGGCGAGGCCGGCCTCGCCCGTGTCGGCGGCTCTCACCTCGTGGCCGCGGCGGCGCAGGCCGAGTCCCACCCCTTCCCGGATGGAAGGGTCGTCCTCGATCAGCAGTACGCGTGGCATCCGGTCAGTATCCCAGGGTGTTTCATACGGTCTCCTCCCACTTCCGGCCGGTCTTGCGCCGCAGGGAGTCGATCAGGTCGGTGATCTCCGTCAGGCGCAGGGGCCCGGCGAGGAGTACGACGACCAGCGCGAGCACGATGGTTCCCGCCCCGGCCGCCGCGTAGGCCCCGAGGCCGTCGGCGGCCCTGGCCGTCGCGTACGCGGCGGCCCCGGCGGGCAGGCAGGCGGCGAGCAGGCGCAGGTGGGTCCCGAGGGCCGTGGGGCGGGCGGCGGTACGGGTCCGCGCGCGCGGGCCGAGCCTGCGGGCGAGGGCGTACGCGGTCACGGCGGCGCCCGCGGTGAAGGCGAGGGAGGAGGCGGCGGCCATGCCGGTGACGGCCCAGCGCGGCGGGAGCACGGCGTACGCGGTGTAGGAGAGCCCGGCGTTCACGGCGACGATGACCAGGTTGAGGAAGAAGGGGGTCCGGGTGTCGGAGAGGGCGTAGAAGCCGCGGGCGAGCACGTACTGGGCGGAGTAGGCGATCAGACCGGGCGCGAAGGCGATGAGCATGCCCGCCATGGCCTCGACGCCGGCGGGGCCGTTGTGGCCGTACCCGGCGACGCAGTCCATCACCCAGGGTGCGAGCGCGGCGAAGAGGACGGCGGCGGGCACGACGAGGGCAGCGCTGGAGCGCAGGGCGTAGGAGACGTCCGTGCGGACCGCGGGCAGGTCGCCGTCGGAGGCGGCGGCGCTCATCCGGGGCATCAGAGCGGTCACGAGGGAGACGGTGACGATGCCCTGGGGGACGACCCACAGCTGGTAGGCGTTGGTGTAGGCGGCGTATCCGGCGTTGCCGAGGTCGTGGCCGACGCCGGTGGAGAGCCGGGTGACCACCCAGTAGGCGATCTGGTTGGCGAGCACGAGCAGGACCAGCCAGCCCGCGTTGCGCAGGGGACGGGTGAGGCCGCTGCCGCGCCAATCGAAGCGGGGGCGCCAGCGGAAGCCCGCGGCGCGCAGCGAGGGGATCAGGGCGAGGGCCTGGAGCACGATCCCGGCGGTGGTACCGATGCCGAGCAGGCGGGTCCCGTCGGCGGTGAGGCCCTCGGCGGGGCCGTGGGACACGTACAGGAACAACCCGAAGACGCCGATGACGACCAGGTTGTTGAGGACGGGCGTCCACATCATGGCGCCGAAGCGGCCGCGGGCGTTCAGCACTTGCCCGAGCAGGGTGAAGAGCCCGTAGAAGAGGATCTGCGGGAGGCAGAAGCGGGCCAGGGCGATGGTGGTGCTCTTGTCGGCCCCCTCGTACCAGGGGGTGTACGTCTCGATGATCAGCGGGGCCGCCAGGACGGCGATGGCGGTGAGCACGAGGAGGGCCACGGTGCAGGCGGTCAGCAGCCGGTCGGTGTAGGCGGTCCCGCCGTCGCGGTGTTCCCGGGCGGCGCGCACCAGCTCGGGGACGAAGACGGCGTTGAGGGCACCGCCGACGAGCAGCATGTAGAGGATGTTCGGGACCGTATTGGCGACCGTGTAGCTGTCGCCCAGGAATCCGGTGCCGAGCGCGGCGAGGACCACGGCGGAGCGGACGAAGCCGATGACGCGGGAGACGATCGAGCCGGCCGCCATGAGCGCGCCGCTGCGCAGGACCGAGCCGCCTCCCGCGGGGCCCCTCCGGTCGGCGTCGGCTTCGGCGTCGGCTTCGGCCGCCCGGGGTTCCGTGCGGGTGGTGGCTTCCATCGAGGTGGTGTCCCTTCACCTGGTCGAAGGTGGAGGGTAACCCGGTCCCGTCGGCCGCTCCCGCTCCGGCCCCGGCCGCGCGTGCGGCGGTGCCGGCTTCCCGCCAGTGCTTTTCGGCCTTTTCTCCGGGACTAAAGTCCTTTCCGGAATGGGTTTTTCTATATGACCGAACTGCAACTGTTTCGCTGCGGTGCACGTCACAAGGCGAAGGGCGATGTTTTCCGCGGAACGGGGAACCTAGAGTCGTGCCGTTCGCTCCTTGTTCACGGACGACCATTACTTCGGAGGGGTTTTCGTTGAGCCGCACACGCCGTACCGCACTGCCGCGTCGTCGGGGCCGTCACGCCATGCTGGCGGGCACCGCACTCCTGGCCGCCGCACTGACCGCCTGCGGGGGCGGCTCCGGCACGGGTGCCGGCGGGGACGGCAAGTCGGACCCGAAGAAGAAGCCGGACATGGCGGTTTCGGTGAACCTCTCGGGCGATCAGGTCAAGGCCGGCGAGCCGGTCAGGGTGACGATCGCCGACGGCAGGCTCGCGCAGGTCAAGGTCACGGACGGCAAGGGCGGGGAACTCCCGGGCCGGATAGCCCCCGACGGGAAGACCTGGACCTCGGAGCGCAACGCCTCCCCGGGCACCGACTACAAGGTGGAGGCGCAGAACTCCGAGAGCCAGAGCGCCACCACCCAGTTCAAGACCTCGGCCGCCGACAAGGTGAACAAGGTCTCCATCAACATTTCCAAGGGCAGCACGGTGGGCGTCGCGATGCCCGTCTCCCTGGTCTTCGACAACCCGGTGAAGAACAAGGCCGAGGTGGAGAAGCAGCTGAAGGTGAGCACCTCGAACAACACCGAGGGTTCCTGGGGCTGGTTCAAGGACTATTCCGGCAAGGACCGGGTGGACTGGCGCCCGAAGGACTACTGGAAGTCCGGCACCGACGTGAAGGTGGAGATGAACCTGAACGGAGTGGATTCGGGTCCCGGCGGCGGTCTCTTCGCGCGCGATTACAACACCGAATTCAAAATAGGCAAGGACCGCCGGATGGAGGTCAGCCTCGACACCAAGAAGATGGCGGTCATCGAGGACGGCCGGGCGGTCAGGACGATCCCGGTCTCCGCCGGTACGCCGGGCGGGCAGAAGGCCTCCTGGTCCGGGAAGATGGTGCTGATGGCGAAGGAGGGCACCATCCGGATGGATTCCCAGACGGTGGGCCTGGGCGACTCCTACGACAAGATGGTCGACTTCTCGATGCGGCTGACCTGGTCGGGCATGTACGCGCACGCCGCGCCGTGGAACAACGCGAACTTCGGCAGCGCCAACACCAGTTCCGGCTGCGTGGGCATGAGCGACGCCAACGCGAAGTCCTTCTACGAGCAGGCGCAGGTCGGCGACCTCTTCGAGGTGGTCGGCAGCGGCTCCAAGGGCAACGCCGACATCGGCAACGGCTACGGCGAATGGAACCTGTCCTGGGACGCCTGGAAGGCCAAGAGCGCGCTGGCCGGCGGCAACCAGAACGGCTGACCCTGGATCAATTGTTACCACCACGTAACTTACTGACGGGTTACCTTCGGTAAGTTCCTCCCGTTACCGTCGGGTCACTTTAGGACACCGGCGCACGCGAGGAGCGATCGATGAAAGCCCGCCCCACCCCAGCGGCGGCCGTGGCCGCCCTGCTCGCGGCGACCGCCCTGGGCCTGGCCCCCCACCAGGCCCAGGCGGCCCCCGCAGCGCCCGCGTCCTCGGCCCCGGCCGCCTCCCCGGAACTGCGCTTCCACGACATTCCCGGCTCCGGAGGCATCACCCTCAAGGGCAACGTCTTCACCCCCGCCGGCGCCCAGCCCGGCCGGAAGTATCCGCTGATCGTGCTCCCCAGCAGCTGGGGCCTGCCGCAGATCGAATACGTCGCCCAGGCCCGGAAGCTCGCCGACTCCGGTTACGTGGTGGTCAGTTACGCCTCGCGCGGCTTCTGGCTGTCCGGCGGCGAGATCGAGACGGCGGGCCCCGCCGACATCGCGGACGTCTCCGCCGTCATCGACTGGGCCCTCGCCACCACGCCCGCGGACCCCGGCCGGATCGGCCTCGGCGGGGTCTCGTACGGGGCCGGCATCAGCCTGCTGGCCTCCGCGCACGACCCCCGCGTCAAGACCGTGGTCGCGCTCAGCGGCTGGGCGGACCTGATCGAGTCCATCTACTCCGGCCGCACCGAGCACCGCCAGGCGGCCGGCCTCCTCGGGGCCACCGGATACCTCACCGGCCGCCCCGGCCCCGAACTCCGCCGGATCCTCGACGACTTCCTCGGCTCACGGCTGGACAGGGAACAGGCGATGATCGACTGGGGGAAGAAGCGCTCCGCCTCCGAGCAGATCGACCGGATCAACGCCAACGGCGCCGCGATCATGCTGGGCAACGCCTGGGGCGACACCGTCTTCCCGCCCAACCAGTACACGAAGTTCTTCGAGGGGCTCACCGGCCCCAAGCGGCTGGAACTGCGCCCCGGCGACCACGCCACCGCCGAGGGCACCGGCCTCCTCGGCCTGCCCAACGACACCTGGACCAACGCCCACCGCTGGTTCGACCGCTACCTCAAGGGCGACCGCAACGGCGTCGACACCGAAGCCCCCGTCCAGATCAAGTCCCGCAGCGACAACGGCTACGAGGGCTACGCCGACTGGAAGGCGGTCGGATCCGGCGGTACCGAGCGCATCCCCCTGAACGACAGCGAGCACGTCTTCGCGAACGTCGACTCCGGGGCCGACGGCGGCGTGGTCATGCTCTCCAGCGTCCTCGACCAGTTCTTCAAGGCGCCCCCCGTCGCCTCCATCCCCCTCCTCCCCCGCGCCTTCGCGGCCGTCTGGCAGTCCGGCCGCTACCAGGAGGAACGCCGGATCCGGGGCACCGTGCGCCTGCACACCACCGTCACGCCCACCAAGGGCGACGGCACGTTCGTCGCCTACCTCTACGACGTGGGCCCCCTCGGCCTCGGCAAGCTGGTCAGCAACGCCCCGTACACCTTCCACGGCAAGGCCCCCGGGCAGCCCTTCGGCGTGGACCTGGACCTCTTCTCCACCGCCTACGACGTGCCCGCGGGCCACCGGCTCGCCCTGGTCGTGGACACGGTCGACCCGCTCTACATCGAGCACAACCCCGCCGGCGCGCAGCTGACCTTCTCCTCGCCGCGCACCGATCCCTCGTACGTCTCGGTACCGCTGCGCGAGCAGTGATCCACGGCTGCTGCCGGGGCGGGGCGGATCCTCACCGCCCCGGCAGCACCGTCTCGGGCTCCGCGGGGGCGACTTCGACGGCCGCGGTCTTCGGGCTGCGCCGCTCCCGCCGGGCCACCCAGGTGGCGAACCAGGACAGCAGCATGCACATCCCGATGTAGATCGGGGAGATGATCATCACCACGGGGATGAACGGCAGGTCGTAGTCGAGGTTGGAGGCGATCAGCTTGCCCGCGTGCAGGAACTCCTCGTAGGTGATCAGGTAGCCGAGCGAGGTGTCCTTCAGCGCGACCACCAGCTGGCTGATGATCGTGGGCAGCATCGCGCGGACGGCCTGCGGGGCCAGCACGAAGGTCATGACCTGCGTCTTGCGCATGCCGAGGGCGTACGCCGCCTCGCGCTGGCCCCTCTCCACGGAGTTGATGCCCGTACGGAAGACCTCGGCGAGCACCGATCCGTTGTACAGGGTCAGCCCCGCCACCAGCGCGGGCAGCGGCTGCGCCTTGAGCGCGACGAAGATGAAGAAGATCATCACCAGGACCGGCATGGCCCGGAAGAACTCCACGAACACCGTCGCCGCCCAGCGCA
Source organism: Streptomyces sp. NPDC031479 (assembly GCF_055581065.1). Lineage (NCBI taxonomy): Bacteria > Bacillati > Actinomycetota > Actinomycetes > Kitasatosporales > Streptomycetaceae > Streptomyces > Streptomyces sp. NPDC031479. The sequence goes on from NZ_JBVIKC010000041.1 coordinate 58,309, forward strand.
CGGGCCGGTGCACCGAGAGCCGGCCGGCGCCGAGCACCGCGCCGAGCAGGAGCGAGAGCACCGAGGCGTAGGCGAAGGCCTTGAGGGTGTTGCCCAGCCCCCGCAGGATCAGTTCCTGGATGCCCTTGTAGATGAAGGGGCTCCACTTGGCGGAGGTGAACTGCTCGGTGTCGAAGAGCAGGTAGAGGATCCAGGCCAGCAGCCCGAGGATCACCACCGTCGACACGATCCCGTAGACGCGGTGACGGCGCCGGGTGCGGGGGCCGGGCAGGTCGTAGAGGGCCGTGGACTCCGGGGCCCGGTGGAGCGCGTGCGCGGTCATCGGGCGACTCCGTAGCGCTTCTCCAGTACGTGGAAGAGCGCGCTGATGGACAGGGTGATGATCAGGTACCCCACGGCGATCCAGACGAAGGTCCAGATGATGTTGTAGCCCAGCTCGCTGAGCGTCTTGTACGTGCCCAGCAGCTCGTTCACGCTGAAGGCGCCGGCGATCGCGGAGTTCTTGGCGAGGGCGATCAGCGTGGAGCCGATGGGCGGGATCACGGACCGGAAGGCCTGCGGCAGCACCACCGTGCCCAGCGTCTGCCCGAAGGACATCCCCAGGCTGCGGGCCGCCTCGCCCTGACCCTTGGGCACCGTGTTGATGCCCGAGCGCAGCACCTCGCAGATGAAGGCGGAGGTGTAGCAGCCCAGGGCCAGGATGGCGAAGACCTGGAAGGGCAGCACCAGCCCGAAGCGGGGCAGGCCGAGCAGCACCGCGAAGAAGAGCAGGGTGAGCGGGGTGTTGCGCAGCACGGTCACCCAGACCGTGCCGAAGACCCGGAAGGAGCCGATGGGCGCGACCCGGAAGGAGGCCATCACGAAGCCCAGGACCAGGGCGAGGAGGGAGCCGTAGAAGGTCAGCTGGACGGTGCCCCAGAAGCCCTTCCCGTAGAGCGCGAAGTTCTCGGTGAGTACGTTCATGGCGGTGGCTCTCCCCTCAGCTCGCCGGGTAGCGGTCGATGGGCGGTGGTGTCGGGGCGGGCTTGCCGGAGAGGCCGAGCGTGGCCTCGTAGGCCTTCTTCCAGTCGCCGTTCTTCTCGTGCGCGGCCAGCGCGTCGTCGATGGCGAAGCGCAGGGCGGTGTCGGAGCGCGGCACGCCGATGCCGTACGGCTCCCGGGAGAAGGGTTCGCCGACCACCTTGAGCTCGTCGGGGACCTTGGCGGCGTATCCGAGGAGGATGGAGTCGTCGGTGGAGACGGCGTCGACCTGGTAGGTCAGCAGGTTGTCCACGCAGACCGAGTAGGTGTCGTAGGAGACGAGGACCGCCTCCGGGTGCTCCTTCTGGAGCCGTTGGTAGGGCGTGGAGCCGGCGGCCGAGCAGACCCTCTTGCCCGCGAGGTCATCGGGGCCCTTGATGTCCTGCTCGTCCTTGCGGACCAGCAGGGACTGGCCGGCCATGAAGTAGGGGCCGGCGAATCCGACCTGCTTCTTGCGGTTGTCGTTGATCGTGTAGGTGCCCACGTAGTAGTCGATCTGGCCGTTCTGGAGGGCGGTCTCGCGGTTGGCGGAGGAGATGGTCTTGAACTCGATGGTCTTGGGGTCGAAGCCGAGGGAGGCGGAGATCATCTTGGCGATCTCGATGTCGAAGCCGGAGTAGGTCCCCCGCGCGGGGTCCTTCTCCCCCATGTACGGCTGGTCCTCCTTGGCCCCGACCACGAGGTGCCCGCGCTTCCTCGCCCGCTCCCAGGTGGGGGATCCGGGCAGCTGGAAGCCGGTGGCCACCCGGTACGCGGGCAGGTCCTCGGGCTGCGGGCCCTTGACCGGAGGGCTGCCGGACCTGCCGCAGGCGGCGGCCGCGAGGAGGGCCAGGGCCAGGGCCAGGGCGCGCAGGACGTACAGGGCGCGCGCGAAGCGGGGGGTGTGTCTCATCGGGCCGCCCCTCAGTGCTTGAGGATCTTGGAGAGGAAGTCCCGGGCCCGCTCGCTCTCGGGTGCGGTGAAGAACTCCTCCGGGGTGCGGTCCTCGACGATCGCTCCGTCGGACATGAAGACGACGCGGTTGGCGGCGGAGCGGGCGAAGCCCATCTCGTGCGTGACGACGACCATCGTCATGCCGTCGGCCGCGAGCTGCTGCATGACCTCCAGCACCTCGTTGATCATCTCCGGGTCGAGCGCCGAGGTGGGCTCGTCGAAGAGGAGGGCCTTGGGGCTCATGGCCAGGGCGCGGGCGATGGCCACGCGCTGCTGCTGGCCGCCGGAGAGCTGGGCGGGGTACTTGTCGGCCTGGTCCGCGAGGCCGACCCGGTCCAGGAGTTCCCGGGAGCGCTTGTCCGCCTCCTCCTTGCCGCGCTTCCTGACCTTGACCTGCGCGAGGGAGACGTTGGCGAGGACGGTCTTGTGCGCGAAGAGGTTGAAGGACTGGAACACCATCCCGACCTCGGCGCGCAGCCGGGCCAGCTCCTTGCCCTCGGCGGGCAGGGGCCTGCCGTCGAGGGTGATCGTGCCGGACTCGATGGTCTCCAGCCGGTTGATGGTCCGGCAGAGGGTGGACTTGCCGGAGCCGGAGGGGCCGATGATCACCACCACCTCCCCGCGGCCGACGGTGAGGTCGATGTTCCGCAGGACGTGCAACTGCCCGTAGTGCTTGTTGACGTCCCGCAGCTCGATCAACGGATCGACGGCCATACGCTGCCCTGCCCACTTGTCGGTGTGTCGAGGTCAGCGCAAACTATCCAGCCGCCGGAGGGCCTTCACCGCGACACGCCTAAAAGGTACATAAAGCGCATCGGCGCTTCAGTCCCACGGGGTGGATCAGCCTTCGGAGGCCTCCGCGTAGACCTGGCTGAGTTCCGGGGAGCCGGTCATCGCCCAGGACACCCCCGACTCGACCACATCCAGCTCCCGCCCCGAGGCGAGCCGGATCACGGGCCGGCCGTTGGGCCACGACTGCCAGGCGGATCCGCGGAGGGTGCGGACGATCACGGTGCCGAGGTAGAACCCGGCGTCGCTGCCCAGCCACGGGACGGCCTCGGGGTCCCGCCGCCAGCGGGGCATCAGCTGGTCGAGGGCCTCCAAGGAGGCCGGGGTCTGGTCGAGTTCGAGACCGGCCGCCCTCGCCTGCGCCCGCAGCATCTCGCACTCCGAGAACAACTCGGCGACGCCCTCGGGATGATCCGCGAGGGCGGCGGCGAGTCCCGCACCCTGTTCCGTTTCGTGCCGGTTCAGCCAGTTGGCCAGGAAAGGGATGTTCATACCGCCCAGACTGGCACCAGGATCCCCGGCTGGCCACAGGGCGCGCCTTGATCCCTCGCCCGGTTCCGCACCGGGCCGGGGCTACAGGTCCAGGTCGACGACGACGGGGGCGTGGTCCGAAGCGCCCTTGCCCTTGCGCTCCTCGCGGTCGACGTAGGCGTCCTTGACGGCCTTGGCGAAGGGCTCGTTCCCGTAGACGAGGTCGATGCGCATGCCCTTGTTCTTGGGGAAGGCGAGCATCCGGTAGTCCCAGAAGGTGTACGGGCGGTCGTACTTGAGGGCGCGCGGGAAGACGTCGGAGAGACCGGCCGCCCGCAGGGTCTCCAGGGCCGCGCGCTCGGCGGGGGTGACGTGGGTGAGGCCCGCGAAGACCGCCGGGTCGTACACGTCCTCGTCGGTGGGCGCCACGTTGAAGTCGCCGAGCACGGCGAACGGGCGCGGTCCGGCCGCGTCTTCGGCGACGGCGCCCGCCAGGGCGCGGAACCACTCCAGCTTGTAGCCGTAGTGGTCGTGCTCGACCTCGCGGCCGTTGGGCACGTACACGGACCAGACGCGGACGCCGCCGCAGGTCGCGGAGATGGCTCGGGGCTCCTGCACGCCCTCGTAGTCCGGGCCGCCGGGGAGCCCCATGGCGACGTCCTCCAGGCCGACCCGGGAGAGCAGGGCCACGCCGTTCCACCGGCCGGTGGCGTTGACGGCCGACTCGTAGCCCAGCTCGCGCAGCTCGGCGGCGGGGAACTGCTCCGCCGAGCACTTGGTCTCCTGGACGCAGAGCACGTCGGTGCCGGAGGTCTCCAGCCAGGCCAGCAGGCGCGGCAGCCGGGCGGTGATCGAGTTGACGTTGAACGTGGCGATACGCATGCCGTCAAACCTACCGCCCGGCACCGACAGTCAGAGCGCGGCGCTCTCGCCCGCCCCGAGCCTGCGGTGGGGGGCTCCGCCGAGGTTGCCCAGGGCCATGTCGTAGATCGGCCGGGCGATGTCCGCGAGGTAGGCGTCGTGGATGTCGATCGCCTGGCGGGGCTTGACCTCGCGGACGTAGTCGATCACTTCGGCGACCTTGTTCCAGGGGGCGTGCACCGGGAGCATCAGCGTGTCGACGGGGGCGTCCGGGACGGTCAGCGCGTCGCCCGGGTGGAAGAGGGAAGCGTCCACGAGGAAACCCACGTTGGTGATCCGCGGGATGTCCGGGTGGATCACGGCGTGCAGCTCGCCGTGGACCCGGACCTCGAAGCCGGCGGCCTCGAAGGCGTCCCCGTGCCCCACGGCGTGCACCCGGCCGGGATAGGCGGCGGACAGCTTCTCCGCGACGCTGCGCGGGGTCCACAGCCGCGCCGCCGGGTTCGCGTCGAGGGCGGCGCGGATCCGGCCCTCCTCGAAGTGGTCCGGGTGTTCGTGGGTGACCAGCAGGACGTCGGCGCCGAGGCCCGCGTCCGCTTCGCTGAAGGCGCCCGGGTCGATGACGAGCGTCTGCCCGTCCTTCTCCAACTGGACGCAGGAGTGCAGCCGTTTGGTGAGCTTCATGGGGCCACCCTAGATCCCGCGGTTTACGGGACGGTGGTGGAGACCACGTAGACGCGCGGGGCGCGCGGGTTGGCGAAGTCGACCGTGACGTCCCGGGTGGGGCGCGGGTCCTCGGCCTCGACGGTGACCCCGGACCACTTGTGCTTCGGGCTCCAGCTCCAGCCCGCGACCTTGGCGTCTCGTTCGGAGACCGACACGCCGGGGGTGAGGGCGGCCCGGCTCGTGCCCACGTCGGCGAGGAAGGCGTCCAGCGCCTTCGGCGTGACCTGGAACTGGACGTACAGCCGGCTGGTGTGCCAGTTGTTGGTCTCCAGGTAGCCGACGGAGGAGGCCCCCGACTCGGGGATCGGGACCTCGTAGATGCTGCGCTGCACCGTGGACGGCCAGTCCGGGCGTACCTTGGCCGCTCCGACCCGGGCCGCCTTGTCCTTGCCGCTGGCGCGGCTCTGCTGGGCGGAGACGGCGAGGTAGCCCGCCGGGACGCCGACGAGCAGCAGGATGATGAGGGCGGTGATCCAGCGGCGCCGGACCGTCTCGCGGCGGCTCCCGCGTTCCCCGTCGGCGGGCGGGCAGCGGTCCTCCGCCTCGGGGGCGGGCGCCTGTCTGGGCAGGGAGGTGGGCGGTGTCACTGCTGGTCCTGGTCCTTGGGTTCCGGGGGCGGTGTCGGGCCCGTGGCAGTGCGCAGGCCGAACTGCGCGTAGCGCTCGTACCGCTCGACGCGCCGGCGCGTGGCCCGGCGGAAGCGGCGGGCGACGAGCCGGGCGAGGTCGGCGGCGCCGACCATGCCCGCCTCGGGGCCCAGCTGGGCCTTGGCGATGCGCGCCTCGGGGCGGTAGCCGCGGCCGGTGAGGTGGCGGCGGAAGGCGTCCCGGGCGGGTCCGATGAGGAGGTCGTCGGCGGCGCTGACCCCGCCGCCGATGACGAAGCAGGAGGGGTCGAGGGCGGCGGCGAGGTTGGCGATGCCCACGCCGAGCCACTGGCCGATGTCCTGGAGGAGCTCCACGCACATGGCGTCGCCCTCGCGGGCCAGCTCGGTGATCAGCGGCCCGGTGATCTCGTGGACGTTGCCGCCGACCCGGGCGATGATGTTGTACGCGACCGGCGAGTCGGCGGCGGCCAGCTCCCGGGCCTCGCGGACGAGGGCGTTGCCGGAGCTGTACTGCTCCCAGCAGCCGCGGTTGCCGCAGGGGCAGCGGTGGCCGCCCGGGACGACCTGCATGTGGCCGAACTCCCCCGCCACCCCGTAGCGGCCGCGCTTGACCTGCCCGCCCTCCAGGATGGCCCCGCCGATGCCGGTGCCCAGGGTGATCATGACCAGGTGGTCCTCGCCGCGGCCCGCGCCGAAGCGCCATTCCGCCCAGGCCGCGGTGTTGGCGTCGTTGTCGACCATGACCGGGACCGCGAGCCGGGACTGCAGGGCGTCGCGCAGCGGCTCGTCGCGCCAGGCCAGGTGCGGGGCGAAGAGCACGCGGGAGCGGTCGGCGTCGACCCAGCCGGCGGCGCCGATGCCCACCGCGTGCACGTCGTGCCGGTCGGAGAGGTCCAGGACCAGCTCGACGATGGTGTCCTCGACGACCTTGGGGCTCTTGGACTTGTCGGGGGTCTCGGCGCGGATCTTCTCCAGGATGACCCCGTCGGCGTCGACGACGCCGGCCATCACCTTGGTGCCGCCGATGTCGATGCCGACGGTCGGGACGCGCGGTGCGGTCAGCAGCGAGCGGCGCTCGCGCGTCCCGACGGTCCGCAGGACGGTGCCCCGCGCCGCGCCCCGGTGGGAGAGCGCGAAGTCCCGGTACGTGCTCATCGAGTCGTGTCGTCCCTGTCGGAGGCGGAGTCGGATGGGGGGCCGGCGGGGGTGCCGGCCGAGGTGTCCCGTCCTGATTCTGCCACCCGCTCCAGCTCGTGGCTCAGCTCGTCCAGCTCGGAGCCGCCCGCCATCTGCCGGGTGAGCTCGTCCAGGGTGATCGAGTCCTTGGTGTGGCTGCCGGCCATGGCGCCGCGCTTGAGGAGGACGAAACGGTCCCCCACCAGGTACGCGTGGTGCGGGTTGTGGGTGATCAGGACCACCCCGAGACCGGCGTCGCGGGCGGCGGCGACGTATTTGAGGACCACGCCGGACTGCTTCACGCCGAGGGCGGCGGTGGGCTCGTCCAGGACGAGCACCTTGGCCCCGAAGTGCACAGCGCGGGCGATGGCCACGCACTGGCGCTCGCCGCCCGAGAGGGTCCCGATGGGCTGGTCGACGTCGCGCAGGTCGATGCCCATGCGCAGCAGCTCGGCGCGGGTGGTCTCGCGCATCAGCTCGACGTCGAGGCGGCGGAGGGGGCCGCGGCCCCTGGTGGGCTCGGAGCCGAGGAAGAAGTTCCGCCAGACCGGCATGAGGGGGACGACGGCGAGGTCCTGGTAGACGGTGGCGATGCCGCGGTCCAGGGCCGCGCGCGGGTTGGCGAGCACGGTCTCCTCCCCCTCGATCTCGAAGGTGCCGGCATCGTGCCGGTGCAGCCCCGCGATGATCTTGATGAGGGTGGACTTGCCGGCGCCGTTGTCGCCGAGGACACAGGTGATCTCGCCGGCGGAGACCTCCAGGGAGACCTCCTGGAGGGCGCGGATGTTGCCGTAGTACTTGCTGACGTCGGTCAGCTTGACCAGGGCGGTCCCGGTCTGCGGGCCGGGCGCGGTCTTCGTGTTCACTTGCTCTCCTCCGCCCGCTTGCGCACCCATGCGTTCAGCAGCGTCGCCAGCAGGAGCATGGCGCCGAGGAAGAACTTGAACCAGTCCGGGTTCCACTGGGCGTACACGATGCCGTTGCTGGTCATGCCGAAGATGAAGGCGCCGACGGCCGAGCCGATGGCGGAGCCGTAGCCGCCGGTCATCAGACAGCCGCCGATGACCGCGGCGATGATGTAGAGGAACTCGTTGCCGACGCCCTCCCCCGACTGGACCACGTCGAAGGAGAAGAGGATGTGCTGCCCGGAGATCCAGGCGCACAGCGCGACGCCCATGTAGAGGCCGATGCGGGTCTTGACCACGGGGACGCCGGTGGCGCGGGCCGCGTCGGCCCCGCCGCCCACGGCGAAGATCCAGTTTCCGGCGCGGGTGCGCAGCAGGATCCACGTGGCGACCGCCACCAGGGCGAACCACCAGAGGATGGTGACCTTCAGGGTGACCGAGCCGATGTTCCACTGCGAGGCGAACAGGGCCCGCGCGGAGGAGAACCCCTCCATGTCGGCGATGGTCTTGGTGGAGACCGAGCCGCTGATCAGCTTGGTGAAGCCGAGGTTCAGACCGGTCAGCATGAGGAACGTGCCGAGCGTGATGATGAAGCTCGGGAGCCTGGTGCGGGTCAGCATGAAGCCGTTGAAGAAGCCGATGGCCAGGGTGACCAGCAGCGACACCCCGACGCCGACCCACACGTTGGCGGTCATCTGGTAGCTGAACATCGAGCTGACCAGCGCCGAGGTGGTGACCATCACGCCGGCGGAGAGGTCGAACTCGCCGCCGATCATCAGCAGGGCCACCGGGCAGGCCATGATCCCGATGGTGGAGGCCGAGTACAGGATCGTGCTCAGGCTGGAGGCCTGCAGGAAGCTGGGGGCGGCGAAGGAGAAGAAGACGAAGACGGCGGCGGCCCCGACGACCGCGCCCAGCTCGGGGCGGGCGAGGAGCTTCTTGAGGTGCGAGGCCGGCGCGAGCCGTTCGTCGGCGGTGCCGGTACCGGCGCTCATCGGCTGCCCCGCTTGATGTACTCCTCCAGCTTGGCGGCCTCGGCCGCGGTGACGATCTGCGGCCCGGTCAGCACGGGCCGGCCGCCGCCGAGGACGTCCGCGTTGTAGCGGTAGAGCCACAGCAGGTCGATCGCCTCGTAGCCCTGGAGGTAGGGCTGCTGGTCCACGGCGAAGCCGAGGGCGCCGGACTTCAGGTCACGGGCGACGGCCTCGTTGAGGTCGAAGGTGTCCACCTCGGCCTTGCTGCCCGCCGCGTCCTTCGCCTTGACCGCGGTGGCGGCGAAGGGGGCGCCGAGGGTGACGATCGCGTCGACGGAGGGGTCGGCCTGGAGCTTGGCCTGGATGGCGGCCTGCACGGAGGGCATGTTGGTGCCCTCGACGTAGAGGTTCTCCATGCTTCCGCCGAAGGTCTTCTTCGCTCCGGCGCAGCGCTGCTCGTGGCCGACGTTGCCCTGTTCGTGCAGGACGCAGACGGCCTTCTTGCGGCCGCGCTTCGTCAGCTCGGTGCCGACCGCCTCGCCCGCGATCGCCTCGTCCTGGCCGATGTGGGTCAGGGCGCCGTACGCGGCCGACTGCTCGGATCCGGAGTTGACCGTGATCACGGGGATGCCCGCCTTGACGGCCTTGCCGAGGACGTCCTTGAGGGCCTCGGGCTTGGCGAGGCTGACCACGATGCCGTCGACCTTCTGGTCGATCGCGTTCTGCACGAACTGGGCCTGCTGCTGGGCCTGGTCGTCGTGCGAGTAGACGAAGTTGATGTTGTCCTTCGCCGCGGCCTCCTTGGCGCCCTTCTGGACGATGTCCCAGAAGGTGTCGCCGTCGCCCGCGTGGGTCACCATCGCGAAGGTCCAGCGCGGCGTGGAGACGGCGGGCCGGCCCGCCCGGTCGGCCTTCGCCCGCTCCTCGGCGCGCTTGCCGCCCGTGCTGCTGCAGCCCGAGAGGGAGGCTCCCAGTACCACCGCGAGCACGGCGCCCACGACGCGTACCCCTGTCCGAACCCTAGCCACGTCGCCGTGCCCTTCCCTCGTCATACCCGCCACTGATTCTCAAAGTGGTCATTCCGGTCCAGCCGCCCAGTATCCGCCACAGTCGACCTTGGGAGGCCATCGGGGCCGTCGCCACCATCGTGGCCTTCCGCGGACGGAGGCGGGCAGATTGACAGCTCCCCCGGACGGGGCCACGTTGAGTGCATGCGCATCGGGCTCATCGGGACGGGCCGGATCGGCTCCTTCCACGCGGCCACGCTGGCCCGTCGGCCGGACGCCGGTTCGCTGCTGCTGGCCGACGCCGACCCGGCACGGGCCGCCCGGCTCGCCGACCGGCTGGGGGCGACGGCCGCGCCCTCCGTCGAGCAGGTCTTCACCTGGGGCGTGGACGCGCTGGTGGTGGCCTGCTCCACCGAGGGGCACGCGCAGCTCGTGGTCCGCGCGGTGCGCGGCGGGCTGCCGGTGTTCTGCGAGAAGCCCGTGGCCCCGGACCTGGACCGCACCCTGGCGGTGCTCCGCGAGGTGGCCGCCGCGCGCGGGGTCCTGCAGCTGGGATTCATGCGCCGCTTCGACGCGGGCTGCCGCACCGCGCGGGAGCTGGTCCGTTCGGGTGTCCTGGGCCGGCTGCACACCGTGCGGACGACGACGGCCGATCCCGCTCCGCCGCCCGCCGCGTACCTGACGACCTCCGGCGGGCTGTACCGGGACTGCATGGTGCACGACTTCGACATGGTGCGCTGGGTGACCGGGCGGGAGGCCGTGGAGGTGTACGCGGTCGGCTCCGACGCGGGGCCGCCCGCCTTCCGGGAGGCCGGTGACGTGGACACGGCGGCGGCCCTGCTCACGCTCGACGACGGGACACTGGTCAGCAGTACCGCCACCCGGTGCAACGGCGCCGGCTACGACGTGCGGATGGAGTTCGCCGGAGAGCTGGACCAGGTCTCCTCCGGGCTGGACGACCGTACGCCGATCGCCTCGACGGAACCGCACGGCCCGCCCCCGGCGAGCAAGCCCTGGGGCGGGTTCCTGGAGCGGTTCGGTCCCGCCTACGAGGCCGAGCTGGGAGCCTTCGTCAAGCTGGTGCGCGGCGAGGGGCCCAACCCCTGCGACGGCCGGGAGGGGCTGGCCGCGTTCCGGATCGCGGAGGCGTGCGAGCGCTCCCGGCGCGAGCGCCGCCCCGTGCGGCTGGAGGAGCTCCCGGATCTCTAGGGCGGGCATGCGGGCCACAGTAGGGCGGATGATCACCCGGCCAGGAGGCGATTCCCGGACATTCGTTCAGGCCGCGGCACGCCGTCCCCAGGCGGTGCCGGCCAGGACCAGCGCCGCGCCCGTGAGGCCGAGGGGGCCCAGGTGCTCGCCGCCGAGGGCGATGCCCGCGGCGGCGGCCCACAGGGGTTCGGTGCCGAGGAGCAGGCTGACCCGCGAAGGCGAGGTCCTGCGGACGGCCCACATCTGCACGAAGAAGGCGAAGAGGGTGCACAGGACCGAGAGGAAGGCCAGCCCGGCCCACTGGCCCGGCCCGAAGCCGGCGGCGGCCGCCCAGGGCGAGTCGCCGGTCCCGGGCAGGGCCGCCAGCAGGGCGAAGACCAGGACGGCGCCGCCGAGCTGGACCGTGGTCAGGGAGAGGGAGTCCGCGTCCTGGACCGCCTTGATCCGCGCCATCAGCAGGACGTGGGCGGTGCGGGCGAGGGCGGCGCCGAGGATCAGCAGGTCACCGGCTCCGGGCGCGGTGAACCCGGCGCCCTGGGTGAGCAGCACGACCCCCGCGACGGAGACGGCGGCCGCGCCGAGGAAGGCGGCCGGGGGCGCGGTGCGGCGGACCGCGGACTCGGCGAGCGGGGTGAAGATCATGGTCAGGCTGATGATCAGCCCGGCGTTGGTGGCGGAGGTGTGCACCACCCCGTAGGTCTCCAGCAGGAAGATCCCGCCCAGTACGAGACCCAGCACCCCGGCGCCCCGCAGCTGGGCGGCGCTCAGCGCCCGCAGCCGCCGCAGGCCGGCGAGGACGAGGACGGGCAGCACGAGCGCGAAACGGAGCACCAGCACCGCGATCACGGTGTGCGGGGCCGTGATCCCCTTGGCCGCGAGGTAGCTGCCGCCCCAGACGACGGCGACGAGCAGCACGGGCAGGTCCGCGAGCCGGGCCCGGCGGGGAGCGAGGGCGGGGGCGGGGGCGGCGAGGGTGGACACCGGGGCGGCTCCGACGGCGGGAAGGGAGTGGAGACGACGGCGGCTCGCACGGATGCGGGCTCACGCTAGCCGAGTCGATCTTCCCGGTCGAACGTTTTGCGGACCGTCCCCGCGCGGGCTCAGTCCGCGAAGGTGCCGAAGGTGGCGCGGCCCGTCGGCCGGTAGGTGTGGATGGCGATGCCGGAGCCCGTGGTGCGCGAGCCGGCCTGCGCGAAGGCGGTGGGCAGCCCGCCGGTCGGGAACAGCCGGCGGCCCGTGCCGAGGAAGACGGGGAAGACCAGCAGGTGCAGCTCCTCGACGAGGTCCCGCGCGAGCAGCCACTGCGCCAGCTGTCCGCTGCCGTGCACCTGGAGCTCCCCGTCGATGGCGTCCTTGGCCCGGACGACCTCCGCCTGGAGGTTCTCGCCGTCCACCACGGTGGCGGGGGTCCAGCCCGGGTCCTTCAGGGTGGTCGAGGCGACGTACTTGGGCAGCCGGTTGAGGCGGCTCGCGACCGGGTCGGCGGGGTCGTCGTGCTGCGGCCAGTACGCGGCGAAGATCTCGTAGGTGCGCCGGCCGAGCAGGAACGCCCCGGCCCGCGCGAAGACCTCCTGCACGAACTCCCCCATGCCCTCGTCCGCGTACGGCACGACCCAGCCGCCGTACTCGAACCCGCCGCGGGGGTCCTCTTCGGGCCCGCCGGGGGCCTGCATCACGCCGTCGAGGGTGAGGAAGGTGGTGAGGGTCAGCTTTCCCATGGCACTGCGCTCCTTGGGTGTCGGCGCCCGGCCCGTGTGCCGTGCACCGGTTCAGACTCCCCCGCCGCCCGGAACTCGTCGGTGCGGCGCGCGCGAACCCGGGCCGCGTGTCCGCCGCTGGGGTGCCCGGACACGCCTGCGGGGCGCACCGCGTGCGGTGCGCCCCGTGGGAGCGGGCTCATGCCCCGGGGGTGTCGGCCCCCGGGGCGGTCCGTCGGACGGGGTGGCGTCAGCCGCCCAGTTCCTGGTGACGGGCGGCGTGCGCGGCCGCGCCGGCCTCCGTCAGCGAGCCGAACAGGCGCAGCCGGGAGAAGCCGCCGTCCGGGAAGATGTCGATGCGCACGTGCGTGCCGACCGCCGGGGCGTCGAGCACGAAGCGGTGGTTGGTGTCGGGCTGCAGGCGGGTGCGCGGCAGGAACTCCGTCCACTCGCCCTCCTCGCCCGTCTTGACGGACAGCGAGGCCCAGCCGGCCGAGTTGCCCTTGAGGTAGGCGGTATCGATCTCGACGGCGCGGATCTCGGACTCGGCGACGAGCTGGTAGCGGATCCAGTCGTTGCCGTTGTCCCTGCGGCGGGCGGTCTCCCAGCCGTCGTCCATCTTGCGGGACCGGCCCGGGTTGATGGTGTTGGTCGGCGGGGAGTAGAAGCGGTTGGACGCGTCCTCGACCGAGCCGCCGTTCTCCAGGGCGACGACGTCGAAGGTGCCGAGCGCGGCGAGCCACCGGGGGTCGGGGCGGACCTCGCCGTAGACGCGGATGCGGGCGACGCCGCCGTCCGGGTGCTGGTTCAGGCGCAGGTGGGTGAAGCGCTGCTCGACGTCGACCTCGAAACCGTTGGCCGCGTGGCCGCCGACGGGGGTGCGCTCGACGAGGGTCGTCCACTTGACGTCCTCGGACAGCAGCTCCTCGGCGGTCGGGGAGCCGGGTACCGAGGCGGCCTGTACGGACACGGCCTGCGGCATGTTGCCGCGGAAGTGGGCGGTGTCCACGACGATGCCGCGGATGACGCCGGGGGCGCCGAGGCGGATCAGCGCGAAGTCGTGGTCCTCGGCGGTCGGCCAGGGCTGCTCGGCGGACACGCCGCGGCGGCGGCGGGTCTCCCAGCCGTCCATGACCTTGCCCTTGTGCCCGAAGTGCTCGGGGTCGAAGTGCGGGGCCTCGGCGATGAGGAGGTTCTCGCGCTCGGCGAAGAACTCGTCGTTGGCGGCGATGACACCGGCGCCCAGCTCACGGGCAGCGAGGTTCGCGTACTGGGTGAAGGAGAAGTCCGCGGTGCGGTAGTCCGCGTACGGGTCGCCGCCCCCGTACGGGTTCGCGTTACCGGTGAAGGAAGCCAGTCCAGTCGAACGCTGTGCCACTGTCAGTTCTGCCTTTCAAGGAGGAGGCCCGTGGGCTCGGTCGGGGTGCCGTGGTCGGCGATCTGCCGTCCGCGCAGCCAGGTGGACTTCACGACGCCGTGCAGGGTCTTGCCCGCGTACGCCGTGACCTGGTTGCGGTGGTGCAGGTGCGCCGGGTCCACGGTGAAGGTCTCTTCGGGGGCCAGGACGGCGAAGTCGGCGTCACGGCCGGCCTCGATGGCGCCCTTGGCGGCCAGTCCGGCGAGTGCGGCCGGGGCGGTGGACATCCAGCGGGCGACCTCTTCGAGGGTGCGTCCGCGCTTCTTCGCCTCGGTCCAGATGGCCGGCAGGCCCAGCTGGAGGGAGGAGATGCCGCCCCAGGCGGTGGCGAAGTCGCCGGTCTTCAGGTCCGCGGTGGAGGGAGAGTGGTCGGAGACGATGCAGTCGATGGTGCCGTCGGCGAGCGCGTCCCACAGGAGGTCCTGGTTGGCGGCCTCGCGGATGGGCGGGCAGCACTTGAACTCGGTGGCGCCGTCGGGGACTTCCTCGGCGGTGAGCGTCAGGAAGTGCGGGCAGGACTCGACCGTGACGGCCACGCCCTCGGCCTTGGCCGCGGCGATCAGGGGCAGCGCGTCGGAGGAGGACAGGTGCAGGACGTGCACGCGGGCGCCCAGCCGCCGGGCCTGGGCGATCAGGTTCTCGATCGCGGTGTTCTCGGCGTCCCTGGGGCGGGAGGCCAGGAAGTCGGCGTACTTGGGGCCCGGGTTCTGCGGGGCGGACTCCAGGTGGTGCGGGTCCTCGGCGTGCACGATCATCAGGCCGCCGAAGCCGGTGATCTCGGCGAGGGAGGCGGCCAGCTGCTCCTGGTCGAGCTGCGGGAACTCGTCCACGCCCGAGGGCGACAGGAAGCACTTGAAGCCGTAGACGCCGGCGTCGTTCAGCGGGCGCAGGTCCTTGACGTTGTCCGGCAGGGCGCCGCCCCAGAAGCCGACGTCCACGTGGGCCTTGGTGCGGGCGACCTCCTGCTTGACGCGGAGGTGGTCGACCGTGGTGGTCGGCGGGAGGGAGTTGAGCGGCATGTCGAGAATGGTCGTGATGCCGCCGGCGGCGGCCGCGCGGGTCGCCGTCCAGAAGCCCTCCCACTCGGTGCGGCCGGGGTCGTTGACGTGCACGTGGGTGTCCACCAGACCGGGGAGCAGGACGTCGTCGCCGAAGTCCTCCAGCCGGGCTCCGGCCGGTACTTCGGCGTCGTGTGCGAGCACGGCCGTGATCTTCCCGCCGGCGACGGCCACCGAGGCGGCACGCGTCCCCTCGGGGGTGATGACGCGCGTCGAGCGCAGTACCAGTTCCACAGCCACGTCGGCCACCGGAACCTCCCCATCTACTTCCACAGAGCGAAATTCAACGTTCTGTTGACGGAGTCTTCACCCCGATCGGGGGCCAGTCAAGAGCCGCCGGACGGACCACCCAGCCCGACGTGCCGCAATTGGATGTTTCCACAGGATGGAATTAAGATTTCACTATCCAGAATGTAGCTATCACCACCGGATGCCGGGCAGGTAACTTCCCGAGCACGTCCGCCACCGGACAAACCGCCTCTGACCGGCGGGGACGGCCAGGCCCCGGCTCTAGGGCTGACGCCGACCGACCGGTAGGCTGCTTCCTTGCCTGCCAGCACCGAAAGGACCGCGCCGTGCCGACGTCCAGCGCCAGCACCACCGACGCTTCCGCCAAGCCCACCGCCGCCAGCGGTGGCGTCCAGTCCCTTGAGCGCGCCTTCGATCTGCTCGAACGTATGGCCGACGCCGGGGGTGAAGTGGGCCTCAGTGAGCTCTCCGCCGCCAGCGGACTGCCCCTGCCGACCATCCACCGCCTGATGCGCACCCTCGTCGCGTGCGGCTACGTGCGCCAGCAGACCAATCGCCGGTACTCCCTCGGGCCCCGGCTGATCCGCCTCGGCGAGTCCGCCTCGCGGCTCCTGGGCACGTGGGCCCGCCCCTACCTCGCCCGGCTGGTCGAGGAGACCGGCGAGACGGCGAACATGGCCCTGCTCGACGGCGACGAGATCGTCTACGTCGCCCAGGTGCCGTCCAAGCACTCCATGCGCATGTTCACCGAGGTCGGCCGCCGCGTGCTGCCGCACTCCACCGGTGTGGGCAAGGCGCTGCTCGCCCACACCCCCGCCGACGAGGTGCGCGCCCTGCTGGCCCGCACCGGGATGCCGGCCGCGACCGAGAAGACCATCACCACCCCCGAGGGCTTCCTGGAGGCCCTGGAGCAGGTCCGCGCGGTGGGCTACGCGGTCGACGACAACGAGCAGGAAATAGGAGTCCGCTGCCTGGCCGTGTCGGTGCCGAACTCGCCGACCGCCGCCGCGATCTCCATCTCGGGTCCGGCGGGGCGCGTCACCGAGGCGGTGGCGGAGTCCTTCGTACCGATCCTGCAGGGGGTGGCCGCCGAGCTGTCGGTGGCCCTCCAGAGCCAGAACCCGGCCTGACCGGCCCCGCGGGAGGCCGCCCCGCACCCGAACGGCCCCGGTGTCCCGAGCGCGCACCCGCGCGAGGGGCCACCGGGGCCTTCGTGGAATGAGTACGGTCTGCTCATGCACAGCATCGCGGTGGAGCAGCAGCGGGGGCACGTACTCCTCATAGCCGGGGACGCCGTCGTGCGCCGCCGCGCCGTCCAGGTCGCACCGAGCGCCAATCTGGCAGCGCTGGGCGTGGTGCCCGTGCCGGTGCTGCTGGGCAGCCCGGTCCCCAGCGACACCACCTACCTCGACGGGGCCCGCGACCCGAACACCGTGCTGACGCGGCTGCGGACGGCGGCCGCCACACCGGGCCCGCTGCTGGTCTACCTGTCGGGGCGGCTGACCGTCGACCGGCGCGGCCGGCGGCTGCACCTGTGCCTGGCGGGAACCACGGCGGCCAGCGTCCGCCACACCGGCCTGCCGTGGGAATGGCTGGGCTCCGAGCTGCGCGAGAGGCCGCCCGGACTGACCACCGTGCTGCTGGACCTCGCCGCGGACAAGGCCGCCTGGCCGCTGCTCCAGGAGTACGGCAGCCTGCCCGCCCCGCCCTCCGTCGAGGTGTACGGGGTGGTGGCGCCCCCGGGGTTCGCGGGCGGCGGCAACGGGGTGAGCGGCTACACGCGGCAGTGGATCGAGCAGCTGCGCAGCAGCCCCGGGCGGCCGGACAACCTGCGGCTGCACGCCCTCGCGGTGGGCGGCGCCGCGCTCCCGCCGGGCACCCTCGTCCTGCCGACGGCCCGCGAACTCGCCGCCCGCCCGGCCGGGGAGCCGGGGCGCGGGGCCGGGGAGCCGGGGCGCGGGGCCGGGGAGCCGGGGCGGGAGGCCGCGTACGGGCACGGCCGGGAGCCGGGGCGGGAGGCCGCCCACGGATACGGCCGGGAACCCGGGCCGGAGGCCGCCCACGGACACGGCCGGGAGCCGGGGCCGGAGGCCGCGCACGGGCACGCCCCGGCCGCGGGGCCGGGCGCCGCGGCGGAGGCCGCGGTCCGGCCCGCCCCGGAGCGCGCGCCGCAGGCCCCGTACGGCCCGGACCGGGAGCGGCCCGGCGCCGGCGCGCAGGACCTTCCGGGCGGCGGGCGCGATCCCCGGCCGCACATCCACGCGCTGGCCACCGCCGGCCGGCACCCGGAGGCGGACGCGCTCGCGCGGGCGTGGGAGGCGCACGTCCTGCGGGCGTACGGGCCCGACTCGCCGGAGGCGATCCACTGGGCGGAGATCCGCGCCGACCTCGCCCGCATGGCGGGCGACTTCCGGCTCGCGACCCGGCTGTGGACCGGAGTCGGGGTGACCCGGCTGGCCCGCCAGTCCCCCGACGCCCCCGAGGTCGAGGGCGCCGCCGCGGGCGCCCTGTACTGCTGGACCCAGCTCAAGGACCGGGCGGCGGCCGCCGAGGCGGGCCCGGAGCTCATCCGGCTCCTGCGGGCCCTGCCCTCGCTCGACCCCCGCCACCTGGAGCTGGCCGGCCAGCGCCTCGAACTCCTGCGCGCCACCCCGATCGGCCGCTGAGGGGCGGCCGCGCGACGGCGCCGGCGGCTACGCCGCCGAGACCGGGTCCGTGCTCTGGACCAGGCGGCCGTCCGTGATGGTCGCGGCGCGGTCCATCCGGTGCAGGTGGGCGTGGTCGTGCGTGACCAGCACCGTGGCGGTGGACCGCTCGCGCGTGAGGGTGACCAGCAGGTCGAGCACGGCCGCCCCGCGCTCGTGGTCCAGGGCGCTGGTGGGCTCGTCGACCAGCAGCACGGTGGGCTCGTTCATCAGCGCGCGGGCGATGTTGACGCGCTGGCGCTGGCCGCCCGAGAGCTGGTGGGGACGCCTGTCGGCCTTGTCCGCCAGGCCGACCGCCTCCAGCAGCTCCACGGCCCTGCGGCGCAGCTGCCGGGAGGGCCTGCCGGAGAGGTGGGCCATCACCTGGAGCTGCTCGACGGCGGTGAGCGAACCGAGCAGGTTCGGCTGCTGGAAGACGATGCCGATCTTCTCCCGGCGCAGGGCCGCCTTCTCGGCGGCCCCCATCCGGGTGGTCTCCCGGCCCGCGACGACGACCGCGCCGGAGTCCGGGGTGACCAGGGTGGCGGCGACGGCCAGCAGGCTGGACTTGCCGGAGCCGGACGGCCCCACGATCGCGGTCAGGGTCCCGGCCGGAACCTCCAGGGACACGTGGTCGAGGGCCGTGAGGCGGCCGTCGCCGTCGGGGTAGGTGAGCGTGACGTCGTGGACGAGGAGGGTCATCGGGCGCTCCCGAGGGCGATCAGCGGGTCTACGGCGGTGATCCGCCGGATGGACAGGGCCGCGCCCAGCACCCCGAGCGCGATCATGATGGCGGCGGGCACGAGGACCGTGGCGGGGTCGAGGACGAAGGGCACGTCTCCCCCGCTGATCAGCGCGCCGAAGCCGGCGGCCAGCGCGGTCCCGGCACCGGTGCCGATCGCCAGCATCACCACCGCCTGCCCCAGGGCGTCCTTCAGCAGGTACGGGGTGGAGGCTCCCAGCGCCTTGAGCACGGCGATGTCGCCGCTGCGCTGGATCGTCCAGACGGTGAAGAAGGCTCCTATGACCAGGGCGGAGATGACGAAGAGGAAGCCGCGCATCAGCTGGAGCGAGCCGTTCTCGGCCTGGTAGGACCCTATGGCACCCAGTGCCTCGTCGATGGTCTGCGTGAGGGTGCCGGTGGCCCGGTCGCCCGCGGCCCAGTCCACGTCGTCGGAGCCGTCGAGGGCCAGGACGGTGGCGACCGTTTCGGAGGAGGTGCCGGGGTTGCCGACGCGCTGCCAGTCGTTCAGGTCCATCCACACCACCGGGGTGTGGCTGTAGGCGGCGGTACCGGACACGGCGGCGACGGTCAGCTCCAGCGGGCCGACCTTCAGCCTGCCGCCCGCGGTGAGCCCGCCCAGTTCCCGGGCGGCCTTCTCGGTGAGGACCACCCGACCCTGGCCGAGCCCGGCCCCGGCGGGCGCGAGCCGGCCGGTGGACTCGACGCCGAAGGCGGAGACGGCGGCGGTCCGCTCACCCGAGACGGCGTTGGTGGTGCGGATGCCGAGCGGTTCCGCCGCCGTCACGCCCGGCCTGGCGCGCCAGTCGTTCCAGGCGCTCTCGGGCAGCTGGGAGCCGGTGAAGGAGACCTTCTGGTCCCCGGTGGGCGCGGCGAAGGCCAGCCGGGCGGCGGGCAGGCCGGTGACGGCCGAGATGTTCTCCCGCGCCAGGCCGGACGTGAGCCCGGACAACAGCCCGACCAGCAACGTGATGAGCAGTACGACCGAGCCCATGAGGGCGAACCGGCCTTTGGCGAACCGTAGGTCTCTCCATGCGACGAACATGTCCCCCACCTTGGTCTTCCACGTGGGCACCGGGCATCGCGCCACGGTAGGGATCCTGGTATCGAAGGTGGGATCCCGACATCGAACTTTTGGTTGACCGGAGGTCCCGGCCGTCGACTTACGCTGGTCGGGCCATGTCTGTCACTTCCCGCGCCCGCGCCGACGCCCGTGCCGATGCCGGTGCGCGCCCCGGCGCCGGCTTCCGCTCCCCGACCCCCGTCTCCCGCGTCCTGCGGCTGTGCCTGCACGCCCTGCTGGCGGGGCTCCTCGCGCTGGCCGCCGGGCGGGCCGTCGCCGACTCCGCGCCGCGGGCCGGGTGGGTGGTCGGCGTCTGCGCGCTGCTGGCCGCCGTCTACGCGGCCGGGGTGCTGGTCCCCGCCGTGGGGCGCTCGACGCCCGCCTCGGCGCTGTGGCTGGGCTCCCTGGCCGCCGTGTGGGCGGCGCTGCTGGTGGTGTCCCCGGACGGGCTGTGGATCGCCTTCCCGCTGTACTTCCTGGAGCTGCACCTGCTGCGGCCGCGCTGGGGCATCGCCGCCGTCGTGGTGACCGCCTGCGCGGCGATCGGCGGGTTCCTGGCGCACAGCGGCTCGGTGACCCCGGGGGCCTTCCTCGGGCCGCTGCTGGGCGGGGCGGTGGCGGTGGCCACCGTACTGGGATACCAGGCGCTGTACCGGGAGAGCGAGCGCCGCCGCGAGCTGATCGAGGAGCTCATCACCACCCGTGCCGAGCTGGCCGTCGCCGAGCGGGGCGCGGGGATCCTGGCCGAGCGCGAGCGGCTCGCCCGGGAGATCCACGACACCCTCGCCCAGGGCCTGTCCTCCATCCAGCTGCTGCTGCGGGCGGCCGAGCGGACGCTCCCGGCGGACTCGCCGGCCGCCGAGCACATCGCCCGGGCACGCGAGGCCGCGCAGGAGAACCTCGCCGAGGCGCGTCGCTTCGTACGGGCCCTGACGCCCCCCGACCTGGAGCACGGCTCCCTGGCGGGGGCGCTGGAGCGGCTCTGCTCGGGGGCGCCGGGCCCGCTGGTGCGGTTCTCGGTGAGCGGCACGCCCCGGGAGCTGCCCACCCCGTACGAGGTGGCGCTGCTGCGGATCGCGCAGTCGGCGCTGGCCAATGTGGTGCGGCACGCGGGGGCGGGACGCGCCGGGATCACCCTGACCTTCATGGACACGTCGGTCACCCTGGACGTGGTCGACGACGGGCGGGGCTTCGACCCGGCCCCGGCTTCCTCGGCCGCCTCGGACGGGGGCGGCTTCGGTCTGCCGGCGATGCGCGCCCGGGCCGAGACGCTGGGCGGGCTGTTCACCGTCGAGTCCGCCCCGGGCCAGGGCACCGCCGTGGCCGTCACCCTGCCGTTGCCCGTGGAGGCACCGTGACCATCCGTCTCCTGCTCGCCGACGACCACCCGGTGGTACGGGCCGGGCTGCGGGCCGTACTGGACACCGAACCGGGCTTCGCGGTGGTCGCCGAGGCCGCGACGGCGGAGCGGGCCGTGGAACTGGCCGCGTCCGAGCCGGTGGACGTGGTGCTGATGGACCTCCAGTTCGGGGCGGGGATGCACGGCTCGGCGGCCACGGCGGCGATCACGGCGCGGCCCGGCGGCCCCCGGGTGCTGGTCCTGACCACCTACGACACGGACGCGGACATCCTGGCCGCCGTGGAGGCGGGCGCCTCCGGCTACCTGTTGAAGGACGCCCCGCCGGAGGAACTGGCGGCGGCGGTCCGCACGGCCGCGGCCGGCCAGTCGGCACTGGCCCCGGCGGTGGCCCTGCGGCTGATGGACCGCATGCGCACCCCGGCGGAGGCGCTCACGAAGCGGGAGCTGGAGGTGCTCCAGCTGGTCGCGGACGGGCTCTCGAACCTGCAGATCTCCAAGAAGCTGTTCCTCAGCCAGGCCACGGTCAAGTCCCACCTGGTGCACATCTACGCCAAGCTCGGCGTGGACTCCCGCACCTCGGCGGTCGCGGCGGCCGCGACCCGCCGCCTGATCCGTACGCCGTAGGGCGCGGGCTCTCCCACGCCGTGGGCGGGGGCTGTCCCCCGCCCCTGCCGACCGGCTGGCAGGAGGGCGCCCGGCGGGGCCCGGGGGCGAGCATCGGATGGTCGTCGTACCCGACCCCGGAAGCGAGCCCCCGATGTACTCCACCGCAGCCGAACGGCCCGTCTCCACCGCTCCCCGGGAGGTCCGCGGCGCGTTCGCGCTGTGGCTCACCGCCGTGGGCGCGGGGGCGTTCGAGACCGTCCTCGCCGTCGGCCGGATGTCGCTGGACGGCACCGGCTCCGCCGGGGAGATCGGCGTGGGCCTGGCGGTCCGCCTCGTCGTCTTCACCGCCGCCGTTTTCGCCGCCCTGCGGATGCGCGGCGGCGCCCGGTGGGCCCGGATCTCCCTCGCGGTGGGCCTGGGGGTGCTGGGGACCGCCTCGATGGTCCTGCAGCCCCTCGGGTACCTGCTCGACGGGGGCTCGCCCGTCGACGCCCTGGCCCGGGCGGGCGCGCTCGACCTGCTCTTCGGGGCGAGCCGGACCCTGCACGTGGGGGCGGTCCTGACGGCCGTGGCCCTGATGTTCCGGCCGGCGTCGAACGCGTACTTCCGCGGGCGCCGGCAGCCGGTCGGCTAGGGGGTGTCTGACGGATGTCCGTGGGGAAGGAGCGGCGTCCGGTGCGTGCTCTCGGCGTGCCGACCGGAAGCCCGCGTACTGGACGTACTTG
>NZ_JBVIKC010000042.1:0-77597 GCF_055581065.1 Streptomyces sp. NPDC031479
AACGAAAAGAGGGCGGTCGGGGGGCGTTGTCCTCCTCCCCCCCCCCCCCCCCCCCCCCCCCCCCCCCCCCTCCCCCCCCCCCGGCCCCCCCCCCCCCCCACCCCCCCCCCCCCCCCCCGCGCCCGGAAGCCTCAGGAGCTCCAGGTAGGCCTTGACCATTACGGGGTACCGGGCGTCGGGGCCGGGCCGGCCGGGTCGGCCAGGGCGAAGACGTCCGTGCCGGTCTCGGCCCGCCAGACCAGCTGTTCGGCGTCCCCGTCGACCGCGACGACGGCGGCCCGGGTCCGTATGAAATTGTTGCTGCGGCCGAGCGAGTAGGCGCCCGTGTCGTGCAGGCACAGGAGGTCCCCGGCCCGTACGTCGTCGGGCAGCTCCGTGGCGGCGGCGTGCACGTCGTTCTCGTAGCACAGCGGTCCGGCCACCGACCAGGTGCTGTTCGCGGCCGAGTACTGCCTGCCGATCGGGGTGAGGCGGTGGACCTCGCCGGTGCCGCTCCACGGGGTGACGTGGTTGCCTGCGTCGAGGATCAGCCAGCGGGCTTCGGGGAGTTCCTTGCGCGACATCACCCGCGTGACCATGGCCATGACGTCCGAGACCAGCCAGCGGCCGGGCTCGCAGGCGAGTGCCACCCCGTCGAGGCCGCGCAGCCGCATCCGTTCGTCCAGTTCCGGCAGCAGCCGGGCGATGTCGAGGAAGGGCTCCTCCTCCGGGAAGGGGTCCTCCCCGCGCAGGGCTGCCAGCGCGCTCTGCGGGCCGGTGCGGGGGCGCCGGATGCCGGGTACGCCGAACCCGCCGCCGATGTTGACCTCGGTGAGGCCGAACCGGGCGTGCAGCTTCGCGGCTTCGTCCAGGACCCGGTCCAGTGCCGTCAGCATCAGGTCCTCGTGGACGATCTGGCTGCTGAGGTGGGCGTGGACGGCCCGCAGGGCCAGGTGCGGGGACGCTTCGATCCGGTCCACCAGGGCGGCGAGCTGCGGTGATCCGGCGGGCCAGCCGAAGCGGGTGCGGGCGGCGGCGCGTTCGGCCTGGGCCCGGTAGCTGGGGTCGGCGGAGGTGGAGACGGGCAGGCCCGGGGAAATCCGGATGCCGACCTCGATGGGGCGCCCGGTGCGGGCGGCGACGGCCTCCAGCGCGTCGATCTCCTGCTCGCCGTCGATGTTGACGCGTACGCCGTGCCGTACGGCGGCGGCCAGTTCGTCGTCCGTCTTCACGGGGCCGTTGAACACCATCGCGGCGGGGTCGAAGCCGGCGGCCAGCGCGGCCTCCATCTCGTACCCGGAGACGACGTCCGCGCCGAGGCCGTGGGTGGCGAGCCGCCTCATGAGGTAGGGCAGGTAGTTGGTCTTCACCGAGTAGTAGGCGCGGGCGGGCCTGCCGAGCCCGCCGAGCACCTCCAGCAGGTGGGCGGTGGCGCGGTCCAGGCGTCCGGCGTCGAGGACGTGCACGGGGGTGCCGTGGCGCTGCGCGACGTCGGCCAGCCGTGCGGGGTCCCAGCCGGGTCCCGTGCCGGGGTCCGTGTTCGTGCTCGTGTTCGTTTCCGTGTCCGTGTTCGTGTTCGTGTTGTTCGTGTCCGTGTCCGTGTTCGTGTCCGGCCGGGGACGGCTCATGCGGACGCCTCCGTCCGCGCGGCGTGGACGGACTCGCCGGTGAGCAGGCGGAAGCCGGCGTCGATGTGGTCGCGGGTGGCGAGGTCTGCGTAGCGGCGGTGCCATCGGCCCGAGGCGAGGTCGTCGCGCAGGCGGGTGACGCCCCGGTCGACGGCCTGCTCGTCGGTGAGGGCGAAGGCGGAGCAGGCGCGGCGCGTGGCGGGGTCGAGGTAGGCCTCGGGTCGGCGCCAGAAGGCGGTCATGAATCCGTCGGTGAAGTCGTGCCAGACGGGGAGTTCCGCCACGTCGCAGGGGCCGAGGAGCTTGGTGAGGCGTTCGAGGGAGGGCACGCGGGAGCACTCCGCCTCGGCGATCTCCGGGACGTAGTCGCGGGTGAACCAGAAGTTCCGCTGCACGTTCATGTCGTAGGTGACGAGGGAGAAGCGGCGGGCGACGCGCTGGAGTTCGGCGATCCCGGCTTCCAGGTCCGTCCAGTGGTGGACGGTGAGGACGGCCATGACGGCGTCGAAGCTCTGGTCGTCGAAGGGCAGCCGTTCGGCGCTCGCGACGACGCACGGCGCCGCGAGCGGGCCGCGCTGGGCCCGCATGCGCAGGGACGGTTCGACCGCGACGAGCGTGCGGCCCTCGGGCTCGTAGGCACCGGTTCCGGCGCCGAGGTTGAGCACCGTGCGGGCGTCACCGAGCGAGGCCTCGATCTGCGCGGCCCAGCGGTGGTCGGGGCGGCGTACGGAGGAGTAGCCGACGCCGATCCGGTCGTAGACGGGGGCGTGGCCCGCGGGTGCGGCGGTGCCGGCGGACGTGGCCGGCGCGGTGGGGGGCAGGGTTCGGGACATCGTGCTCAGACCTCCCTGCTCGCGCGGACCTCGGCCTCGTACTCCTCGCCGTAGCGCCGGTTGTCCCAGGTGTTCACCGCGACGAGCCACACGTCGCGGTGGCCGCCCTCGTCGGTGAGGTGCTCGATGTCGGTGACGTGGTGGAACATCAGGCGGTCGTCGAAGGCGATGGCCTGGCCGTCCTGGAGGGTGGTGCGGAAGAAGGGCTCGCCGCCGCCGAGGGGCATGAGCTGGGTCTCGCCGCCGGAGATGTTGTGGCGGCGGGTGACGGCGACGATGCCGTACTGGTGGCCGTCCCGGTGCGGTCCCTCCGGTGCGGCGACGCCGTCGACCTCGGGGGTGGAGACGACGCGGCACTGGTGGATGTTCAGCTGCCAGGCGGTGTTCTTGTCGAGGCCCAGCGCTTCGGCGCCGGCCGCGATGAGCGGGGTGGGATCGGTGGTCAGCGGTTCCAGCGTGCGCATCTGGCCGCCGACGAGGTCGTTGTACTGGCGCGGCTGCGCGAAGTGACGGTGCGGCAGCAGTTCCAGCTTCCACTGGTCTTCGTGGACCAGGCGGAACTGGGAGAAGCGCCGGTACCTCTGCGTCGAGCCGGTGTACGGGTCGAGCGGCAGCTTCTCGAACTCGGCCAGGCTGTGCTCGTCCAGCGGCGGCGTGTCTATGACCGCGTAGCCCTTGTCGCCCAGACTCATGTCAACCCCCAACGTCAGGAGCCCGGAAGTGTGTTCTCCGGGCTTCGAAGCAACGCTGTGCAGGCTAGGCAGGTGTACGACACACCGACAAGATCATGATCTTGGCATGAACGCCGGTGGAACTAGACAACTTGTCGGGTGGACAAGCCGCATACCAAGCGGTATGGGAGGGTCGCGCGACAGCGGGCACCCGGACGTGGCCACGGGGCAGTCGTGGCCTGAATGATACCAGCCTTCATGGCCGAAATCCGACGACCATTCAGGTGTCCGGACAGCGCGCGGTGTTGCGGATGGCCCGTACGGTGGCCTTCGGGTCGGTGAGGGACGCGGCGCGGGTGGGGAGGATGCCAACAGAAACCGAGCAGCCTTAACGGACGACCACCTCCAGCACCAACCCGTACAGCCGCCCGGAGCAGTCAACAACCACCGCACACGAACGCGGTCACCCGCCGACAACCGGCCGCTGGGGCAGGTCAAGGTGACGCAGGAGCCGTGCAGGCGGTGAGGAGTGCCCTGGCGCGGTTCCGGAGGGCTTCGTCCTGGCGGATGATGCGATCTTCGACTCCCGAGCGGATCACCCGGGCGTCGCCGTCGGCGAGATCGGCGAGTCGGCGCACGTGGTCGCTGGTCAATGCGTCGGGGCCGAGTGCTTCCAGGGCGTCGCAGGCGCTCGTCGGATCGGCGTCCGATTCGGCCGACCGCAAGGCGGCCTCAGCGAGCGAGGTGCGGTCCAGCGAGGCGGGTTCGGCTACGGCCGTGAGGGCCAGCACTGCGGCCGGTGCCTGTGCCGGATCGCCGAGGGCGGATTCCAGGCGAGCGACGAGCGGCCGTCCCGCGGGGCCGAGGAGGACGGCCGCGCGGGCGGCCCGCACCACCGACCACCAGGACCAGGGGTTCTGTTCGGCGCGCGCGAAGACCGAGTCCAGAACGGCGACCACCCGGTCCGCGTCCCCCGTGACACGCCACAAAGCCTCAGCGAGGGCCGTGTCCGTATCCAGCGCGGGCGTGGTGTCGGAGGTCGAGCCGTCGAGCACCTCGCGGAGGGCAGGCACGAGCGCCGCTGCCCGGGGACCGAGCGCAGCCGCCGTCGTGGCGGCCTCCCTGAGCTGGTTGGCGCCACGTCGGAGGTCCTGTTCGAGGCAGTGCAGGAGCGGCGCGATCTCGCCGTCGAGGTCGTACAGGGCCTTCGCCGCGGGGAGGACTCCCTGCTCGGCCGTCACCGCCCGCAACGAGGCGGCGGCCCGGTTGCGGTCCGTCGGGGTGCAATGGGCGGCGAGGGAAGCAATGGCTCGGGCGGCCTGGCCGGGAAAGTGTGGGAGCGCCGCGCACAGCTCGGGCAACGCCGACGCTGCCGCGGCGCCCCACCCCGCCAGCAGGTTCGTCAGCTGCGAGGGTTCGTTGCCGCTCAGGACCTCGGGCTGGGTGAGGCGGTGGCGGACCGCGTCGAGGAGTTCTCCGTCGTACGGGAAGGCGGAGTCCCCCGCGCTGCGGAACCCGGCGGCGGCGTCGAGGGCCCGCGGGCGCCGCCCGAGGCCGGCGGCCAGGAGCGGGGCCGACTGTGCGGGCGCGACGAGTACGAGCGCGGCCAGGGCCCGGTCCGCATGGTCGTCGTCGTGGTGCGGGTTCCGTCGGGCGAGGGGGGCGAGGATCTCCGCGGCTGGTGCGGCGACGCTGCCCAACCGGCCCAGGAGGGACGACACGGCAAGCACCGACTCCTCGTCGACGGCCGCCGCTCGCAGGTTCCACACCAGTCGCCGCGGGGCGCTGCGAGAGAGCGTGCAGGCGCGGTCGGCCGCCCAGAGGCCTTCGGCCCGCACCTCGGCCCGATCGTCGTGCAGGGCCGCGTCGATCAGTGCGAACGCCGCCTTGCGCTCCTTGCGGCGGTCCCGGCCCAGGAGTGCCTCGATGACGGCGGCCAGCGGCTCACCGCGTTCGAGGTCGAGATCGGAGCGCAGGGGGTCGGCCGGCAGAAGGGACAGCATCGTCGTGTGCATGGGCTCCGTCCACGGAGCGCCGGCGTCAAGGGAGGCGAAGATGGCGGCCATGCGCACCTCGGCGGGCTGGGACGGGTCCAGGACGGCGGCGGCTGCCGCCGCTCCGCCCTGCGGGTCGAGCCGGGTGATCCCGGCCAGGACCTCCGCGCGTGCGGCGGATTCGGGTTCCTGGTCCCAGCGGGCGCGGAGCGCGGGGAGCGCGGTCTCGGACGCGCGGGTGTGGGACACCACCCAGGCCGCGGTCCGGCGGACCTCCGGCTCCGCAGAGGCCAACAGGGGCAGCAGCAACGGGAGCTGGTCGGCGACGGCCGCCCGGACCGCGCCCGGTACCACGCGGTACTCGTCGTCGCTCTCGGCCATGCCGCCCAGCAACGCCAGGACGTCCACCGTGCGGTGGCCGGCCGCCGCGATTTCGGCCAGGAACGGCACCGCCTCCGCGCTGGCGGCGTAGACCGTCCCCTGGTGCAGGACGCTCCCGTACAGCTCGGACAGGGCCTCCTCCGCCGCGTCCGCGTCGGTGCCGGTCAGAGCCCGCAGCAGAGGGGGAACGTCCTCCGCACTGCCGTAGGCGTGGGAGAGGGAAGACCATGGCCGGGCGTCCAGGCCGTCGAGCGCGCGTGCGAGATCCATGCGCAGCATCGTGCCAGCCGTCTCTGACAAGACCTGGCCACCCGGGCCGCCGGGGCCAACCAGGTACTCAGCCCACGAGCCAGCGGAACCCGACGGCAAGGCGTACGTCCTCGGCTCCGTGGACCCATGGTTCCGTCCGCAGCGGTCAGGCCAACCCGGCCGGCAGGGGACGCGGGGCCGCCTCGCCCTCGAAGCCGCCTGGCCGTCCCGTGCGGAGCCCGTCGGCCGGGTGCAGCTGGAGGCGATGCTGCTCGCCGGGCGGGAACCCGTCGACGTCCGTGCCGCCCGCGTCGTCCTGCGCCGTGGGCCCACCGGCCCGTACGGA
Source organism: Streptomyces sp. NPDC031479 (assembly GCF_055581065.1). Lineage (NCBI taxonomy): Bacteria > Bacillati > Actinomycetota > Actinomycetes > Kitasatosporales > Streptomycetaceae > Streptomyces > Streptomyces sp. NPDC031479. The sequence goes on from NZ_JBVIKC010000042.1 coordinate 6,082, forward strand.
TTCGTCGTCCTGGCGACCGTCCCGTTCTACCTGTAGGGGCAACCGACCGTGTCCATGAAGCAGACATCGGGATCCCCCAGTCCTCGATCGGTGACTGGCTCCTCCTGCTCGCCGACCACCTCAAGCAGAGCATCGAGGACGGCGAGGTGCCGCCTCCCGGGCACACGCAACGGCGCGGGCCGCCGCCACCCGGTGGCCTGGCTCCACGAAACGCAGATCTTGGGGATGAGTCTCGGCCACCTGTCCGGATTTCAGGTGATACGCGTGGGGGACAGAAGATCACTCTTGGGAGGGATCCGGTCCGACCCGCTCGTCCAACACTGTGGAGGAGCAAGCGATTTCACCTGACGAAGAAACGGCACCACGCGTATGAAACGTCTCGCACCGCTGCTCGCCACCGCCGGACTCCTCGCCGCCGCTCTTCCCGGGCTGGCGGCGCCATCGGCTTCCGCCGCCCCGGTCCCCGCGTACCTGCGACAGACGCCGGCCTGGCACCGCTGCAGCCCCGATCGGCCGGCGGCGTACGAGTGCGCCACCCTCAAGGTGCCGCTCGACTACCGGCGTCCCGAAGGGCGCACCCTGAACCTCGCCATATCCCGGATGAAGAGCGAGAACCCCGCCAAGCGGCGTGGCGTCCTCCTCCTCAACCCCGGCGGCCCCGGGACCCCGGGGCTCTCCCGGCCGATACGGACGAATGCCGAGATGCCCAAGGACGTCCGCGACCGCTACGACCTCGTCGGCTTCGACCCGCGCGGCCTCGGCGAGAGCAGCCCCATCGGCTGTGGTGATCTGAGCGAAGCGGAGGTGGGCGTCGGCGGGGCGTACCGGCCCGAGACCTTCGCCTCGGACGTGTCCTGGGCGCGCGGAATCGCCGACAAGTGCCGTGAGAAGTCGGGCGATGTGATTCCGTACATCACCACCCGCAACACGGCGCGCGACATGGACGTCATCCGCGCCGCACTCGGGGAGCGGACGGTCTCGTACCTGGGCTACTCCTACGGGACGTACCTCGGCGCGGTGTACTCCCAGATGTTCCCGGAGCGCACCGACCGGTTCGTCCTGGACAGCGGCGTGGACCCGGGGCGCGTCTGGCGCGGCATGATCCAGGCGTGGGGGACCGGAGCGGAGCCCGCCTTCGAGCGGTGGACGCGGTGGGCCGCGGAGCGCTCGGACACGTATGGGCTCGGCGCCACGCCCGAGGCGGTCTCGGCCACCTTCTGGGCGCTGGTGGCGCGTGCCGACCGGGACCCGATCATCCACTACGGGGAGAAGGTGACGGGTGACGACATCAGGGCCGACCCGTCGCTCTTCTTCGATCCCCACGGTGCCTCGGTCGTCGTCAAGTCCATCAAGGCATCGGCCGACAAGGCGCCCCAGCCGCCGGGTGGCAACGCTGCGGGAGGCATGGCTCCGGGTGGCTCCGCTCCGGGCGCGAGCGGGAAGGGCGCCGACAGGAAGGGGCCCGGCACGCGGTCACCGCTCGGCGGCGTCCGGGCCGCCGGCCCGGACGCCGACGCGGGAGGGGCGTCGGAGGGTCCGGACGCCATTCCCGCCAGCAACGCCACCGCCGTGTACTGGGCCGTGGTGTGCGGGGACACGGACAGCTGGCCCCGCGATCCGGAGCAGTACGCGCGGGACGCGGCGCGGGACAAGGTGAAGCACCCGCTGTACGGGGACTTCGCCTCGAACATCAAACCGTGCGCCTTCTGGCAGCGGCCGCTGGAGCCCGCCACGCCCATGAAGACCCGGACCGATGTCCTGACCGTGCAGAACGAGTGGGATCCGATGACTCCGCTCGGTACCGGCCAGGGGCTGCACCAGGCGCTCAAGGGGTCGCGGATGGTGCTGGCGCTGGGGGGTGAGGGGCATGGTGTGTATCTCTCCAACCCCACGGCCTGCGCCAACATACCCGTCAACGCGTACCTGTCGACGGGACGGCTGCCCGCGAAGGACGTGACCTGCCACAACCCGCCGCCCACCCCGGATCCGGAGGGTGCCGGAGCCCGCTGACGACAGGCCCGGCCGCCAGGCCCCGCTGCAGTCGGCTGGACCCATTCGAACAGTCAGCCGCGACCCCCGGGCGCGGGCGGCGGCGCGGCGCCAGGGGGCCGGCCAGGTCGGATGCGGGCGGCGTGGTCGGGCTTCGCCTTCGTTCACAAGGGCTTGCACGGTCTCGACGATGGCGACCATGGTCAGTACCTGATGGAGCACATCACCAATTGCGGCGGCCCGGGCCGTGGCAGCTTCTAGGATCTGCGCCATGGCAACACGACTCGTACAGATCAATATGAAGGCGCACGACGACACCGCGCTCGGCCGGTTCTGGGCGGAGGCACTCGGTTGGGGTGTCGACAGCGAGGGACCCGGCGTGACCAACCTCGAACCCGTGGGCTTCGCCTACCCCGACCCCGTGGCCGTCTGCATCGACATCATCTCCCGCCCGGAACCCAAAACGGGCAAGAACCGCGTGCACCTTGATCTGGCCACCACCTCGGCCGCCCATCAGGCGGCGTTGGTCGCGCGCTTGAAGGATCTCGGCGCGACGCTCGCCGACGTGGGGCAGGGCGACGTCCCCTGGACGGTCATGGCCGACCCGGAAGGCAACGAGTTCTGTGTCCTGGAGCCCCGCCCGATCTACCAGGACACCGGGCCGATCGCCGCGGTGGTGGTCGACTGCACCGACCCACGAGCGATGGCCCGCTTCTGGGACGAGGCCATGGACTGGACGCTGCACGGGGTCACCGACGACCAGGCGACCATGCGCTCCGCCAAGGGCGTCGGGCCCTACCTGGAGTTCCTCCGCACTCCCGACACCAAGAGCGGGTGGAACCGCGTCCACCTCGACGTCTGCCCCTACCCCGGTGACGACCTGGCCGCAGAGGAAGCCCGACTGCGCGCCCTGGGCGCCACCGACCCCGGCATCGACCAGTCCGCAATCTCCTGGACGGTTCTGGCCGACCCGGAAGGCAACGAGTTCTGCCTCCTCACCCCTCGCTGACCTGGAGCAACCACTCCGGCCGGGGTCGGGTCAGCCGCGAAGACCGCGTGGCGTCAGCCCGTGCCGCCGGAGATGGATGGGGATGGCGTGCCTGGTGAGCCAGCGCTCGTCCTCGGGGGCAGGAAGGACGCGAGCGGGCCGTAGCCGTCGGCGGTGCCCGCACGGCTACGGCGCCTACGGCGGCGCCACGCGCTGGATCGTGTGCTGACGACCGTGCGGCAGCGGGTGGAGGACATGGCGGCCGAGGTGGTCCGGCCTCAAAGGCCAGCTCGGCCTCGAACGCCGCGGGGCCAGAACCCCTGCCGGGGTCCTGGCCCGCGTCGGTGAGCGCGGCCTGGCACTGGCCGCGGCGGTCTGGCACAACCGGGCCAACGGCACACCCATCACACGGTCAGCGACCGCCTGCGGCCACTGACCGACACATCGGACTCACGCGTCCAGGCCGAGGCGCTCACGGCCGGTCGGAACCTGCGCGCAGGGCCGCGGGTTCGGGGTGGGAGGAGCCGGTGAGTCCGGCTGCGGCCGGTTCACCGAACCAACGGCTCGCGGCCTGCTCGAACGCTTCTCCATCAGGGTGACGATCACCTGCCCAGGCGATCACGCCGTCGGGCCGCACCAGCACGGCACCCGCCCCGAGGTCGTTCGTCGCGGCCCCGGCCGCGTACCGTATCCGGCCCTCCCAGCCCGTCGCCGAAGTGTGCAGGCGCCGGTCGGCGCTGAAGTCGAGCAGGACACCTCGTCCGTCCTCCATGAGGTCGCCGAGGCGGGTGCCGTCCTCAAGGCAGAAGTCAGGGGCGCTCCGGCCGACCAGCGGATGCTCGTCGCCGAGGTCGTACCGGATCCACGAACCCGACAGCCGCTCGAACACGTACGTAGCTCCGTCGCGGGTCGCGATGAGATCGCGGACCACTGCCTGGATCGCCTGGGCGTACGGGTCCGGCCGCATGATCGCCACCTGGGCGCGCGACCAATCGAGCACCGCCGCACCGATCGGATGGCGCTCGACGGCGTAGGTGTCGAGAAGCCCGTCCGGCGCGCACCCGCGCACGGTCGCCGCGAGCTTCCACCCCAGGTTCATGGCGTCGCCGATGCCGGTGTTCAGACCCTGGCCGCCCAGAGGGGAGTGGATGTGGGCCGCGTCGCCCGCGAGCAGGACGCGTCCTCGCCGGTACGCCGTCGTCTGCATCGCCCGATCGGTGAAGCTCGAGGCGATGTGGACCTCGCCGATGGTCACGTCGGTACCGGACACGCGGCGCAGAACCGCCTGAAGGTGGCCGCGGGTCGGCGGCTGCGAGCGATCGAACGCACCGCCGTCGAAGTCCATCATCGCGATGTACCCGTCGGCGGGCATCCGGATGTACATGCCCGTCGGCGTCAGGTTGAAGCCGGGGCGCAGCTTCTCGGGATCGGCGAGAGTGGCTTGCATGGTGTAGCCGGTGAACTGCGGCTCGGTCCCGGCGAATTCGAAGCCCGTGAGCCTGCGCACCGTACTGCGTCCGCCGTCGCAGCCGACGAGCCAGCGCGCCTCGTACGCGTCCGCGCCGGCTTGTGCGACCACGCTCTCGCCGTTCTGGGAGACGGCCGAGACCGTGACGTCGCGCCTGATGTCCACGCCGAGCTTGGAAGCCTGCTCGGACAGCACCGTCTCGACCGCTTCGAGGTCCGTCCTCACGGATTCGAGTGCCGGGCCGGGAAGCCGGAACGGCAGGGCGGCGACGTCGACCTGGGCTCCGTCGAGCATCATGCCGGCGAAGTGCCCGCCGAGCCGAGGGCGTGACGGTGCGCGCGCTCCGGGCACCGCACCGAACACCTCCTGATCACCCGACGCCGTCAGCAGCGGTTCCAGCAACCCGCGCCGGTAGAACGCCTCGACCGACGCGGCGGACAGTCCTCGCCTCCCGAGCGGGGCTGCCCGTAAGGGGGAACCGAGCCCCGGCTCCCGTTCGAGCACCAGTACGGAACAGCCTGCGAGGCCAAGCTCGCAGGCGAGGGTCAGACCGACCGGACCGGCTCCCACGATCACAACGTCATGCACCAGAGATCCCCTCCTCGGACTCCCGGCCGGATGGTTAACCGGCGGGACCTCTCGAAAGGTGTCAGCCCCCACCGACATCGCCCCGACATCGCCCCGACGGCCCCGACAGGCCACCGACAGCACTTGTCGTCGTGCGCCTGGCCCCAGATCCGCGGCGCGCCCACGATGCGCTGCTCGGTCGGTGCGACCGCGGGGCCGCGGGTGAGCGGCCCGTAGAGGGTGGAGGTCATGCCCGGGTCCTCCCAGAGCTCGCGGCCGAGGATGTCGAGGGGGCGCTGGTGGGCGTGGGCGAGGGCCAGGCCGAGGAGGATGTAGCCGCGGTTGACGTAGCGCGCACCGGGGCAGTGCGGCCCATGCGGTGGGTGTCGAGGGCCCGGCAGACCAGCGGCCGGGTCGCGACGACCTTCGTGAGGGAGGCGATGTCGTAGGCGGTGTCCGGGGTGGGGGCGGTGTCGCCGAGTTCGTCCGCGATGCGGCCGCCGGTCAGGAAGCGGGGTTCCGCGCCGAGGGTGCCCATCGTGATGATCCCGCCGGGGTGGCGCCGTCGGTGATGACGGTCGTACACGATCGACATCAACAGCCCCAGGGACGGCCACGAGATGGGCTTCGCCCGGTGGAACGTCGAGGACCGGGCCGCCGCCGGCAACTGCTGCTCGGCGGTGGCGACCGGGTCCGGCCGATGACAGGTCAGAGCGCGGCGAGGACGCACACCGTCACGAACGCCACCTGGAGCAACGTCCGCGGGATCAGTGGCATGACCGGCTTCCCGTTGAGCGTGAGCGCTGACCGGGCGGCGTACACGTTGGCGGGGAACATCGCCAGCAGCATGACCGTGAGCGCGATCGCGGCCAAGGGACGGGTCGCGGGAAGCAGCAGGCCGCCCGCTCCGGCCAGTTCGAGCAGGCCGGTGGCCGTCACCAGCAGGTCTGCCCGGGGCAGCGCAGGCGGGACCATGGCGATCATCTCGGCTCGGCGACCCGTGAAGTGGGCGACGCCGGTGAGCGTGAACATCAATGCCAACGCGACGCACAAGGCGGGCTGCCAGCCGTCCAGGACGGAGAGGCCGAGCAGTCCGGCGAGGCGGGCCAGGGTCCAGCCGACGGCGAGCACGATCACGGGAGCCATTGCGTGTCCATCCTTCCGATTCCCTCATCTTGACACTGGAAAGATTCACCGATCGCGCTCATCTTGTCAATGCCTAGATCTGGGTTAGGCTCGATCCCATGACGACCCCTGCCTCCGCGTCCCGCCCCGCCGCCGCCGCCGCCGACCGCCACGGCTACCACCACGGCGACCTTCGCCGCGCACTCCTGACCGCAGCCGTCGAGGCCATCGAGGAATCCGGGGCCAGCGCAGTGAGCCTGCGCGACCTTGCCCGACGAGCCGGGGTCTCCCACGCTGCACCCGCCCACCACTTCGGGGACAAGGCGGGTCTGCTCACCGCAGTGGCTGTCGAAGGGTTCGACCTGTTCGCCGACGCCCTCAACGCCACGTGGGAGCAGACCGGCGACTTCGCCGAGGTCGGTGTCGCCTACGTACGCTTCGGGCTCACCCATCGCGGGCACTTCGAGGTGATGTTCCAGCCCGCCCTGTGCCGCACGGACTCCGCCGACCTGACCGCCGCCCGGGCCCGCGCGGCCGAGTCACTGCGCAGCGGCGCAGCCCGCCTGGCCGGCCGCACTGAGAACGGGGACCAGCAGATCGCCACGCTGGCGGCCTGGTCACTGGTTCACGGATTCACGGCCCTGCGGATCAGCGGCACGCTCCCGCTGGCGGCGGACGCCGACCCGGAGAGCGTGGCGCGGCAGGTCACCAAGTTCCTCGTCCGGTAGAGCGAGTTCGTCGCCGCGATCGGCGCATGGCTGAGGTCCGGTGCCGGTGGCACATGGGCGGGCCACGACGAACCGCGGCTCCGGGCGTTCCCAGGTGACCTTCGGCGGCCTGGGGGCGACCACACCGACCCGCTCGGCGCCATGCGCAGGCGGAGCCGTTCCGCGGAGGGGGCGACACGACACGCACCCCTGTCAGGCCCGCACTGGGTGGGTCCGGCGGGTCCGGTAGGTTCCTGGGCGTCAGATTCTTTGATCTTCAGACCGGGTGGGGACATGCGGATACGAAGTGCAGCCGCGACGGCGGTTCTTGTGATGGGGGCTTCGTTGCTCGGGGCGCCGGGGGCCATCGCCGTGGACGACACGGTCGCGCTCACCTCCACCTTCAACGACCCGGCGGGGACCACGGCCCAGCAGGACGCGATTCGGAACCAGCTGATCTCCCTGGTCGACCGGACGCCGGCGGGCGCGGAGATCAACGGCTCGGTCTACCTGATCACCGACGGCGGCGTCAGCAGCGCGCTGGTCGCGGCGAAGCAGCGCGGGGTGAAGGTCAGGCTCATCGTGGACGGGGACGCGGTCCCGGACGTGGACGCGAACGGGAAGGCCACCGGGTCGGAGTACTCGATGCTCGCCGCGGCGACCGGTCTGGGCACGGATCTCACCGCGGATTCGTGGGTGCTGGCCTGCCCGGCGGACCGGGGCTGCATCGGCAACCGCAGCCTCGGCGGAAGCAGCGACACCGGCGCGATCAACCACAACAAGTTCTTCCTGTTCTCCAGGGTCGGCAGCACCGACAACGTGGTGTTCCAGACCTCGGCGAACCTGACCACGAGCCAGCGGCGGAACCTGTTCAACAACTCCGTGACGATTCCCGACGCGGGCTCCGGCCTCTACGCCGGCTACCGCGCCTACTGGCAGGACCTGCGGACCAACGGCGCAACCGGGACCGGCCTGGCCACGTACTACAAGACCCGGGACGCCGGCCCCTACAAGACCTACTTCTTCCCCCGCCAGGAGAAGGCCGGCACCACCTATGACAACGACGCCGGCACCGACACCGTCGTGTCCCTGCTGAACAACGTGGACTGCGCGGGCGGCGCGACCCAGATCCGGATCGGCATGTACGCCTTCACCCGCCTCCAGGTCGCCGACAAGCTCGTGGCCCTGAAGAACGCCGGCTGCCGGGTCGAGCTCCTCCACAACGGCGAGGACGGCAACCTCGGCACCGCCGTCCGGTCCTCGATCGCCGGACGCCTCAGCTACGCCGCCCGCTGCTCCGGCACGGCCGTGGACGGCACCGGTGCCTCCCGCACCATCGGCATCCACTCCAAGTACATGCTGATCGAGGGCACCTACCTGGGCGGAGCCAACCGCAGGCTGGTCTTCACGGGAAGCCACAACTACACGCTCCCGAACCTCCGGGCCAACGACGAGACCCTCCTGAAGATCGACAATCCGGCCGTCTACGACGCCTTCAAGACGAACTTCGAAACCATCAAGGCCGGCCCGCACTGCACCGCCTGGTGAACAGCGCCGCGGGGAAGCCGGTGAGGCCCGGTCAGGCCTCCCCCTGGGGCCCCGCCTCGAAGGTGCCGGGCGGAAGGACGCAAGAACGCCCGGCCGGGCTCACCTGGCCGGGCGCTTCGCGCACCCCCCGACGGGTAGTCGGCTCCGCGTCAGTCGATGAGGGTCTGCCCGGCGTGCAGTTCGGAACGGACGAGCTCCAGGAGGCGGCCCGTCCAGTTGCGGCCCCGGCCCCCGTTCTCGCCCCAGAAGCCCGAGTCGGCATCGTCGTAGAGGACGGTCGCATCACCCGTGGCGAGCAGGATCGCCGCGAGGTCGGGGTGCTGCTCGTACTTGGCGCGCAGCAGGCGGGCCATGACCGCCGTCCGGACCTGCTCCCAGCCCTCGCGCCGCGGCGCCGCGGCCGCGACCGTACGGGCCTTCGCGCCCGACTCCGCCGCCACGACCGAGGCCCGGGCCTCCGGTTCGGCGACGGACCGGGCCCAGTAGGCGTGCGCCACCGACGGGTAGGTGACGTCGCCGACGGTGATGGGGGCGGGGTGGTCGTTGCGCAGCCCCCGCTTCCCCGGGTCATCGAGCGCACGCTGCGGATACGAGTGGTAGATCTTGACCGCGGGGGCGAAGGACTCGGCCGGCCCGTCGGCCGGCACCCGCGAAGGGGCCTTCGCGCGCCACTGTTCGCGTTCCTCGAAGTAGGCGACGGCCTCGTCGTACTCCTCCTGCGTGACCGTTTCCCCGTGCTCGTCCGGGGTCCGGCCGCCGGGCCCCGCCACCAGGACCTTCAGGGGGTGGTCCTTGTGGTCCATGTCGCCGAGTGCGTAGAGCCGTACGGTCTCGGGGATGGCCAGGTAGGCGGCGCGGGCGGCGGCCCGGTTGTCCTCCGTACGGTCCGCCATGAAGCCGTCCACCGCGGCGAGGCAGCGGGCGGTCGAGTCGGGGCGGCCGTTCAGCTCGTCGATGGTGTCGCGGACCTCGGCGAGCAGCAGGTCCGGTGTCAGCCAGGTGCTCGGTTCGCCGAACCTCCACGAGGCCAGGTGGTGCGCGGAGGCGCGTCCGCCGTCAGGAAGGCTGGTGGCCACCCATCCGCAGCGGAGCTTCTGCTCGAACTCGTCGAGGGTGACCAGCTCCCAGCAGTCGACGAGGCCGTCGGCGTAGATGAAGAGGTCGGTGAGGAAGTAGGAGCCGCCGTTGCATATGAACGCGTGCCGCCAGGTGCCCGGTACGCGGACGCCGTCCGCCGTGCGATGGGTGATCCGATTGCCGATCATGCGGTGATGATGCCGGACGGACCGGCCGTGAGGCACCTCGATTGTGCGTCGAGGGCGCCGTGTGATGATGTGCGTCCACTCCGGGGAGGCGATGGTGCTGAGAAGGGGCGCGCGGTGGGCCGCGGGCGCGATGGCCGCGGTCTGCATGGTGCTGCTCCTGGGCCCCAGCGCACCGGGCCGTGGCTTCCCCCTCGCCGGGCGCCTGCGTTCCGCCGCCGCCGGGGAGGTCGTACCGGACCGGGTCGGCACGTGGAACATCTGCAATCCGTGCGGTGGCAGCGGGCTCAACTTCGGCCGGGCGAGGGAGATCGCCACGGCCGCGCCGCAGGTCATCGGCCTGCAAGAGGCGTGCGTACGGGACGTCGAGGAGATCCGCACGTACCTGGAGGAGGTCTACGGGCTGGTCTACCGGGTCGCGTACGGCTCGGTCCTGCGGAACTGGAACCGCTGCGGGGGGCTGCCGTGGCGGCCGGGCGGCTTCGGCCAGGCGATCCTCTCGGCGGCGCCGATGACGGACCGGGTGAGCGTCGAATACCCCGACGGCGGCTCCGAGGCCCGCGGCTACCTGGCCGTCACCACGCTGGTGGGCGGCCGGCCCGTCCGCGTCTTCGACACCCACCTCGCCGAGCGCCGGCAGGGAGAGGTGCGGGCGGGCCAGGTGGAGGTGCTCGCCGCGGAAGTCGCCCGCCACGACCGTGCGATCGTCCTCGGCGACTTCAACGCCGTGCCGGACGCGCCCGAACTCGGCCCGATGTGGGCCCTGGCCCGGGACACGGACCCCGGCTGCCGCCCCTCCCCCTCCCCCGTCGGCGTCGACGCCTGCACGGCGACCACCGATTGGAACAGCAAGTTCGACTACGTGTTCCTCCGCGGCATCGCCCCGCGCACGCGCCGCGTCCGCCCCAGCCCGTACTCGGACCACCACCTGCTGTACACCGACCTGAACCGGGGGTAGCCGTGTCGGAGCACGATGGCTGCTGTCCCGATCGGTGGATCGGCGTGCGGGTGACCCGCGGACCCCTTGGGCGCCGGCCACTCGGCGTGGCTGTCCTGGATCTTCTCCGGAGGACTCCGGGAGTTCTATGAAGGCATGCGGTGGGACGGCTGGCGCAGTGAGGTCTCCGTGCTGGACGGGCGGCAGGGACTGTCGTTCTTCCCGCCGTTGTGGTCGGCCGAGGCACGCCGGGACCTGTCGGCGACCAGCCGTCGCGCGGTGCCCATGGCGGAACTCCTCGGCCTGGGCCGCGACTCGTGCCTTCAGTTCGACGGCACCGACCCCGGCTTCCTCGGAGTCGTCTGAGCCGGCTCGCCCGTGGGCCCGCGGTACCAGTCGGCAGGTCAGCGCACCGCGGCCGGGGAGAAGCCGCCGGGGACCAGGAGGCGGGGTTCGGCCGTGCCGTCCGCCGGGACCGACCAGATGTCGCTGGTGCCTCCCTCCCTTCCCGGGAGGGCGTAGCCGACGGTCCCGGCGTCCAGCCAGGCCGCCTGGTCGTCGACGCTGCGCGTTTCCGCGAGCGGGTGTTCGCTCATGTCCGCCAGGTCCAGGACGTACAGCCGCCAGGGTGCGGCGGGGTCGTCGGAGACCTTCTTCTTGAAGGCGATGCGGGTGTCGTCCGGTGACAGCGAAGGGCATTCGACGTTCTCGCGCAGGGCCTTCGCGGACCAGTTGCGCAGGTCCCCCTCGACGAGGTGGGTGCGGCCCTTGGTCGACACCGTGGCGTAGAAGCGGTTGTCGTCGCGTGCGAAGGTCACTCCCCAGTAGTTGACGTCGCCGGCGTGGTAGCGGGTCCCGTCGATGGTCAGCGGGATCTCCTCCATCGATTTGATCAGGTAGCCGGTGCGCAGGTCGAGGATGGAGGTCCGGGTGGAGAAGGCGGTCGTGGCGTAGGAGTCGCCGGTCGCGAAGGCCGTCCAGGACAGTACGTTTCCCGAGGCCGAGACGCGCGCCCGGTTGGGGATGCCGGGTACGGTCACGCGCTGGACCTCCCGCAGCTGCCGGTCCAGTACGAGGGCCTGGGTGCGGGCCGGGATGCCCGGCAGCTTGCGCAGGCACAGGGCGCGTTCCCCCGCGGCGTAGAAGCGCTCGCAGGCGGGTCCTCCCGTGGCGGGCGGCCCCCCTGTGCCGCTCCGGCGGGCGACCCGTCCGGTGGCCGAGTCCCGGTAGTAGAGCCCGGGTTCGGCCAGGCTGAACGATCCGTCCCCGGTGGCGGCCGGCATGCCGCGGTGCCTGGCGTGCAGTACGTAGCCCAGGGAGCCTCCCCCCAGCACCAGGACGGAGAGTACGACGAGGGCGAGGCGGCGGAGCTGTGGCGGTCGCGGGTTCACGGTTCCTCCGGGGCGTCGTGGGCGGGTGCGGGTGCGGGCGCGGGCGCGGGCGCGGGTACGGGTACGGGTACGGGTACGGGTACGGGTACGGGTACGGGTACGGGTACGGGTACGGGCAGGATGCGCCAGCCGGCCACGAGCGCCCCGGCCAGCGCGAGCGCCGCCGTCCACAGGGCGGGCCCCTGCCCCCAGAAGGTCCAGGCGGCCCCGAAGCCCGCGGCGCCCAGCAGCCGGGCCAGCGCCTGGCCGGTCTGGAGCACCGCCAGCCCGCCGGCCCGGCGGTGCGCGTGCAGCAGGGGACCGGCCAAGGCCATCAGGACCCCGTCGGTGGAGGCGTAGAAGACGCCGAGGAGCGCCGGCACCGCGAACACGGTGGGCCAGGCAACGGGAAACAGCAGGACCGCATACGCTCCGAGCAGCGCGAGGTGTCCGGCCAGGAAGGGCAGCCGGCGCCCCACGCGGTCGGCGATCCGGCCCGCCGGGACGGCGCACACCAGGTACCCGGTGGCGGCGCCGAGCGGCAGCAGTGGGAAGAGGGCGGGCGGCAGGTCGAGGCCGCGCTGGATGAGCAGGTAGAGGAAGGAGTCGCCGATGGTGGCGGCTCCGAGCAGGGAAGTGGCGTACAGGATCCGGCGGAAGGCCGGGTCGCGAAGCGCCCCCTGCCGCAGGGGCGTCGACCGGACGGGCGGCGCGGGGGCGGCGGAGGGGACGTACAGGACGAGCAGGAGCACACCGAGCAGGCCCGTGCAGAAGCTGACGGCGAACACCGCGTCGTAGGCGTCGGCGGTGGCCCACAGCACGGCGAATGCGGCGAGCGGGCCCAGCAGCGCGCCGGTGGTGTCCATGGCGCGGTGCACGCCGAACGCGCGGCCCAGTGTCTCCGGTGGGCCGCTGAGCGAGATGAGCGCGTCGCGCGGGGCGGTGCGCACGCCCTTGCCGAGTCGGTCGGCGGCGAGTGAGGCGGCGATCCCGGCGGTGGCGCCGCCGGCGAGGAGCAGCCCGAGCCGGGACAGCGCGGAGAGGAGGTAGCCCGCGCCGGCGACCCGCTTGTGACGGCCGCCGCGGTCGGCGAGCCGGCCGCCGAGGAGCCGTACCAGCGCGGTGGCTCCGTTGAACATGCCGTCCAGAAAACCGAACTGGAGGGGTGAGAGGCCGAGGCCCAGGACGAGGTAGAGCGGCAGCACGGCCGTGACCATCTCGGAGGAGACGTCGGTGACGAGGCTGACCGCGCCCAGCGCGACGACCGTGGCGGGGACGCGCCGCCGGGCCCCGGCGGGGCGGGGCGGCGCGTCCGGGCGGCCGGTGTTGGCCAGGTACATCAGTGGCAGCTGTACTTCGGGCTGGTGTCCTTGACCCCGTCGGTACCGACGTAGCTCCAGCTGTAGCCGGAGTCCGTGAAGTCGAGCTTCAGGACGCCGTACTGGCCGCTGATGCGCTTCTGGCTGTTGGGCTGCACCTGCTCGATCGGGTAGGGCTCGGCGCCGCCCATGCCGCCGACGATCTCCACGATCCCGTCGGCGGCCGCCTTGCCGTCGGGGTTCTGCGGCGCGAACCGCTCGTAGTGGTGGTCGTGTCCGTTGAGGACCAGGTCGGCCTTGGCGCCGTAGAGGATCTTCCAGACGGGCTTGGAGACGGGGTCGTTGCCGTGTCCGCCCGAGGAGTACAGCGGGTGGTGCCAGTAGGCGGCGATGCACTGCTTGCCGTTGGCGGCGAGGTCGGCCTTGAGCCAGTCGATCTGGGCGGCCTGGTCGAAGGCGTTGGAGTCGAGGGCGATGAAGTGCCAGTTGCCCTCGTCGAAGCTGTAGTAGCTCTTGCCCTGGGGGTAGGCGATGTTCCCGAAGTACGTCTTGTATCCGGCGAGGGAGCCGGCCGGGTCGTACGTCTCGTGGTTGCCGGGCACGGGGTGGGTCTTGTCCTTGAAGGCGCCCCAGCTCTTGTCGTAGTAGGCGCGGAAGTCGGCGATCCGGGCGTCGTCGTACTGGTTGTCGCCCATCGTCAGGTAGAACTTCGGGTCGATCTGCCGGGCCAGGGCGGCGGTCTTCGGGTGCGCGCAGCCGCTGTCGGAGGCCGTGCACTGGGCGGCGATGTCACCGGCCGCGACGACCGTGAAGGCGCCGCCGCCGGGGGGCGGGCCGCTGTCGGTGGTGCCGTAGACCTCGGCCTCGAAGAGGGAGTAGCCGTACGCCGTGCCGCGCGCCGTGCCGTACACGCGCAGGTACCTGCCCTTGCCGGAGAGGCCGGCGAGTTCGTCGGTGCCGCCGTTGCCGGCCGTCTCTTCGGCGATCTTGGTCCAGGTCGTGCCGTCGGTGGAGACCTCGACGCGGTAGGCCTTGGCGTAGGCGGACTCCCAGGTCAGCTTGACCCGGGAGACGGTGGCGCCGGCCCCGAGGTCGACGCGGATCCACTGCGGGTCCTTGCCCTCGGCGCTGGCCCAGCGGGTCGAGGCGGAGCCGTCGAAGGCGTTCGCGGCGCCGAGCGAGGAATTCTCGGTGGACGAGGCGGTGGCCGGCCTGCCGCGCGAGATGAGCGGGTCGGCCGCGGCCCCCGCCCGGCCGGGCCAGGCGAGGAGGAGCCCGGCGACGAGGGCGAGCACGGCGGTTAAGACTAGGAGGGCGGGCCGAAGCCGGATGCCGGATGTGGGTGGTGGGGTGGAGGCGTGCAGGTGCATGCCTGACTCCTTGACCTGGGAACGGCGAGAGCTGGACACCGTGCGGGGAACGCCGCCCTCCGGACCCCGGGGCGAACAGGGGACGGCGTCACGGCGGCCGGGTCAGAGCTCTCGCTGAGCACGTCATGCCCATGCCATCAGGCACCGTGCCGGGCCGCCGTCGGGGAGCGTAGCCGATAGGAAAGTTTCCTACCAGTGGTTCGGCCAGGCCGGCGCGAGCGAACAGGCGGGCCGCCGGTACGTGCCTCCGTGAGGGCGTGGGGCAGGGCGAGAATCGCCCACGCCGCCTCCGGCGACCGGCCGTTCAGCCCGATGGCCAGGCGTCCTGGGGCTGTAGGTCCCGGATGACCAGGCGGAACTGCGCAGTGGAGGCCGGCCGTGGGGAGTCGGGGGCGGTCAGCACTGCCACAGGAGTGCCGCGCGGCCGCACGGGGTGCAGGTGTGCGCGTAGGCGCGGCCGGAGCCGAAGTTCATCGCGGTCACGGGGTCGGGGCCTTCAGCGAGTTCAACGGTGAAGTCCATGGGCTGCGCGCAGGTGGGACAGGAGGGGGTCTCATCGTCCTGGAGCCAGTCGGGGGTGCCGCCGAGCCGGCCCAGGACCGTCGCGGTGCCGGGTGCCGTGCGGGCGGGTACGGCGGCGCGGACGGCGCCGAGTCCGAGGAGGTCCTGAGCCACGCCGTCGGGAGCCGGTACGGGCTCCAGTCCGCCGTCGGGGAGCAGCAGGGCGAGGTTGCCGCCCGCGGTGGGGCTCCATTGCGTGCACTGCCCGGGGCGGTTCGCGCACATGAACAGGGCCAGTACCCCGGGGGCGGGGCCGGTGTGTCCGGGAAGGTCGCCGAGGCGGATCTGGGCGAGGAACTGCAGGGGTGCGGCGCACGCGGCACAGGCCGGCCACGGGGTGCCGGCGGGGGCCAGCGGCGTGCCGCCGGTGCGGGTGACCGGGGCGTCCGGGGCGACCGGCCCGCCGTCGAGGAGGAGCATCGTCATGCCGGGAATGTACGCGCGGGGATACGGCGGGCCGGTGGGTGGGGTCGGGGCGGTGTGCGCCGCCGAGGCCCTGGCCAGGAGGACGAAGCGGAAGGTGACCGGATCCAGGGGCGGCTGCCGGATCCCGCGAGCGCGGGGTGGCCGGTGCGGCAAGCTTGGACCGGCGCGCCACCGAACTGCTGCGAAACCACGCGTGAGAGGAACGGGCAACGGAATGCCGAAGATCGGGGTTGTGGTCCTGACCATGGGCGACCGGCCCGCAGAGCTGCGAGCCCTGCTGGACTCGGTCGCCGCCCAGGAAGGCGATCCGGCAGCGGTCGTGGTCCTGGCCCAGGGCGTTGCCCTGTCCCCGCTCCCGGACGGGGTGGACGGGGTCGAGCTGCCGGAGAACCTGGGGATCCCAGGTGGCCGTAACGCCGGCGTGCGGTGGCTGCGTGAGCGCGGCGGCGTCGACGTCGTGGTGGTCCTGGACGACGACGGATCGCTGCCGCGTACGGACACCTTCCGGCTGGTCCGGGAAGCATTCGCCGCCAACCAACGTCTGGGCGTCGCCGGCTTCCGGATCGCGGACGAGACCGGAGCGAGCCAGCGCCGCCACGTCCCCCGCCGGGGCGGCCGGAACCCGCTGGTGTCCGGACCGGTGACGACGTTCCTCGGCGGCGGCCACGCCATCCGCATGAGCGTGATCGACCAAGTGGGCGACTTCCCCGCCCCGTTCTTCTACGCCCACGAGGAAACCGACTTCGCCTGGCGGGCGCTGAACGCCGGATGGGAGATCGACTACCGGGCTGACATGGTGCTGCAGCACCCGCGCACCGCGGCCTCCCGCCACAAGGTGTACTACCGCAACACCGGCCGGAACCGGGTCTGGCTGGCCAAGCGGCACCTGCCGGCCGTCCTCGTACCGGTCTACCTGGCGACGTGGGCCGCGTACACCCTGGTGCAACGACCACCGCTGTCGGGGCTGGTCGCCTGGTGGTCCGGCTTCTTCGAAGGGGTACGCACACCGTGCCCGCCCAGGCGGCCCATGCGGTGGCGGACAGTATGGCGGATGACACGGCTGGGCCGCTCCCCGGTCTTCTGACGGGCGGACACCCGGCGTGTCAGGCGCGGGCCGAAACGCCCTCCGGTCAGGCGGTCTCCGGGCGCTGGGGCGCCTTCCGCAGCTTCACGCCGCCGACGATGAGTGCCAGCCCCACGACGACGATGCCGAGGTAAGCGGTGGACGGAAGGTCGACGATCTTGTGCATCCAGCCCCACTCCGTGCCGAAGAAGGTCTGCGAAGCGAAGCTGACGAGCCCCTGGGCTCCTACGACGTAGCCGATGCTTTCGATGGTGTATCCGATGGTTGTTCGCACGGATCGATCCTCTCGCGGCGGTTCCGCAAGATCCTCCTCCCCAGGGCCGAAAACGCAGTAGGCCAAAGGATGCAGTCGCCCGCGCAGAGCAACGGCACAGCACCATCCCGCCGCGGCGGAGGAGTGGTCGGCAGCAGACCGGCACTCCCTCCGGCGGGGGTCAGCATCCTCCGTCGTAGAGCGCCTGCAGCAGCGGCCCCTGACGGTGGGTATCCGCGCCGCCCGGCAGTCGATGGCCACGAGGAAGGACCTGGTCGCTTCGCGAATGCGCACCGGCCACGCTACGACGCTATCCCGGCTGTCCCGCGCTGCGCGGTGACAGCCGCCGTGTGATCCGGTCGAACAGTTCCGTCAGCGGCTCGCCGATGTCCCGGCCGAACTCGGTCAGCCCGTAGGTGACCTGAGGCGGCGTCGTCGGCTCGACCTTCCGCCAGACCAGGCCGTCCTGGACCAGCGCGCGCAGGGTCTGGGCGAGCATCTTCTCGCTGATGCCCTGGATGCCGTCGCGGAGCTCGTAGAACCGGAGATCGTTGCTCCGCAAGGCGATCAGTACCCAGGTACCCCACCTGCTGGTCACATGGTCGACCACATCGCGCGCGGGGCAGTCGGTGTGAAACACCTCATACCGTTGCCCCGCCTCGGCCTGGTTGAGCTGCGCGCCTTCCACCATGTGATGAGCTTACCCCCAGGTATGTCCTTACCAAGAGTTAGCCCTGCTCCTAGCGTCGAAGCCACATCGGACATCGAACAAGGAGCTGATCATGATCGTGGTGACCGGAGCTACGGGGAATGTGGGCCGGCCGTTGACGCGGGCACTGGCCGAGGCGGGCCGGCAGGTGACGGCGGTGTCGCGGCACGCGGCGGCGGCGCCCGACGGTGTCCGCCACATGGTGGCCGATCTGGCCGAGCCGAACGGCCTTGAGCCCGCGCTGGCCGGGGCGAAGGCGCTGTTTCTGCTGCTGTCCGGCGATATGCACGCCGTCGGGGCCCACCCGGCCGACATCATCGGCCAAGCCGTGGCCGGCGGGGTCCGCCGGGTCGTCCTGCTCTCCTCGCTGGGCGTGGCGACCAGGCCCTTCGGCGCGACGCGGATCGCGATACGAGAGGTGGAGGACGCACTGCGGGACTCCGGCCTGGACTGGACCATCCTGCGGCCGGGCGGCTTCGCCTCCAACGCCCTGTGGTGGGCCGAGTCCGTCCGCACGCGGCGGGTCGTCGCCGCGCCCTTCGGCGATGTCGGGGTGCCGATCATCGACCCTGCGGACATCGCCGAGGTCGCGGCGGCCTGCCTGCTGGACGACCGGCACACCGGCCGTGTGTACGAACTGACGGGCCCTGAGGTGATCACGCCGCGCCGGCAGGCGGAGGCCATCGCCACCGCCCTGGGCTCGCCGGTGCGGTTTCAGGAACTCACCCGCGACGAGGCCAGGGCCGCCATGGCCCGGAGCATGCCCGTGGAACTCGCCGAGGACACCCTGGACATCCTCGGCGCCCCGAACCCAGCCGAGCTGCGCGTCAGCCCGGACACGCTGGAGGTCCTCGGTCGCGCCCCGCGCCCCTTCGCCGACTGGGCGGCCCGCAACGTCGCCGCGTTCCGCTGAAACTGCCCCGCACGCCCGGCGATCCACCGCTGACAGCCGCCGAACCTGATCCGTGACGCTTGCGCGGCCCCCGCCGGGCCGGAACCGACCCTGCGAACGCAGTGGACCGCCGTACGCCGTAGGGCCAACCAGCGCGCGTTGGCCCTACGGCCTGGATTCCCGGGTCGGGCCGCCGTGCGGGTAGCGGCCGTCAAGGCGGAGTGAGGGAGCGGGGGGATACGGCCACCGCGCGGTCCCGGCCAACCTGTTCGCCCGCGCAGGACGTTCGCCGTCGGCGTGGCCGGGGTGCTCGTGGCGGCTGGGGCCGTCTGCGGGGCGTGGACGATGTGGGGCCACGATGATGACGTGACGGTCGAGGCGGTGTGCGCGCTCGACACCAGCCGCCGCGAGTACGTCACCCACAACGCGGCGTGGGTGATCGTCGCGAAGGTCGCCGACAACACCCGCACCACCCCCGACGCGTGGACCCGCGCCGTCGCCGAGGCCACCCCACAGCCGCCGTGCGAGGACATCGTCACGGGCGCACCGACCGGCTAGGACCTGCCCGATGGGTCGTGCGAGCTGGTCAGGGCCGCGGTCTAGTGTTCGCTGGACGAGGGGGGGCGCATGCCGCGCGATACGGCCGCAGCAGAGGCGGGGCTGAAGGGGATCACGTTTCCTGCCTGGTACGGCAAGCACTACGTGACCCTGGCCGAGCTACTGGTTCGCCTCGGTAGTTTCGGCTTGGACCTGACCTGGCACGTCGAGTTCGACGAGATCGTCGATCCTCGCTGTGCCGAGATGGAGAGAAGGTCCGCTGACGCAGGGATGGACACGTTGACGCTGTTGTCGTTGACGACGCCTTTCCTCCAGCTGATCGACGCCGAAGCACGGGGGTTCGCCGACGACAAGCTGGTGCTCGTCCTGACCGAATTCGACAGCTCGTTGTGGGACGTCAGGGCTGTCGACGAGCGCGTACTCAGCGAACTGCGCCACCACTACCCGGGTGCCAAGGACCTCTGAACGGGGCGCTTCACTGCGGACGGAACCATAGGCGGATCGCGGCCACGGTGACCGTCCCGTAGAAGACGTACGCCCGCTTGTCGAAGCGCGAGTTCCCAGCGGGAGCGTCGCACGACCCGTCGGACACAACCTAGCCCCGTCCGCGGAACGGGCTCCCGGAACGGCTCACCCGTCACACCACGAGCGGCCGTCGGCGGTTCGCCACCGGCGTCCGTGAGGCCGACGGCTTCGCCGGGACCTCAGGGCACCGGGCGCGCGTGCCCCCGCCGAGTCGGCAGGGGCACGCGGCGTGGACACGCGCAGGAGCGCCAGGACCCGACCCCGACGCGGAGCGTCCTGGCCGGCACGGCCTACCGTCTGCCGGTGGCCTGACGTCCCGGCCTCACCTCAGGTGCCGGGCGAAGAACCGGGCCGCAGCCTCCCCCGCGTGCTGGGGGACGCCCGTGTGCCCGCCCATGTTGGCGTGGAGGGACTTCTCCTCGGAGCCGAAGGCGTCGAACAGGTCCAGGGACGCCTGCCGGTCGTTCCCCTCGTCGTCCCACTGCAACAGGACGTGCAGCGGGATCGTGACCTGGCGGGCCTCCTCGAAGACGGCACGAGGCACGAAGCTCCCGGCGAAGAGTCCAGCGGCCACGATGCGCGGCTCGACCACCGCGAGGCGAACGCCGATGGAGATCACTCCCCCCGAGTACCCGACCGGGCCGTCGATCTCGGGCAGCGACAGGAGGGCGTCCAGGGCGGCCTGCCATTCCGGGACCGCCTTGTCGACGAGCGGGAGGACGAGGGCGTCGATGACCTCGTCGCTGACCGGCTCGCCGGCTTCCATCGCCTGGCGCAGGTCGGCGCGGGCCTGCTCGGCGGCGGGCCAACGGGGCCGGTCGCCGCTTCCGGGGAGCTCGATGGTGGCCGCGGCGAAGCCGTCCGCCGCGGCCTGCCGGGCCCGGTCCACGAGGCGGGGGTACATCTTGCGCAGGCCGAGCGGGGGGTGGCCGAGCAGGATCAGCGGCACCGGTGCGGCGGCGGAAGCGGAAGCGGGCGTCCACAGGACGCCGGGGATCTCACCGAGGGTGAATTCGCGCTCCAGGACGCCGTCGTCGAGGAGCTGTTCAGAGATGAAGTGCATGGTCGTGCCTTTCGGGAGTGCTCATGAACGGCGCTCCCGGACGACCTATCGCCCGACCGTGACCCCGGAGGGGAGCACCCGTGTCGATACTGCGTTCACGGGTACCACCTCCTCGTTCTCTCGCACGGCCTCCGGAAAACTAGCAGTGGTGGCCGTGGTCCGCCAAGAGGATTTCGCGCAGGTCGAGAGGCTCAGTGCTGGACCGCTGTGCAGGTGACCGTGGTCTTGCCGTCTGCCGTCTTGACCGTGTACTTGCTGCCGGTGAGACCGCCGAGGTCGAACCGTCCCGACTTGTCGATGGGGACCGAGCCCGAGGTGGAGCCGGAGTAGGTCACCGTCGTACCGGCGGGGAATCCTTCGCCCCACACGTGGTACTTGCCGACTGAGTCCACCTCGACGTTGCACTTCGCGGCTGCGGGGGCCGTGGTGGCCGTGGTGGCCGAAGCATGGGCGGCGACGGTGGGGCCCACCACGAGTGCGGGGGCCACCAGGAGCGTGAGTGCTGCAAGACGACGTGTCCGGTTCATCATTCAACCTGCCTTGGACGCTGACGGTGCGGCCGGTGCGGCCGGTGCGGTGCGATGGCTCCAAAGCCCGCGGCAGCGGTCGAGCCGCTCTGCCGCACAAATGGCCGTTCCATCCTATCGTCCGGTTTGTCCTGCGGCATCTCGCGGATGGCCTTGACCGCGGCGAGCGGAATGCCCCCGGCCGAGCCACTTCGTCGTGTTGGGCCGTCCCGAGCGTTGGGCAGTGCAGGAGTCGGCGGGGTCCACCCGCCCTTCGCCTGTCTGGTCGACCACCTGCCGGAAGAAGGCCTCCAGCCGGGCCGGGCGGGAGTCGAAGGCGCGGGGCCGGGGCAGGCGCGTGGCCGCCGGGGGCCGTCCGCGTCGGACCGGCCCACGAAGGGCGGCCCGGCTCCGGCTCCGTGGTCACACCCGCCACCTCGTGTTCATCAATCAGGCCGGCCCCGTGCCGAGACGGTCTCTGCGGCTACGCTTCTCAGGGCAGTCGATGGTGAGCACGACCGGGGGAAACCGTGAACAGACCACTGCTGTTCCTCGACGTGGACGGGCCGCTCAACCCCTATGCGGCCGAGCCGGAGAAGTGCCCCGACGGCTACACCACGCTCGGAACGCCCCTGGACGGCGAGGCTCCTGAAGAGCACGGGAGCATCTCGTCCCGGCGGCGCCCCCCGCGGGTCTGGCTCAACCCCGAGCACGGGCGGTCCCTGCTCCGGCTCGGTTTCGAGCTGTGCTGGGCCACCTCATGGATGGACGACGCCAACCGGTGGATCGCACCGGTGCTCGGTCTTCCGGAACTTCCCTTCGTCGACTTCGGCGACGTCCTGTTCCAGGAACGCCCCGATGGAGTCTACTGGAAGACCGGTCCGCTGGTGGACTACGCCAACGGCCGTCCCTTCGCCTGGGTGGACGATGAACAGAGCGAGCTGGATCAGACGTACGTGACCGCCCACCATCGCGGGTCCGGGCTCCTGCACCACGTCAACCCGCGGGTCGGCCTGCGCGAGAACGACTTCCACACGCTCGCCGACTTCGCCCGGTCGCTGGACACTCCACGAGCCACCGGCTGAGCACGTCGTCGGCGCTTCCGGCAACCATGCGGACACACGGTCAAGCTCCCTGGTAGGGCGGGAGAACCGCCGCAGCCGGAGGCCGCCACGCCCGGGTAAGGGCCTTGTCCCTCGGCACCCCGGCGCCGGCCGAACAGGTCGTTAGCGGAGCGCTAGCAGATCGTTAGCGAGGTTCGTGATCATGGATCCTCCGCGATCGTCGGCCCATACAGGTGGCCATCGCGCCGGCGTGGTCGCGAGGACCGTCGTACGGCACAGCCCCTGCGACTCCCCCGAATCCGCGCCGCAGAACGCGACATTCAGAGAGAGAACGATGCGAGCAAGAATCGCCAAGACCGCGGTGGCCGCGCTACTGGCCGCCGGCCCCGCTGCCGTGATCACCGCCGCCACCGCCTCTGCCTCGGAGGACACCGTCACCAGCATCTCGGCGGCGAGCGCTTCGGAACTGCAGGGGGAGCCCGACTCGGCCGAGGCCGAGCTGCCGCTGCCGCTTTCCGCTCTCGCTCCGGAGCCGGGCAGGAACGACGGCACCGCCCACGAAGCCGGAGCCGGGCAAGACCACGGCAGCGCCCCCGAAGCCGAAGCCCGGGAAGACCACTGCGGCACCCCCGAAGCCGAAGCCGGGGAAGACCACCGCAGCGCCCCCGAAGCCGAAGCCGGGGAAGACCACCGCAGCGCCCCCGAAGCCGAAGCCGGGGAAGACCACCGCAGCGCCCCCGAAGCCGAAGCCCGGCAAGAGCTCGGAGGGAACGGCGGACTTCTTCTCCGGCAATGGTGTGGCCGGGGCGTGCGGCCGGCAGATCAGCGACAGCGATTTCGCTGTCGCGCTCGACCCGATCACGTTCGGAACCGGAAACCCGGCCCCTCACTGCGGCCAGAAGGTCGTGGTCACGTACAAGGGAAAGTCCATCGTCGCGACGGTCCTTGACGCCAGCCCGACCGCGCAGAAGCACGACCTGGACCTGACGCCCGCCGCGTTCAGCGCACTCGCTCCCCTCGACCAGGGGAGGATCAACGTCACCTGGAGTTTCACGGAGTAGCCGGCTCGCCCGCCACCAGGGCGTAGCAGCCGGCCTGCGCATGCGGGGACAGCACGACCCTGCGTAGGACGAAGCCTCCCCCGGCCGGGGGAGGCTCGGCGGTCGGGGCCGGCTGCGGGGGCGAGGAACGCGGCCGGGACCGGGCCGCGGGCGGCCCTGGAGGGCGTGGTGCGCGTTGCACGTGCTGGACCCCCCGATCTGGCGCGTGCAACCGCCGCCTGTGCGCCCGCGTCGGAGATCTCATGATCGTTCTGTTGGTGATCGGCGGCGTTCTCATCCTGGCGGCGGCCATGGCCGGCGCGGCGTCCGTCTGCGGGGGCGTCGCGCTTCGCGAGCGCCCGCTGCGCCCGCTGCGCCCGCTGCTGAGGGTGGCCGCCTGCTTCCAGCTGTCGTCGGCCGCCTTCGCGATCGCGGCCTTGGCCCTGGGGTGGGGGCACATGACCGGCTTCAACGTCCCCGAACCCTACGCCCAGTGCAACGGAATGGGGCGCGACCGGACCGCCCCGCAGCGGTACCTGGTGACGAAGTCGGTGTTCCCCGTTTCCGTCGTCTGCTCCGACGGACCTGACGGCACGGACGGAGACGAGCAGGTTCCGGGCTGGGTCAACCCGACCGTCTCCGTGGCCTCCGGGGTGGGCGTCGCGAGCCTGGTGGCGGCCCCCTTCACGGCCCGGCGGCGACACCGCCGCCCGGACCGGGGCGAGTCCACGGCTGCGTGAGGGGCTCGGCAAACCCTGTCGCAGCACCCAGCATTCAAACCCTCCATTTCGTACACCTGTTCCTATATGCTGCGATCGCACCACCAAGGTCCTTTCTCTGTACGTGACTTACTCCCCAGGGGGACTACAGTGAAGCGCTTGATCGCACGCATGACGTGCACGCTCGGACTGCTGCTCGGCAGCCTGGCCGCGACGACCGCTCCGGCAGGCGCGGCGCCCGCCACCGACATGACCACCATCACGAACGTGGCCGGCGGATCGTGTCTGGAGATGCCCGGGTGGACCGGCCAGCCGGGTGCCCAGGCCGCGGTGTGGGGCTGTAACGGCGGCGACAACCAGAACTGGGTCTTCAACAGCGTGGGCGGTGGCTTCTTCCGGATCGTCAACCGTTCCTCGGGCCAGTGCCTGGAGCTGGCAGGGCTGCCGCCGACCACCTCCAACGGAACCGCGGTCACGCAGTGGCCGTGCAACAACGGCCGCAACCAGCTCTGGTGGTTCGACCACTGGCGCAACGTCAACGGCCAGGCCACTGCCGAGCTCAAGAGCGCCTATACCGGGTGCTTGGAGATCAACGGCTGGCAGGCGGGCACCTGGGGCACCGGAGCCCAGCTGTGGAGCTGCAACAACGGCGACAACCAGCGCTGGGCCTTCGCGCGCGACTTCATCTACAACCACTGACGGGCCCGCCGGCCTGAACCCGTGGTGCTCCGCCCGGTGGTTCTCCTGAGGGTGCGGTTCCCGTCGAGAACCACCGGGCGGAGCTGCGTCCAGCCCTTGATCAGGGCGGCACGGTCCGCGTCCTGATGTGCCGTCGGCCGACGGGAAGCGTTGTTCGAAGGGGGCTGTATTCCACTCCATGCCGCCCTCCGGGCGAAGGCGCCACCGCGTACCTCGCTGTCCGCCGACCTCACCACCGAATCCGACGAATCCGACGCATCCGACCACCCGCGAGGACCCCACAGCTGATGTCCCTATGGCCTTCGATCGTTGCCGTACTCGGTACCCTGGCCGGCGCCCTGACCGCCGGGCTCCTCCAGCACCGTTCGGCACGCACCGCACGCGCCGAGGAGCGCGCCGACAGCCACCGCCAGGACCGGCTCGGCGCCGTCACCGACTTCGCGGCCGCCCTGGACGCGCACCGCTCGGCGATGTTCCATCGGGAGCGTCTGGCCCTGGCCGGGGCGGGCGCCGAGCACCAGCTGGAGGCCCAGACGAGGTCCCACGACACCCGGGCGGCCATCACCGCGCCCCACATCCGCCTTCAGGTCCTGGTCCCCGAACTGGCCGGCCCCGCCCAACTGGCCGCGGACGCCACCTACGAGCTGCGCAAGGCCGGCGACCGGACCGAGCTGGACACCCAGCGGCATGCGGCCAAGGAAGCGTCAGCCGCCTTCATCGCCGCGGCCGCCTCGCTGCTGAGCCCCGGCAACCGCTGACCCGAGCGGCACGCTCAACCGCGGTCGCCAGCCTTCCTCCGTCAGCGCCACCAGCTGGACCGCCGCCGCGCGGGCGCGCAGCGGCAACAGGCTGCCGACCGCAGCGCGCACCCGGCCGGCGGCCGTCGGGTCGTCCGCACCCATGGCGACCGTGACATGGGCGGCGGGACGCGCCCCGAAGCGGCCCCCGTACGGGCGCAGCCCGGGCCACTGGGCGCGGAACGCATCGACGACCGGTTGGAGTTCCGGAACGGTGACGGCGACGAAGCCGGACGCGGTCACGACCTCGTCCAGCAGCAGATCGGCTGCCGGAAGACCCGCCGCCAGGGAACGCACGCCTTCCTCGTCCCGGCATGTCAGCGCCGATTCCGGCACGAACGGGTAGAGGAGCGAGACGTGCGCCGGCACCCCCCGGCGGACCAGCGCCGGGTCGATGCGCCACGCCGCATCGAGAAGCGGGGCGGCATCGGGCAGAACGATGACGACGGCAGTGGTCCCTGGCTCTGGCACGCCATCATCATCGCAGGTCAGGTACGGGAACCGACACTGCCCGGCACGACATCGTCGAAGCGGTCCGAGCTTCGCCGCCCTGCATGGTGAGGGTGAGGGCGGGTGGCGGCGCTACAGCTTGATCTGCCCCGTCAGCCACCATTCGAGGTACTTGGCCAAGCTCGGTGCCGCCCAGGTACGGCTGTCGTCCTCGTGGTTCCAGACGAAGACGTCGGGCCGGTCGATCCTGGGGAGGAGTGCGAAGAGGTCTCCGTTCCCCGCGTCCGCGAAGAAGAGCAGCGGATCGAACGGCATGTACAGCTTGGTGAGCCCGGCGTCCTCGCGCAGGGTCCGGTTCTCGGACGCGATGCGTTCGGCGGACCAGATGAGCCCGTCACCGTACTCGTCCTCCATGCCGTTGCTCTCGCGGAGCAGGGCGACGAGTTCCGCGGGCAATGGATGGCCGAGCGTCGTCGCGCAGTGGATGAGCGACGCCTCCGACACCGGTGGCCGGAAGACGGCCGTACCGGGCAGCGCCGCAACGACTTGGGTCCACACCGTTGAACTCGACCTCCATGAGCCTTGGCCCGTGATGGAGCCGGCGGGCCTCCGGCCCCGCCGACGCGAGACCGGGCTGCGACTCGACCAGCGTGACCGATCGTCGAGCGAAGAGTACGGCTGCCGCGGCCGGGACGGCCCCGCACCGGCCCCAGGACCGTGCGGGGCTCGGCGCCGTCGGCATGGGGCCCGGTGCCGGTTACGCCTCCGCTTCGGCCAGGGGCTGGTCCGGTTCGGTGGCCAGGACCAGTTGGGTGACGTCGAAGCCGTCCGGGGTGCGTACCTCGATGCGGTACAGGCCCGGGGAAGGCGCCGATGCCGTTGCCACCGCGGCGCCGTCCTCCCAGGTCAGGGCGAGTTGTGCCACGGGACGGCCGGGGTCGGCGAGGTCGGTGAGGTGGCAGGTCAGGCCCGGGAGGGAGTCGACGTCGCTGAGGTGGATCTTCCACGGCCGGCCCGCCTCGACGAGGTCGGGTGCGCTCAGACCGCAGCCGGCCTCGCCCTGGGGCGGTCCGGGGTGGATGTCGTCGCGCAGGATCTCGGTGATGGCGTCGAGGGCGGTCGGTGCCTTGGCGACGTCGCCGTGCTGGAGGGGCAGGTGGGTGACGGCGTCGGTGAGAATGGCCGATTCCTTGTACACGGTACCGTCGCCGTGGACCCGGAAGTACCGGATGCGGTCGTTCCGGTCTCGGATGAAGGTGCCGTCGGAGTTCTGGCGGGCTCCGTCGTAGTGGGCCTCCAGCTCGCCGCCGGTGACGGTCAGGTTCTGCCAGGTGGGCTGGTTGACGCCGACGACGGAGCGGTGGCCGGGCAGGCCGATGTTCTTCTGGCGGTGGTGGAAGCGGGCCGCGTCGCGCGCCAGCTCCGCGTCGCCGCCGATGGCCGTGACGTCGCCCGGGGTGAGGTGGCGTACGTCGTCCCCCGCGCGCAGGCTGCGGTACTGCGGCAGCAGGTCGTGGAGGCCGGGCATGGTGGCGCAGAGGGCGCGGAGTTTGCGGTGCGGCAGCGGTACGGGGGCGCCGCGGCCGGTGGCGAGGATGACCGCCGCCTTGACCGAGCCCTGGAAGGGCGTGCCGAGGGTGATGACGCCCCGGGTGTCGGCGTGGAGGTCGCCGTCGTGCGCGGGGTCGAGTGCCGCGCGGGTGACGAGGCCGCCCATGGAGTGGGCGACGAAGACGAGCCGGCCCTCGCGCTGGTCGGTGCGGTGGCGGCGGGCCAGGGTGTGGGCGGGGTGCAGGCGCCAGTCGGTCAGGTGGCGGCGCGCGGCGTCGGCCAGGAGGCGTCCGTTGGTGGCGACGGGCAGGCGCCAGTCGTAGGCGAACTCCAGGATCGCGGCGGGGTCGGCGACGCTGGAGCGCACGGTGTCGACCAGGTCGGCGTACGGCTCGCTGCCCGCGAGGTACGGGGTCCACGCGGAATGCTTCAGGAGGCCGGTCGCCTCGATGCGGCCGGTCTTGCCCGCCAGCTCGTCCTCGGTCATGGCCAGGGACTTCAGGCCCGAGGGGGTGGTCCAGGCCTTCAGCAGCCAGGAGATGCCGCCGATGCCCCAGAGGTCCTTGCCGGTGGTCGTGTCGCGCAGGGTGCTGCCCATGATCCCGGGTACGACGACGACCGCGTCCTGGGTGACGTGGTCGGGTAACTCCGCGGCGTCCTGGGGGTGCTGTGCGGTGGTGGTGCGGTGCGGGTGCTCGTCCATGGCAGTGAAGAATAGGGACCGTGGACGGGGAGCGGGGCGAGATCGGCTTAGCCGGTCCGGCGGAGGCGACGCCGACGGCGACGACGCCGACGGCAGGGGCGCGGGCCGTCACCGGGAAGGTGCCGGCGACGGCGGTCCGCGCCGCCGCGGAGGCGGAGCCGCGTACGGGCACCCTGTTCGTCCTGCCGATGGAGGACGGGACGGAGGCGCTGCGCCAGGCCTTCGGCGCGCAGCTGGAGGCGGTGGCCCTGTGGTGGGAGCGGCCGCCCCCGGACGGGCCCGGTTTCGTGAAGGTGGCGCCCTCGCAGCCGGTGACGAGCCGTCATGACGTGGAGTGCTTCCTGACGGGGTCGGGGATCCGGGAGGCGGATCCGAATGTTCCGCTGGTGCTGTACGTGACGGGGCACGGGGTCGCCTCGTCCGCGGCCAAGCACTTCGCGGTCCTGCGGGACACCGACCCCGGCCGGCTGCTGGCGACGGGGTTGCGGACGACGGAGATCGTGATCGCCGCGCTCGACTCGCACGCGCGGGACGTCCTGGTGGTCGTGAACATGTGCGAGTCCGCCGACCTGGCGGGCGAGCTGCTGGACCTCTCGCGGGACCTGGACACCGCGCGCACCACGTACGGCACGCTGAACGTCCTGGTCACGGCGGCGTCCAAGACGCGGGTGATGGGCCGGGAGTTCGCGCTCGTGCTGCGTGCGGCCCACGAGTGGCTGCGGACGGCCGGAGGGATCACGCGCCCGTACCTGACGATGTCGGAGTTCAGCCGGGCCCTGTACCAGGCGGGGCAGGCGATCGGCGCGGAGCTCGGCCGGAGCCTGTCCGTCGACTGCCGCGTGGTCATGGGCAAGCTCCACGTCCCGACCCCGGCCCTGCCGAACCCGGGGTACCGGCCGGAGCGGGCCGCGGTGGAGGAGAGCCGGAAGGAGGTGGCGGCGACCCCCGAGGACCTCGACTACTGGGTGGAGAAGGCCAGCGGGCGCACCGGAGCCGACGACCCGGGCTGGTACTTCTCGGGCCGCAGGCGGCTGAACGCCTCGGTGGTCTCCTTCCTGACGGGTCCGCCGGGGATCCTGGTGGTCACCGGCATCACCGCGAGCGGGAAATCGGCGATCCTGGGCCGCGCGGTGACCTTGAGCGACGCGAAGTTCCGCGGGTCCGCCCTGTTCGCGGCCGCCGTCGGCCACTGTCCGCCGGAGACCGTTCCGGGCGAGGGCGCGGTGACCATCGCGGTCACCGCGCGGGGCCGGGAGACACTGGAGCTGTTGCGGGCCATCGCGAAGAAGCTGGGGGTCGGCCCGGACCCGTCCGGCAGGGACCAGCTGAGCCGTTGGCAGTTGGGGCTGCGGGGGTTCCTGGCTTCGCCCGGCCCCATGGTCACGATCGTCGTCGACTCCCTGGACGAGGCGACCGATCCGGCGGCGGCGCTGCACCAGGTCCTGGTGCCGCTGGCCGGCCATCTGTCCGTACGCGGCGCCGTGCCCGCGGCGGCGGACGGGGGCCGGTCCCGCTCCGGCGACCTGCCGCCGCCCGTGGAGCGCGGGGTCCGGCTGGTCGTGGCCGTCCGCAGCAGCGATCCGGGCGACGGCGGCCCCCTCACCACCGACGGCGGCAGCGAGGGGGGCGCGGGCGACGGCCCGGACCTCCTGGGCCGGATACGGGACGCGTTCCGCGGCGCGGCCGTGCTGCGCACCGACGACGCGGACATGAGCAGGGACGTCGAGGGGTATGTACGGGCCCTCTTGGACGGGGAGGCGGCTTGGGCGGGGCACGACCTGACGGAGGTGTCGCGGACGGTGGCCGCGGCGGCGGGGCGGTCCTTCCTCGACGCCCGCGTGGCGGCGGGGCAGCTGCGCGCGGCGGGGCCGCGGCTGTCGGCCGACGCTGGCTGGCTCGCCCGGCTGGGCGAGGGCACCGCCGGGCTGTTGGAGGCCGATCTGGCGAGGTCGGCGGAGGACGGCCTGGCGGCCGACGAGGCGCTGGCGCTGCTGCGGGCGTCGGCGTTCGCGCTGGGGCGCGGGATCGCGTGGGGGGAGGTGTGGCCCGCTGTGGCGTCCGCGGTGCTCGGGAGGACCGTCGAGGACGCCGACGACAAGATCGGGATTCTGCTGGAAGGGCGTCTGGCGGGGTATCTCACCCGTGACGTGGAAGAGGATCAGCGGGTGTACCGGCCGGCGCACGAGCGGCTGGCCGCCGTGCTGCGCGCCCGGCCCGTGGGCGGGGCGGCGCCTGGTGGGGGGATGGGAATGGCGGATGGTCAGGACGAGCCTGCCGATAAGGCCGATGGGGCCGTGTCGGGTGGGGTTGGTGGGGTTAGTAGAGCTGGTGGGGACGATGTGGTTACGGGGACGAGTGCGGCGGACAGAAGCCGTGCGGAGGGGGACGCGTTCGGGGGCGGCGCCTACGAGGACGCGTACGGGGCCGCGCACGCGCACGACGCCGACGTCCACGCCCGGATCACGCGGGCGCTCGCCGAGCTGGCCGCGCCGCACACCGGCGCCACCGCGGCCGCAGCCGCGGCCGCAGCAGGCGCGGAGGGCGCCGTCGGCCCCCCGGACACCGCCCCGCATCCCTACGTACGCCGGTACCTCGCGCGCCACGCCCGCCTGGGCGGGGTCCTGGACGACGCGCACGTGCCGGCCGACGTCCTTCCGTGGCTGACCGGCAGCCCCGTCCGTGGTCTGCTGGGCCCCGGCCGGGGGCGGGAGGGCCGGCTGTGGCTGGAGGCGTGGGCCGCGGTGGAGCCCTACCTGCACCGCGCCGACCACCCTTCGCGCCTGGCCAGCCTGCACCTGGCGCACACGGCGCTGCGCTTCCCCGGAACGGCGCGCCCGCGGACGTCCGAGGACGCGGGCGCTGACACGGGCACTGACACGCGCACGGGTGCCGCGGCCCGAGTGCCGGGGCCGCTGGCCGTGCTGTGGTCCCGGTGGACGCCGCCCGTCAACGTCCTGGCCACCCTCGCGACCACGGTGCGGTCCATGACCGCGGTGACGGCCCCCGACGGGCGCGCGGCCCTCGCGGTGGGCGACGACGCCGGCGGCATCGAACTGATCGACGCGGTCGAGGGGACGGCGGTCCGCGAACGGATCCGCGGGCACGAGGGCGCCGTACACCACCTGCTCCTCGCACCGCGCCCCGCGCAGTCCCCGCTGCTCGTGTCCGGGAGCACGGACGGAACCGTACGCCTGTGGGACCCGGCGAGCGGCGGGCTCGTCGACCAGGTCCACCGGCCCGGCGGGATCTGGATCGCCGACGTGTGCGCGTACCGCGACGGCGGGCACGAGCTCGCGGTGCTCAGCGTCAACGGGAACGGGGAGGTGGTCTGGTGGAACGAGCGGATGGGGCCGCAGGACCTGCTGACCCTGCCGGGGGACGCGCCGCGTACGAGTGCCACCGCACTGGCATCGGTGGAGGATCCGCCCGGCCGGCCGCTGCTGGCGATCGCCGACGGGGCGTCCCTGACGTTCCGGGACACCGAGGCCGCCGTGGAGGTGGCGGCGTTCGGCCTCCCGGGGGCGGTACGGGTGCTGGCCGCGACCACGCGGCCCGGGACGGTCGCGGCCGGCCACGCGGACGGGAGCGTCAGCGTCTGGGGCACCGACGGACTGCGCTCCACCCTCACCGGCGCCGACGGGCCGGTGAGCTGCCTGACCGGCCTCGTCCTGGGCGGGCGCCACCTGCTCGCGGCCGGAACGGGCCGGGGCATCGCCGTATGGGACGTCTCCGCGTGGGAATCCGCCGACGTGGCGGCTCCGGGGCTGCTGGACGGGCACGCCTCCGCCGTGACGGCGCTCAGCCCCGTCGCCTCCCCAGAATCCGGAATCCTTGCCTCCGCCTCCAGTGACGGCACGCTGCGGCTCTGGAACCGGGAGGTCCTGGAGCGCGCGCTGGCCGGCGCGCGTACGCCTGCCGAACCCGTGCCGACGGTCGGGGCACTGCTCCTGCCGGGGCCGGGGGGACCGCGCGGCCCTTCCTGGTTCGCGCTCGGCGGCGACGGCGTCCCGTACGTCGACGTCCGGGACATCGGCACGGGGGACGCGGTCGCCCGGATCGACACCGGCCGGCCGCCGTCCGCCCTGGCCTGGGCCCACCGCCGGGAGGGCGGCCGCGTCCTGGTGTCGGCGTCCGGGTCGGCCTCCGGGTCGGCCGGAGGCGAGGGCTACGGCATCCGGTTGTGGGACGCGGGCACCCGCCGCTTCCTGCCCGACGTCCTCGAAGGGCATTTCCTGCCCGTCCGCTCCCTCGCCGCCTGCACCACCGCGGACGGCCGCCACCTGCTCCTGAGCGGCGGCGACGACGAAACGGTCCGGCTGTGGGACCTGGACGACCCGGGCCCGCTGCGCACGTGGACCGGTCACGGCCTGCGGATCCGGGCGGTGGCGGCCGCTTCGTGCGAGCGGGGCGGGGACTGGTTCGCCTCCGCGAGCTCCGACGGCACCGTACGGCTGTGGGACGCGGAACTCGGCCCGCTGGGCGGGCCCCTGCGCTGTGACCAGGGCGTCCTGCACGCCGTCGCCCTCGCCCCCCGCCCGCTCGGCGGCCTTCCGCCGTACCTGGCCAGCGCCGGGGACACCGGCACGGTACGGCTGTGGGATCTGGCGGGGCGCCGGCCCCTGGGTGCACCGCTGACCGGCCACACGTCGGCGGCCGTACACGCCCTGGCCCTGTGGAACGCGGAGGGCCACGGCAGCTTCGCCGCCGCCGGCGCGGTCGACGGAACCATCCGCGTCTGGGACGCCGCCACCGGGCACTGCCGTCTGCTGCTGGCCACGGGCAGCCCCGTCCGCGGCATCACCGCCCATCCGGCGGCGGCGGGCGGTGGGCGCGTCGTGCTCTCGTTCACCGGGGACGGTGGAGCCGCCGCCGTCGAGATCGACCTCGCCCGGTGCCGGACGGACGGCAGCTGACCGCGCCGTGCGCAGAGCCGTGTGCGCCCCCGTGTTCCTTCGTGCGCCCCCGTTGACCCGCGCAACCCGGTCGCTTCGGTCGCACCCGAGCATGAAAATGATCGTTCGGCATGTGCCACCGATCAGTACGCCGCACCGAGGGCGCCCCGCACCTCACGCGCTGACCGATGGCCGATGACCGATGACCGATGACCACGCCGCTCGTGAGCCTCCCTCATGAGCCCCCCTCACGAGCACCACACCGTCACAAGACCGGCTCTCCCGGCGGGCGGACCGCCCCGCCGGCCCGCCCGCCGCACGAGCCCACGAGCATCACCGGCCCGTACCCCGCGTCCCGCGGAGCCGGCCGGAGCAAGGAGAACGGCCCCATGAGCCGGGACACCGACACCGCACAGCCGGACGTCAGCCTCATCCCCGCACCGGAACGCGGCATCTGGCGGCTGGGGAAATCCAAGAATCCGGTCACGTACGAAAAGATCAGCCAGGAGGACTCCGACCGGACGGGCGGCAACCGCTGGAGCCTGGTCAGCTACGGCACCCTCTACTGCGCCTCCGAACACGACGGCTGCTTCGCCGAGGCCTTAGCCCCCTTCCGCGTGAGCCCCGCCATGCGGGAGGTCATCGCGGACGACTGGCAGGAGCCGTACTACATGGGCCCCGGCAAGATGCCCCGCGACTGGACCACGCGCCACACCCTGGTCCGTCTGCAGCCGCCCAAGGAGGCCCGCTTCCTCGACGTGGACGACGAACGGACCCTCAAGACGCTCTCCCACGAGCTGGAGGACAAGCTGGCGGAGCAGGGCGTCGACCTGCTCACCACGGAACACGTCCAGGGCTTCAACCGCCGGATCACCCGGCTGATCTCCGCCTGGGCCATCACCCAGCGCACCGGACCCTCGGAGCAGGAGCGCCTCGTCCACGGCATCGCCTACCGCTCCCGCTTCGGCATGCGCCAGTGCTGGGCCGTCTTCAGCGACGTGGCACTGAAGCAGGAGGAGTCCAGTCTGGTCTTCCCCGAGGCGGAGGCGCTGCGGCGGGTGGCGGACGAGTACGGCCTGACCATGCTGTGACCGGACCCGCCCGGGCCACAACCACTCACCCCCCCTACTCCCCCACCCGAAAACCCACCTGGAAACCAACCGGAAAACCACCACATCCCTGTCGTCCGAAAGGAGGAAAACAACTCACTCCCCGCACGCACACGACCTCCGCCCCCTCCCCCAATCAACGACATCAATGCAGGTCAGAAGCTAAGTACAGCCTCAAACACGGTAGTTGACGCCCCGTCGAGAACGCGCTGGATTCCGCCTAAGAGGTGGAGTTGACAGGTGATAATGGGTAACCTGACAAGTACATCGACCGACTTGGAACATGTGGGGGATCTCATGAGCATCACCGGCAACACCGTCCGTACGTGCTTACCTTCGGGGTTCACGCCGCACAGCGCGGCACCACCGAGCACCCCAGGCGCCGCCTCACCCCCAGCACGCTCCAGTCATCCATGCGCCGGATCCCCGCGGACCGGAATACATCGATGCTGAACCCCGCCGCCCGCCGCTAGCCGGCCCGGCCCACCCCACCCGTCACTGGTCACGCTTCCCGGCGGGTCGGAAGCACATCACGAAGCGTTCACAGCTCGCCGAGACCGAGCGTCCCCTCCGTCTGCCATCGCAGCAGCACGCGACAGCCAGGTCCTGCGCGCACCCGACACCCGTCGCCTGAACACGCGACCCGCCGCCGCGCGGGCGCGCAGTCAGGGCAGCGAGGGAGACCTGACCATGCCTTCACACACCACCACCACGACCGCCTCCGCCGCCACCAAGAGCGCCGTGAGTGCCGAACGGGCCCACATCGCCACCGTGCGCATGCACATCAGCGAGATCGCCCGGTTCCTCCAGGACAACCTGGGCCAGCGCCTGACCGCGCGCATCGCCAACATCAGCGACCCCAAGCAGGTCGGCAAGTGGGCATCGGGCGACACCACCCCCCGGCACGAATCCGAGGAGCGCCTGCGCGCCGCCCTCCAGGTCTTCCAACTCATCCAGGACGCCGAGAGCCTCTACACGGCGCGCGCCTGGATGATCGGCATGAACCCGCAGCTGGAGGACGAAGCACCGGCCCAGTGCATCGCCGACGGCCGCATGCGCGACGTCATGGTGGCGGCCCGCGCCTACGTGGACGGCGGCTGACCCCCCGTCCCACCCGACACGGCAGCCCCACGGGCCCCACGGAACGCACCGGCTGCCTGAGGCTCTTCAAGGAGGACCCGTCGGACGACCACACCGTCTACGTACACGTGCAGAGCCAGGACCTACAGCGGGCGAACTGGCTGGCCACCCGCATCGGGCGCCGCACCATCGGCGAACCCCAGCACGTCTGACGCCCCGGGATCCGGCACCGGCGCCGCTCAGGGCAGGACCGTGACGCCGATCTGCATGTGGATGTGGTTCTGGTGGGCGTTGACCAGCGCGGCGGGGCCGGTGCAGTCCGGGTAGATCACGAAGCCGGAGCCGCCGATCTCGGGCATGGGCCACTTGTTGGCCGGGCCGATGGCGGTGGCCTCGCACTCGAACGTGGCGCAGCGGAAGGCGGTCGAGAACAGCCCGTACGCGAGGGGGTCCGTCGCGGGGTCGATGCGGAACTTGCCGGGGGTGCGGGGCAGGTCTCCCCAGTCCCGTTGCACCAGACGGGTGAAGGCGACCCCGTCCAGCTCCCCCACGATGCCCGAGAGGCCGAGCGCGCGGCCCTGGTTGTGGCAGTCCTTCGGATGGGGCCCGCCGTGCCCGATGCCCAGGTGGAGGAGTTCGGTGACGTCCGGCGACGAGGAGTTGATCCAGCGGGTGAGGCGGTACAGCGCGATCAGCATGCACTGGTCGAGGTTGTCGATGACCGTGGACGCCGGGGCGATCTGGTTCGTGCAGCGGATGCCGCCGAACGACGGCGGGCTCACCACGACGCGCTGGGTGGGTGTCGGCTCCATGATGCCGGTCGGCCCGTCCACGAACACCGGGCTCTTCAGGGTCCTTTCCTCGTGTTCCCTCTGTTCCTTGGAGAGGGGCCGGTGACTTCAGGGGGCTGATCCCCGACAGGGGTCAGACCCTGAGACCGTGCCGGCCCGCGTAGCACATCTGCCGGGCCATGCCGGTGAGGTTGCCGCAGCCCGACGCGGCGGCCGCGACGCCCTGTCGACGGGCGTCGGCCTCTGCCGCGGCGTCGTCGCGGCGGACGGCCCGGACGTGGGGAGGCAGTCCTCCCGGTCTGTTCGGGCTCTTGGTGACGGTGATCGTGTCGAGCGAGTACAGGCCGCCCTTCGATCCGGGTATCTGGCCCGCGGAGAGGATTCCCCGGACCATCTGGCCCCCGATCAGGAACGCGTTGGTCCCCGCGTAGTTCAGCGCCCGGCCGGCCGAGGTCTGGCCGAGGTTGCGGAACTGGTAGTAGATCTTGTCGAGGAAGGAGCGGATCGTCAGCCGGATCTCGCTCTCCTGGACGGTGGAGACGTGCCTGATCTCCGCGTCCTTCATGACGCTGTCGAAGACGGAGTCGACGAGTGCCGTCTCGTTCCAGGTGTAGAGGCCTCGGCTCTTCACCTCGACCACGGGCACGAGCTGGCCGTTGAAGAGTCGCCTCGTGCGGTGGGTGAGGATCCCGGGCACGGAGACGCGCGAGACGTAGCCTGCCCGTTCCTCCTGCTTCTCCGGGTCGAGCGCCTGGCCCACGATGGCGGCCGGGCGGGGGCCGCCGGGGACGGCGCCTGGACGGCCTGGACCGGGGGCGGTGCGGCCGGCGGCGGGGGAAATGCGCCGCCGTCGGCTGTGATACCGGCGGCGACCGGTGGGCCGCGACGAGCAGCGCCGCGGTGCCGGTCACGAGCGGAGTGGCGAAGCTGCTTCCCGTCAGGGAGGCGAGGCCGCCGCCGGGTGCGGCGCCCTCGATGTCCTGCCCGGGGGCGAGGATTCCGTGGGTGCGGTAGGCGGCACCCCAGTTGCTGATGTCGAGTGGCCGGCCGACGGCGGCGGCGCCGACGGCCAGGACGGAGGGGACGGCGGACACCGGCCCCTGCCCGGCGGGCTCCTGGACCACGGTGTCCGGACGCGTGAGGTCCGCGCCCGCGAAACAGGGGTGGGACAGGTCGACCGGGCCGTCGAGCAGGGCCACGCAGACGCGCGGGTCGCCGAACGGTGCGTCCGGCCGTGCGCCGAGGTCCCCCAGGACATCCCGAGGCCTCATCCGGGACCTGCTTTCCGTGCCCGTGGGCACTGCGTACCGAAAGTCATGCCGAGTACGAGCGTCGGAGGTCCTCGTCCCCGGTCCGTCACCCGTAATGTCCAAACGTCGTCGTGACGGCGTCTTCAGAGCGTTTCCGGACCATTGCGGGAGCGTCTGTACGCCGGTCAGACCCGTGACTGCGGCGTGCCCGGAGCGCCGCGGAATTCGGGCGGGAGGCGCGGGACCGGAGCTTCGGGGCTGTTGTGGGGGCGGATGGAGGGGTGGGTGCGGATGCGTGCTCCACCGGCCGGTTGCACAGTGAGGGATGTGTCTTCGAACGGCGTAGACCTTGAACTGCTCGGAGCCTTCGAGCTCTCGTACGCCGGATGCCGCATCCATGGTCGAGTGCGTGGACCACCGGCTGCTGCTCGCGCCTCTGGTGAACGTGGACCTTCACAGCGCGCGCTGGCGGGCAGCCCAGGACGCGACGGGCGACGGTCTGCCTCCCGCCCATGCCGAGGCGCTTTCGGCCATGCTCGGGAAGGAGCTGCTGCCGCGCTGGCCGGACGAGTGGCTCGTCCTGGAGCGGGAGCGCTGGGACCAGGTGCGGCTGCACGCCCTGGAGGGCCTGGCGCAGAGGCTGCGTCGGGACGGGGAGTACCTGGCGGCGCTGCATACGACACTGTGAAGCGCTACAAGGAGTACCAGCGGCTGCTGCGCCGTGAGCTGGAGGTGGATCCGTCCCCGCTCATGACGCGACCGGTCCAGGACCTCACTGCGGTCTGAGCATCCGGTGGTCACCGGGCGCCGGTCGCCGGGCGCCCGGCGACCGGCGCCCGGGTGTCTCAGCCGACGGTGACGGTCATCTTGCCCAGTGCCTCACCCGCTTCCATGATCCGGTGGGCTTCGACGATCTCCTCGAAACGGAAGATCCTGACCGGCCTTGCCGACAGCGCCCCCGACTCGACCTTGGCGTAGATCTCGTCGAACGGAACGTCGGCGAGCGGAAAATCGGGGCTCCCCAGGACGAAGGCGCTGCCGAAGAAGCTGAACTGGACGCCGGTGGGGAGATCGGTGATCGGGTTGAAGTCGCGTACGGGCTCGAAGCCGCCGAGGAAGCCGAGTTGGCAGACCCGGCCGCGGGGGCGGACGGTGGCCAGGGAGTCGCGCAGGACGTTGTTGCCGACGAGATCGAACACCGCGTCAACGGCGCCGTGGCTGCCTCTGTCGACCTGGGCGGCCAGGTGGCCGTCGTCGATGAGGACCTCCTCGGCGCCGAGGTCCTTCAGCAGCGGCGCGTGGGCGGGGTTGCGGGTGGTCGCGAGTACTCTCGCGCCGTGGACGACGGCGAGGTTGACGGCGGCCTGGCCGAGGGAGGACGTCGCTCCGCGCACCAGGACCCGCTCGCCCGGGCGCAGGCCGAGGTTGCCGAACAGCCCGTGCCACGCCGTCGCGTAGACCTCGGGAACCGCCGCCAGCTCGGCCCATCCCAGTGACGAGTTCACCGCTGCCACGTTGGTGGCCGGTACCGTGACCAGCTCGGCGTAGCTGCCGTTGCGGGTGCGGCCCATGCCGCCGAGGAGGGCCACGACCCGGGTTCCGGGGGCGAGGCGGCCCGAGGGATCGGCCTCGACCGATCCCGCGCACTCGATCCCCGGGACGGCCGCGACATCGCCCCAGGCACCCGCGCGCATGTATGCCTCGGCGTGGTTGATGCCGAACGCCCTGACCCGGATCAGCACCTCTCCCTGTGCGGGCACGGGGTCGGGCAGGTCGGTGATGTGCAGGACCTCGGGGGCGCCGTAGGCGGATATGACGATGGCCTTCATTGAGCGGGCTCCGTTCTTGAATGGTCATTCATCTATTGGGGCCGAAAAAGAGCCACCGCATGCGGTGGCCCCGGGTGGAGCTGTCAGACGAGGACGGCGAAGGCGTTGTCGACGATGGCGCGCAGTACCGCCCCGTCGGGGTTCGCCTTCCCTACGACCATGAGCCCCTGGCACGTCGCGACCAGCAGCCGGGCGCTGCCGCCCGGGTCCACCGAGGCGCGCACCTCGCCGGCGTCGCGAGCGTTGCGGAGGGCCGTGGCCATGCACTGCTCCAGGCGGGCCAGATGGCCGCGCACGACGGCGGCGGCCTCGTCGTCCTCGGCCGCGTTCTCGATCGCGGTGTTCACCAGCAGGCACCCCTGCCGGCCCTCCGGACTGAGCAGGTCGCTCACCAATCCGTCGAAATAGCCGCGCAGCTCGGCCAGGGAGGCGCCGGGCGCCGCCAGCTCGCCGAGCTTCTGAGGAACGACCAACGCGGAATAGCGCTCCAGCGACTTCAGGAACAGCGTGCGCTTGCCGCCGGGGAACGCGCTGTAGAGACTGCCGGGTTTCACCCCGGTCGCCTTCACGAGGTCCTCGATCGAGGTGGCCCGGTAGCCCTGCCACCAGAAACGCAGCATGGCCTGGTCCAGCACGGCGTCGGGCTCGAACTCGCGGGGTCGGGGCATGGCACAAAAATACATGAGCGACCATTCAAGAACAAGGGCGACGCCTCACCCCCGCACGTGTCGCGGTCTCCGGCCGGGCGGACGGTCTGCGGGCGCCCGGACCACGGACGGGGGCTTGCCGGCCTCGGTCACCAACCCTGCATCAGCCGGCATCGGTTGGAGCTCGGCGGCCTTGCGGACGGAGCGGTCGTGCCGGTGCCCGTCCCGCAGCCCCGGTCGCCACCCCCGCCACCTGGACCTACGCTGGCCGTAGGGGAGGCGGCCATGGGCCGCCCTTTCGAGAGCACCGTGTCGCCGATGGCTCAGTCACCATCGCGCTCGCCGGCCGTTTCGCCCCCTCCCACGACGGTTGACGGTAGTGAACCATGCCGGCACTCTCCGCTGCTTCCGTGCGACCAGGGAGTCGCAATGACAAGACTTTCCCGTACGCGCCGTCGCGCCATCGCCATTGCGGCAACGCTGATGGCCGCAGGAATGATGCTGGGGGCGGGCGGGGCGGCCTCCGCCGCCGTCCCGGCCGGCCTTCCCGCCGAGGTCAGCCCCGCCGACCAGGCGGCCCTCCTGAGCGATACCAACGCGATACGCCAGACGGAAGGCGCCCCGCCCATGGCCTGGGACGCGGCTCTCGCCTCAGGCGCGCAGGCATGGGCCGACAACCCCGCCTCCCACGCCGGTGGGCTCGCGCACGACAAGGGCTTCAACAACGGAGCCGAGAACATGTCGGGCGCCGGACCGTCCCAGGCCGTCTCCCAGTGGGCCGGGGAGAAGGCCGCCTACGACGCGGCCGGCCCGAACTGGAACACCGACGACCCCAGCTACAGGAACTGGGGCCACTACTGGAACATGGTCCAGAAGAACTACTCGAAAATGGGATGCGGTGCCGCAGCCGGCGTGACCGTCTGCCGCTACGCCTGACCGGACCTGTACATGCCGCGAGGGGCGCTCTCCACCTGCCGCAACCGCCGTCCGTCCGGGCCGAGCT
Organism: Streptomyces sp. NPDC031479; assembly: GCF_055581065.1. Taxonomy (NCBI): domain Bacteria; kingdom Bacillati; phylum Actinomycetota; class Actinomycetes; order Kitasatosporales; family Streptomycetaceae; genus Streptomyces; species Streptomyces sp. NPDC031479. Next base: position 46,933 of record NZ_JBVIKC010000042.1, read on the forward strand.
CCATCAAGAAGACCTCTCCCTCCTCGAACTCCGGCCTGCCCGTCTCCGTTGTCACCGGCTCCGCGTACGGTCTGCGCATGGTTGACCAGAGATCCCCGTCCCACTCGCTGCACGACTTCGCGACCTGGGAGCCCGTGCTGCGTCTCATGCTGACCGGCGACACGCAGAGGCGTGCCGCCCTGCCCGCCCGTGTGGCGGGACGGATCAGCCAGTACGGCTGGAGCCTCGCCCACCGGGGGGCCATGCCGACGGCGACGCGGATCGCGGTGGAGGGCATACAGAAGGCGCTCGGGCGCGGCGGGGTCCAGGAGAGGGAGATCGCCTTCAGGGCAGAGGTCCAGCCGGACGGAAGCACCGTGCTCGGCCTGGTCTGGCCCGGCCCGGCCGTGGAACCTGCCGTCGGCTACCCGGACCTGGGCGTACTCGTCCTGGTCGAGAGCGCCCTTCCCGAGCCATGGCGCCGGCTGCCCGCTCCGGCACCCGGGGCGCCGGCTGCTTCGGCAGACCTGGAACTGCTGGAGCGGACGCTCCGCGAGCGCCTGCCCGACGCCATCGGCGCGACGGAGGCGGAGATCGCCGCCACCGAAGCCCGCCTGGGAGTCACGCTGACGGACGAGTTCAAGGTGCTCTACCGGGTGACACGGGCGCGTTGGGAGGACTGGGACCACGAGTACCAGGACCAAGCCGACACGGCGGTCGGCTGCGAACTGGCCGCCATGGAGCACCTGTACAGCGTGGACGCCGAGGTCCGGCACCCGGGCTGGGACCTCGGGGCGACGCAGGCACCGTGCACCCCGCCCGATGCCGCGGTGCAGGCTCTGGCCGGCTCACCGGGCTGGATCGGCTTCGGAAGCAACGGTGGCGACGAGTACGCGGTCGACCTGACACCCGGCCCCGGCGGGCACACCGGGCAGATCATCCTCGTCGACCACGAGCAGAGCATCGGCGCCGAACTCGTCGCCGACTCCCTCACCGACTTCATCCTGGGCCGGACGAGGCAGGAAGGCCCTGCCCTCCGCACGGATGAGCCGCCGTCGGCGGCCACGGTCGGGGCGGGAGGCCTGGCAACCGTCCGGGCCGCCGCCCACCCTGACCTGGAAGTCCTGTCCATAGGCATGCCGGACGGCCCGCCGTTCAGCCTCGCCCCGCTCACCGGTCTGCCCCGGCTGCGGACCCTCTCCGCCTCCCCCGGCGCGCTGGCCGACCCCCTGGAGCTCACCGGAGTCACCGGCCTTGAGTTCCTGGAACTCGGTGCGCAGGAATGGCGCGTGCTCCTCGACGCCGGAGCCGTCCCGCGCAGTCTGAAGGCCGCGGCCATCGCGGTGCGGGATCAGGACCATCTCCCCGTCGTGGCCATCGCCAACGACCTCCTCGCCCTGTGGGACCGGCCCCGGATCGTCGAGACGATCCTCAAGGGGGATCTCGGCCCCGCGACATGACCAGCGGGCCACAAGGGTCCGGGTGAGCGACCTGGGCCTGCTCTGCAATGACCGGTCAGGAACGTCCGTCACCGGGATCCGGCTGCGACGGGCCCGTCGCTCGGCCCGTCGCTCGGCCAGACGGGTGGCCATGTACACAGCAGAAACGATCAAGCCTATGCCAGAGGCATACGCCGCGCACTTACCGTGGAACGGTGATTCCGCACTCGCCGGAAAGGCCGGCGGGACAAGAGAGCGGAGCGAGCCATGAGCGCGAACACGGGGCTGCCCAACGGTGTTGTAGTGGTCAGTCCCCCTGAGGGTTCACCCTGTCCGCCGAAGACCCTGGGCCTGTGGCGGCACTACAACTGCGGGGGCGAGGCATACGGAATCGGGGCCGGCCACCCGGTGGACCTCAAGCTCCTGCCCCTTCCCAACGGCGGCAGCATGCACAAGAACGTCTCGTCGTGGGTCAACAACACGGACAGCAACGCGAAGCTGATCAGCAAGAACGGCACGCTCACGCGCATCCTGAGGGCCGGCGACAAGCTCGAAGAGCCGAAGGAGCACAACGACACGGTGGAACGGGTCGAGTGGGAGCTCTGACTCCGGCCGGCTGACGTGTTGGGGTGGGCATCCGCAGCGGCGCCCGCCCCGCATCCGGCTGATCCGATGCGGATGAAACGGCAGGCAGCGCAGGCCCGGCCGAACCTCGACCCACTTCGCACACGTGAGCTCGTACGAGGAGTTCCTGACCGTGTTCGGCCAACCTGATCGCATGCACGAGAACGAGGCGTACGGCGACCTCATGAGCTACGAGACCTACTACTGGGGCGCTCGGAAGCATGTGACGTGGGACGTCTGGGAGAACCGGGTGGGCTTCATCAACCTGGGCGACTTCGAGGGGAACAACGGCCCCTGACAGCACACCTCGGTGCCGGAGGTCAACGGTTGCCGGAGCTCAGTCCCGGTACGCCGCTGTCGCGGTCTCGATGAAGGACCGGATCAACGGGTTGACGTCACCTTTGTTCCACACCGCCACCACTCGGCTCGGCGCCATGTCGATCAGCGGCACCACGGCCAGCTCCGCGTGCAGGTCGTCCCCGAGCGGGGCCAGGCCGACCGTGCCGTTCCACAGCACGGCCTGCAGGCATTCCCGGACGGTGCGTACCACCGGGCCCTCGCGCGACATGCCGCCGTTCCAGTAGGACTGCCAGACGGGGTCGGTCCCCTGCGGGAACTGGAACCAGCGGCGGTCGTTCAGGTCGGCCGGCCGTAGTCGGTCGTGCCGGGCCAGCGGATCGTCGGCGCGCAGGACCACCCCGACCGGATCCGCCCGCAGCTCACGCACCGTCAGGGCGGTCTCGTCGAACGGCGCCCGGGTCAGGGCGACATCGACCAGCCCGGTGCGCAGACCGCAGGTCGGGTCGGTCAGGTCGGTGTCGCGGATGCGGATGTCGATGCCGGGGTGGCGCCGGCGGTAGGCGGCCGCCAGCCTGAGTGCTGCCGGGTCGGTGCCGTCACCCAGGATGCCGACCGTGAGGGACGCGACGCCGGCCGCCGCGCTCACGCGCAGGCGGACGCGGTCGGCATGGTCGAGCAGTGCCCGCGCCTCGTCGAGCAGCACCGTACCGACCGGGGTGAGCCTGACGCCGGCGGCCGATCGCGCGAACAGCAGGGCCCCGACGTCGGCCTCCAACTGCTTGATCGCCCGGCTCAACGGCGGCTGGCTCATGTGCAGTCGGGTGGCCGCCCGGCCGAAGTGGAGTTCCTCGGCGACGGCCACGAAGTAGCGCAGGGTCCGTAGCTCCACGCTGCAACGATACCCACGGGATATCGGCGTTGCGGAACGGGTCTTGGACAGCCGTGGGGCCTTGGCCGTGCACTGGTGGGCATGACCGAAGAAACAAGGACCAGCGAACCGCAGGCCGGCCCCGCCGTATCGGTGGTCGGTCCCGGCGACGGCGAGACCATCCTCCTGGGCCCCACGCGCATGCGCATCCTTGAGGACGGCAGCCGTACCGGGCACCGCCTCGCGATCGCCGAGTCCGTTCTCGCCCCGCACACCCAGGGACCGCCGCAGCACCGTCATGCCGGCCACGACGAGGGCTTCTACGTCCTCTCCGGCACCGTGCGGTTCACCGTCGGGGACGAGGACCACGACGCTTCCACGGGCACGCTCGTGATCGTTCCGCCCGGCACCCCGCACACCTTCTCCAACCCGACCGACCGCCCCGCCGTCATGCTCAGCACGTTCACCCCGGATCTGTACGTGCAGTACTTCCGAGACCTTCAGGAGGTGCTTGCCACCGGCCGGCCGATGACGCCGCAGGCCGGCATCGACGCGATGGGCCGCTACGCGACCGAGCCCGCGACCGACTCCCCCTGAAGCCGACGGGAGGGCCCGGCCGCGCTCCTCCCCCGACCGGCAGGCCGGGGCGCTCCTCCCGTCCCTCGGCGGCAGGGCCGGCCCGTCCGGGCACCGCCGGGCCTTCGCCCGGGGCTCCCCGGACCTTTCCGCCCATCAACGCAATCGACGCAATGAACGCAATGGACGGGCTCCCGGGGAACCGGTGGCCCAGGAACGGGAATCATGAACACCGCCTATTGGATCGTCGCGGGACTGCTCGCCCTCTTCTACCTCTACGCGGGCTCGATGAAGGTGATCCGCAGCCGTGACCGACTCCGACCGATGATGGCCTGGGTCGACCGCGTGCCCCCGGCCGCCGTCAGGACGCTGGGGGCGGTCGAGATACTCGGTGCCTCCGGGCTGGTCCTGCCGCCGCTGACCGGCATCGCTCCCTGGTCGGCGTCGGCCGCGGCCATCGGGTTCGTACTCCTGCAGACGGGTGCGGTCGCCGTCCACCTGACCGGCGAAGACCGCTCGATCACACTCAACGTCGGGCTCATCGCCACGGCGGCCGTGACCATCTGGCTGGCCACCGCGCTGTGAGCGAGCACCGCCTCGACCGGTGGACCCGATCGGGAGCCGGCCCGTTGGACATTCTTCGGGCCGGAATCTGGACGACCTACCTGTAATCGCAAGAGGAACGCCAGCCACCCCGCGACCGGAGGTCGGCCCCGTGCGCGACGGCATGGAGCACCACGATCAGCGACGACGCGCCCGGCCGCTCACGGGGTGAGGTCCAGGATCCGGACGGGTCCTGCTCGGCCGGGGTCCGCGCGTACCCGTACCCGTACCCGCTGCGCGGTCGGGGCCGGTTCGGCCGCATCCGGTCGGAGAGCCACCGCACGTGGCCGGTCAGCGCTGGGCGGGGCCCGTCTGCTCGGCGTTCTCCAGCGTCTCGGCCAGGACCCGCCAGATCTCGGCGGCGAGGTCCATGTTCGAGGCGCGGCGGGCCTCCTCCCCCAGTTCCTTCAGCCGGGCGCGCCCCTCCTGCCGGCGGCCCTCGACGATCAGGAGCAGGCTGTCGAGCGTCTGCAGCCGGATCCGGTCGCGGTAGGTGAGCCGCAGGCTGTCGAAGTCGAGCCGGTCGTGGACGGCGCGGGCGTCCGCGTAGCGGCCCTCCGCGAACGCGAGGTGCGCCTGGAGCACCAGCAGTTCCTGTTGCTGGACCGGCGTGCCGATGATCGAGAGCGCCACCTCGGCCTGCGTCAGGCAGGTGCGCGCCTTCCCGGTGAGGGCGGGCCTGGACTGCAGGTACAGCGAGGCCGCGGCGAGTCTCAGCCGGGCCCACAGAACGGGGTCGACGCGGCTGTCGAGCGCCTGCACGGCCTGCGCCAGGTAGGCGTGGACGGCCTCGTCGTCCCCTTGGCGGGAGCAGACGGTGGCCGCCGACCACAGGGCCTCGGCGCGCAGCGCGTCCGTCCCGCCCGCCACGAGTTCGACCAGTTCCTCGGCGTGTGACCGGGCCTCGGTCAGGCGGCCGGCCTCCGCCTCGGCCGACACCAGCGCCAGCAGGGCGGTCCCGGTGTCGGGGACGGAGAGGCCGGCGTCCCTGGCGACGCGGTACGCGCCCTCGGCGAGTTCGAGTGCGCGGGCCACCTGGCCCACCGAGCGCAGGCACCGGGCGAGCTGGGTGCCGGATCTGCACCGCAGCGCGGGGAGCGCGAGGTCATCGGCCACCTCGGCCAGCTCTTCCAGACACTCCTGTTCCTCGGCGCGCTCGCCCTGGCGGGCCCGGTACCGGGCGATCACCCACAGGGCCTGCCAGCGCAGCAGCGGGTCCTCCTCCGCCCCGGCGGTCGCGAGTACGTCGATGAGTTCCTCGACGGACTCGTCGCTGTCGGAGGAGGCGGCGATGCTCAGCGCCCGTGTCAGCGAGCTCCCGACGGAGACGGTGGCCGTGCCGGGCAGGGCGTCGAAGGCCAGGCGGTCCACGCCGAGCTGTTTGGCAAGGTGGGTGATCACGCGCTCGGTGGGGCGGCGCGCGCCCGACTCCAGGCGGGAGAGGTACCCCGTGGAGATCTCCTCGCCGGCCAGGGAGGCCTGGGAAAGGCCACGTTGCAGCCTCAAGGCCTTGAGGCGCGCGCCGAAGGACGACCCGTCTGTCATATGAGCCCTGCCATCAATTCTCGGAACCACAACCCTGATCGCGCCCCCGACGCTCTGGTGCGCAGCGTAGCCCCCCTCACCGCCCCTTGGCAAAGGTTTGCCTGACCTCTGGCACTGCACCTCCATCGAGGCTTGGCAATTTTTGGCAAGTTGACTTGCCGCAGGGACAGGGGCGATCTAGGTTGACCGGCGAGGCCGAACCGCTTCGAGCGGATGTCGAGCCGCCACCTCCACACTCTTCGATCCCGTGGCGCGGGATCCTCCGTTCGGAGCCGTTCATGCGCAGAAGCATCCCCGTCGCCTGCACCGCAGTGCCGCTCTCCGCAGCAGCCGCGGCCACCCTCACCCGCGGCGGCGGGGCCGGCGTCATCGGCCGGGTCTGACGGCACATGGCCAAGATGCACGCAGACGAAGCGGAGACCGACGAGGGCCTCGTCCGGCGGCTGCTGCGCGGACAGTTTCCCCGGTGGGCCGAGCTGCCGGTACGGCGCCTGGAGTCCGGTGGCACGGTCAACGCGATCTACCGCGTCGGCCCCGGGCTGACCGTCAGGCTGCCGCTCACCGCGGGCGGCGCCGGAGCACTCGAACGGGAAGCCCACTGGCTGCCGCGGCTGGCGCCCCTGGTGCCCGTCCCGGTCCCGGAGGTCGTCGGGCTGGGCCGGGCCGCCGAGGGCTACCCGTGGAGGTGGGCCGTCCATCGGTGGATCGACGGCGAGGTGCTCGTCGAGGGCCGTACGGACGACCCCGGGCGGCTGGCCCGCGACCTCGCGGCGTTCGTCACGGCGCTGCGCGGGGCGGAGCTCGGCGCGGGGCCGCCGGCGCACCGGGGAAGACCCCTGGCCGCCGCCGACGCGGACACCCGTGCCGCGATCGAGGAACTGCGGCGCACGGACGAGCCGTTCGACGCCGGCGCGGCCCTCGCCGCGTGGGAGGAATCACTCGCCGCCCCCGGGTGGACGGGGGAGCCGCGGTGGATCCACTCGGACCTCATGCCGAGCAACCTGCTGGGCGCCGACGGCCGGCTGGCCGCCGTGATCGACTTCGGGACCGCCGGCCTCGGCGACCCCGCCGTCGACCTGATCCCGGCGTGGAACCTGCTGCCGGCCGCCGCGCGGCGGGTCTTCCGCGAGGCCGTGGACACCGACGACGCCACCTGGGCCCGCGGCCGCGGGTGGGCGCTGTCCATGGCCGTCATCCAACTGCCCTACTACCGCGGGACGAACCCGGTCATCTCCGCGAACGCCCGCTATGTGATCCGTCAGGTCCTGGGGGGCTGAGGCCGTGTCAGAGGGAGGGGGGCTCCTTGGGCGGCGGCAGGACTTCGGCGTTGGTCTCGCCGTACATGGCGACGGCGCCGAGGCCCCCTCCACGGAGCATCTGGTTGCCACATCAGGCAAGTTTGATTGCCAAGAATATTGACCGGCGAGGCAACATCCGTCACTCTTCCTGAACAGAGCTGCTCTACCGAGCCGCGTCGTCCTGATGGAGGTGTCCAGTGTGAAGATGCATGCCGACGAAGTGGACATCGACGAGGGGCTCGTGGAACGGCTGGTCGCGGCGCAGTTCCCGCAGTGGGCCGGGCTGCCGGTACGGGCGGTGCGTTCGGCCGGCACGGACCACGCCATGTACCGGCTGGGCGAGGACATGACCGTACGCCTGCCCCGCGTCCCCGATGCCGAGGGGCAGGTCGGCACCGAGCAGCGATGGCTGCCGCACCTCGCACCCCACCTGCCCCTGGACGTGCCCGTGCCGCTCGGGCACGGGGCGCCGGGCGAGGGGTACGCGTTCGCCTGGTCGGTGTACCGGTGGCTCGACGGGGAGAACCTCCACGACCGGCCCCTCGCCGAACGCGGACTCCACGACGCGGCCGCCGCACTGGGCCGCTTCCTCGCGGCGCTCCACCGCGTCGACACCACCGGGGCTCCGCGGTCGTTCCGCGGCGGCCGGGTGGACACCGCCGACGACGAGGTCCGCGCGGCGATCCGGGACCTGGGCGCCGACGGCACGCTCGACGCCGGGGCGGCTGCCTCGGCGTGGGAGGCGGCCGTACGCGCACCACAGTGGCGGGGCGCGCCCGTCTGGCTGCACGGCGACCTGTTGCCGGGAAACCTGCTGGGCCACCGGGGCCGGCTCACGTCGGTCATCGACTTCGGGCTCGTGGGCGTCGGTGACCCCGCCTGCGACATGATGGCGGCCTGGACCCTGCTGACCGCCGACACCCGCGAGGTGTTCCGCGAGGCGGTGGGCGTGGACGACGCGACGTGGGCGCGGGGGCGGGGCTGGGCCCTGCGCTTCGGGCTCACCGCGGAGCACCACTACCGCGGTCTCAACCCCGCCCTGGCGGCCGTCGGCCACCGCGCGGCGGCCGAGGCCGTCGCCGATCACCACCGCCCCTGACGTTCCCCTCCCCCACCGGTCGTCATTGATTTCTTTGACCGAAATCAAAGAGGCGGAGACCGACAATCGGCCGATCCGGGTTGGCGGGGCCGGGCGGGATGCTCCGGGCTCGCTCGCCCATAAAGCAGGAGGGCATCGGGAGCGCAATGGGCGATATACGGAACAGAGGAATGCACGATGCGCAATACGGCCGGCCGTCACGGAATCAGTCGTAGGGGCATGCCTTCAACAAGTAAGTCAAGACTTACCTTTGGAGAACTTTGACCGTATGGTGTGGCTCGAATCGAAGGAGCCCCCTGTTGTCGACGTTAAATGATCCTGCTGTGCGTGCGGTTGAATCGGAGCGGGATTATGTGTCCTCCTTGTACGAGTTGCTCACCGAGCGGATTTCCGAGGCGCGAGTACACCGGGCGAGCGTGCTGAAGGCCCCGGCGGAAAGCGCCGGTGAGGCATACGAGAGAGAAATCGCCGCCGAGCGCCTGGCCAAGGAAATCGGCCGGCTGGAGGGCGCCGAAAAGGGGCTGGTCTTCGGCCGCATCGACCGGACGGACGGCACGGCCCTGCGCATCGGACGGATCGGACTGCATACGGAGGAGGATGACCTGCCTCTGCTCGTGGACTGGCGCGCGAACGCGGCGCGGCCCTTCTACGAGGCGACACCGGTCCACCCGATGGACCTGCGGCGGCGCCGGCACCTGCGCCTCGCGGAACGCACGGTCGTCTCGGTGAGCGACGAACTGCTGGACGGGAGCGCCCCGACCGACGAGGACGTCGTGGGGGACGGCCCGTTGACCGAGGCCCTGTCGGCACGGCGTACGGGCAGGATGCACGCGGCCGTCGCGACGCTGCAGGCCGAGCAGGACGAGGTCGTCCGCTCCGCCCACCGCGGGGTGACCGTGGTCCAGGGCGGGCCCGGCACCGGCAAGACGGTGGTCGCCCTCCACCGGGCGGCCTATGTCCTGTACGCGTTCCCGCGCGCCGCGGAGGAGGGTGTCCTGGTGGTGGGCCCGAACGCCCGGTTCCTCGACTACATCTCCCAGGTCCTTCCCTCACTCGGAGAGAACGACGTCGTTCTGGCGACCTGCCGGGAACTGGCCGGAGTGTCCACGGACACGGTGGACCCGTTCGACACCGCGCGTCTCAAGGGCAGCTCCGACCTCGCCGACGCCTTGGCCGGCCTCCTGCGCGTCCACCAAGCCCCCACCGGGGACTTCACCGTGCGGGTCGGACGGGAACTGGTTCACCTGTCCGACGGGGAAGTCGCCACGGCACGCGACGCCGCCGTGGCAGCCGCACCGGGGCACAACCCCGCGCGCCAGGTGTTCAGGGAGCTCTTGGTCGACGCCGTCACCGACGCGATGCAACGGGACATGGGCGACCTCCTGGAGCAGATCGACGCCGATGCCGAACGGATGACGGGCATGAACCTCGACCGGTTCACGGGAGCCGCCCAGCGCCGTGCCGAAGGCGCGGCCGACCCGGGTCCGGCCCACGAGCTGGACCTGGACGCCATCCGGGCCGATCTCCTCGACGACGCCGGCGTCGACCGGGCGGTCGAGGTGCTGTGGCCGCGGCTGGTACCCGGTGACCTCGTGAAGGCGCTCCTGACGGACGCCGACGCTCTCGCCGAGCTCCTGCCCCGCTGGACCGCGCAGGAGCGGTCCCTTCTCCTGCGCGGTCCGGACGACCCCTGGACCGATGCCGACGTGCCGTTGCTGGACGAGGCGGCGAGCCTGGTCGACGGTCCCCCCGAGCGGACGTACGGGCACGTCGTCGTCGACGAGGCGCAGGAACTGACCGCCATGCAGTGGCGGATGATCGTCCGGCGCTGCCCGGCGAGGGCGATGACGCTGGTGGGTGACTTCGCCCAGGCAGGCCCGGTCACGACGGCACGCGACTGGAAGGAGGCACTGAGCCCCCACGTCGGACCGCGGTTCAAACTGCACGACCTGACCATCAGCTACCGCACGACGCAGGAGATTCTGGAGAGCGTCCGGGACCTGCTCACGCGGATCGCCCCGGACCAGAAACCCACACGGTCGCTGCGAAGCGGCGAGAGCCCCCGCACCGTGACCACGTCTGCGGACGGGCTGGTCACCGCCGTCGTTGAGGAACTCCGCGCCCAGAGCACCGCGCACCCGGGCGAGCTTCTGGGGGTGGTCTGCGCGGACACCAGGGTGAGCGAGCTGATGGACCGGGGCATCGCTCACCACGCGCGCATCGTGCCGGCGTCCGAAGCACGCGGCCTGGAATTCGACGGGGTCGTCGTCATGGACCCCGAGGAGATCATCACGGCCCGCCCCGGTGGGGAAAGGGACCTGTACGTGGCCCTGACCCGGGCCACCAAGCGCCTGCGCACCATCACCGTCCAGCCCGCCTGACGACTCGGCGGCCGGCGGGCGGCCCGTCGGGGGCGGCCCGCCCGGTGCTACGCCGTTCTGGCCCCGGTGGCGGCTATCTTCCCCGCCCGGCTGCCCTGGGAGCGGGGGGTCTTCTCCCCCACCCGGCGCGGTTCGATGGTGCGGGGGTCGACCGCTTCGCCCGGGGCGCCCGCCTGGTAGAGGCCGTCGGGCTGGGCGTCGCGGTCGTGCGGGAGGAGGAAGAAGACACGGCGGAGCTGGAGGCCGCTGTCGGGGTCGGCTTCGGCGTGTTCGTCGAGTTCGGTGTAGCCGACCATGCGGCCGTCGCGGGCGTAGCGGGGCTTGCCGCGGCGGCGGGCGGTCTTGTCGAGGGCCTGGCGCACGTAGTCGAGTTGTTCGGGGTTCTCCAGCCACACCACGGTGTTCTCGTGGAGGAGGTCGCTCTCGTTCAGCAGCGAGCTCATGGCTGCGGCCCCTTTTCGTTGTCGGCGGCCGGGTGCGGGCCTGGGTGGGTCTGGCGGGCGGGGTCCCGGGTGAGGGGACCGAGTCCATCGTAGAGAGATGGGCGACCGGTGTGTAGGCAGCCTGGTCTAGACATATGAGGATTCCGGGTCGTCATCGGCCAGGAGTGCGAGTCCGGGGTAGTACTTCTTGCCGCTGGACTTCATCATGTCGGCCGGTGAGGCGAGGCCGAGTTCCTGACGCACGCGGGTGGCGAAGGCGCGGGCGGTGGCCGGCCGGATCCCCTCGCCCGCGTTGCACCATGCGCTGTAGGCGCCGTAGAGCAGGCCCTGTTCGACCCTGAGGTCGCCGCCGCTCCGGGCGGGCTCGGTGGTGCAGCACTCGGCGAGGAAGCGGCCGATGTGGTCCTCCGTCGTCGCGTACGCCTGCGTGGCCACGCGGACGGAGGACGGTCCGGTGAGCGGGTCGCGGGTGCGCAGGTAGTGCTGGGCGCCTTCGACGAGCCAGTGCAGGATGCCGGGTCCCTCGCTGTCGACGAGTTCCTTCGCGAGGTTGTCGATCTTGCGGGCGGCGGGTACGACCCGTTCGAATGGGATGAGCCGGATCCGGCGCCAGAAGGCGTGCCCGCCCGAGGCCACCTCGGGGCGGTGATTGCCCAGCAGCCACAGCTTGTGCGTGGGGGTGAAGGAGAAGAAGTCCTGCCGCATGCGGCGCGCCATGATGCGGTCGCCGCCGGTCAGGAGCTTGACCCGGGACTCGTCGAACTTGTCGTTGGGCTTGAGCTCGCTGCACACCACGATGCGCCGGCCGTGGAGTTCGGTCAGCTCGGTGGAGTGCTCGGAGAACTTGCCCTTCTCCATCAGGAAGCCGGGCGGGGCCGCCTGCGCGTAGTCGCCGAGGATCTGGGTCATGACGTCCAGGAGGACGGACTTGCCGTTGGCGCCGGTGCCGTAGAGGAAGGGCAGGACCTGCGCGCCGACGTCCCCGGTGACGGAGTAGCCGAGCAGCAGGTGCAGGAACTGGATGGTCTCCGCGCCCTTGGCGTCGTCGCCGAAGGTGTCGGTCAGGAAGCGGTGCCAGCGCGGGGTCTCGGTGGCCTCGGGGGCGACGCTGGTGGCGCGCGAGTGCATGTCGCGCTCGGGGTCGGGCTTGCGGATCCGGCCGGTGTGCAGGTCCACGACGCCGGACGGGGTGCACAGGACGTAGGGGTCGCCGTCCAGGACGTCGGGATCGAGGGCGAGGGCGGGCGAGGCCTTCGCCTGGGTGAGCATCGCCTTGATGCCCGGGGTCGACATCGAGCGGCGCCGGTGCAGGAGCAGTTCGCGGTCGCTGAACAGCCCGGTCGGGTCGGAGGCCGGCATCTGCTCCGCCATGTCCCCCGCCGCCCACACCGCGGCCTTCTCTCCCCCGGTGCGCTTCCAGCGGTACTGGCTCCAGTGGTACCAGCCCAGGCCCTCGACGTGACGGAACTGGTCGCCGTACATCACCGCGAACAGCTTCGCGTTCCCGCGGTCGCTGAGCAGACCCGGCAGCTGCCCCGACTGGCGGGCCTGCTCGTGCACCGTGACGGTGCCCTGCTGTGCGGGCAGGTTCGGGGCGGGCAGGTGGCCTTCGAGGTCGAGCATCTGCTGGGCGGCGGCAGTGGCGTCGAAACGCGGACCGTCGGCGCTGCTCATGGGCGTCCTTTGAGGTGGAGCGGCCGGTGGAGACCGGCGGACAGGGCAGAGTTGATGATGGCGAGGCTACGGTGGCTCTGGTGCGGGCGGGCTTCGTCGGCTGCCGCGGTCAGGAGCTCCCGGGCCTCCGCGTCGGTGAGGTGGCCCGCGGCGACGAGGCCTCCGGCGGTGTAGGCGGCCCGGTTGAGCTTCTCGGTGAAGCTCGCTCCCTGCGGGACGGCGGCGCATCCGTGGACCTCGGCCAGCAAGGGCTCCAGGAGGCGGTGGGCGCCCGTGCCGTCGGGCCTGGGGACGGGGCGGGACGCCGCCGCCGTCGTAGTGGTGGTGGCGGTGGTGGCGGCGGCGGAACGGGCCCGGCCATCGTCGACGAGGTGTCCGGTCCGGGTCAGTTCGGCGGCCAGCCAGTCAGGGAGCGGTGCCGGAAGCCGGGCCGGCCCGACGGGGTCGTACGTACCGGCCGGGGTACGGGTGGCGGGGGCCACGATGTAGCCGCCGACGGCCCGTACGTCGACCTGCCAGGCAAGGGCCACCTTGGGGCTGGAGCCCGTGGAGGAGCGGTAGCGCATCCCGGGTTCGGTGACCCGGTACCAGATGTGGAGGCCGCCGGAGGGGGTCCTGACCCGCAGGGTCGACTCGTCCTGCACAGGGTTCGCCCGGCTGCGGTAGGCGGCGAGCAGGGCCAGGGTGTCGAAGCCGGAGGCCAGGCCGTCCAGGTTGACGCCCTGGTGGATGGCGATGCCGGGCAGGAGGCGGTCTCGTTCGGGCACTTCGGCACTGTGCGCGTCGACGTCGAGGACCACCAGCCCCGCGGGACCGCAGGAGACACCGACACCGAAGGACGCCTGCTCTCCCCACCAGGCCCTGAGGCGGGCGCTGTCGGTGGTGGCCGCGTGGAAGCCGTGGCACCACTTGCCCGCTGCCGTGCAGGGGCAGGCCTGCGGGGGGTGGGTGTGCTCGCGGCAGGCCGCGCAGTTGGCCGCCGGCGTCTTGCGGCCGGGCGCCAGAGGATGCACGGGCCAGCCCTGTGTGGCGCACCACACGGCGACATCGAAGGGACTGATGGTCCCCGATGACGCTGCTCTGGTGGTGTCGCCCTGGCCTGGCACTCGGATCGTCCTTGTCGAGGGACCCAACAGTTGGTTCGATCCCTGAGGCAAAAGCACTGGTCAAAGGGCCATCACAGCTCAGGGAGGGACTGAAGGGACCGAGTTTTCGAATGAGGCCCTGAGCCTACCTCAGGAGACGGTGCTCCTCGTCGCGTTGTATCGGTTTTTCAGTCCCTTCGGTCCCTTGGACGTCAGCACCCATCAGGGTCCCCCAGCAGGGCGCCGGCCACCGCAGGTTTCCCACCCCGGGCGTGTCGCCTTCCGGGCAGCCGGAGGCGGCTACCGGGGGCAGGGACTCTCGGGAGGGACCCAGCGTTTCGGTCCCTCTTCGGTCCCTCACAGAAAAGCCCAGGTCAACGGCCTGCAGGTGCCGCGAGAGGGACTGAAGGGACTGAGAAGTCCTAGTTATCAGCGCTCCAGCGTTTTAGGGGTCTTGTTACGCGCGTACGCATACACACGCACGCGTAATCAGTGGAACAGGAAAGTTCGGTCCCTTCAGTCCCTCCGGTCCCTTGCCGCCGCCTGCGGGAAGGCCTTGACCTGCAGTTTTAGGAGCAGGGTCGCTGAGGGACTGAAGCCCAGGGGGGACTGACGAGTCCTTCGGTCCCTCCTGGACCCCGCCTCTCCGCTCCCCACCACACAAACGTGTGAGGGTTTTTGGGCTGCCGCGGGCCGGGGCCCGGCCGATACAGTGGGTCCCGACCGTTACTCAGGCGCGGAAGGCCCTCCACCCAGGTGGAGGGCCTTCCGTCTTGCGGGGGCAGACCCGGTCACGTCACTGCCGGACCGGGTCTGCACACCGCTTACGGGGATCAGGCTGCGCCGGAGCCCCGAAGGGCCGGAACCGATGGCCCAGGCCGATGTAGTTGCTACGACCGGACAGGACGCACCACGCAAGGCACTCTTCTCTGACGCAAGGCGTCCCAGAAGCGTCCCAGGGGCCCGCCAGGGGGCCGCAGGCCCGGCGGGGGCACCCGCTCAGTCCAACCGCATGGCTACGCCCATATCCGCACGCCCCGCGGCCATCTCCGTACCCGTCTGCCCGTCCGGCCCGTGGCCCCGGGCTTCGGTCACCGCCCCGGCCCCACCCGTGTCGTCGGCTGGAGCCTGTCTGGTGGGTCGTGGTGCAGGTGATGTGCCGAGGGTCAGTGCAGGTCCACCTGGAACGCATGACGGTGGTCGGCGGGGCAGGTGAAGATGCGCAGGTCTCCGTAGCGGCCGACGGTGACCTGTGTCTCGTCGTCGCTGGCGGCGGTGAACAGGAGTGTCATGGCCGTGCCGCAGTCCCCGCAGGGAATGACCGTCGGGTGCGTCAGGTGCCAGGTCGGCCAGCCGCCGAGTTTCCAGCCGGCGAGGCGGGTGATGACGTCACCGCCGGCGCCTGTTTCGCGGACCAGTTCCTCAAGCCGCGGACGTAGTTCTGCCGGTAGCTCCTCACGGAAAGGAAAGTCGGTCACGGGTTCGGAGGTGAGGACGCACGCTCGTGGCAGGTAGCCGTCCTCGTCATACCTCGAGGGCGACGGCGGCGTCGTCAATGGCGCGGTCACGTCAGCAGTCCGACGCCATCGCAGCTCTAGCACAGGGCTGGCGTCGGCCTGCTGGACCGGAGGGTCCCCGTGTTCATTGGGGCACCAAAGGACCTGCAAGAGGTCGATGCCGGCGGGCCACCAGGGTCCCGGTGCGTCACACCGGAAGATCTGCGCGACCGGGACCATGGCCGTGGCAGGCATGCCGAGAGGGTTGTTCTCGTCGGGCAAGGAGCACTCGGGCCACGGTTCGTCCCCCGGCCACAGCAACGGCCCGCCAATCGAGGTGTTCCGGCAGTCCGGTTCTGCCCGCGCGGGATGGAGTATGACTGCATCGCGCGCGTGCGGAGCGAGTTCGGGAAGCGCGGCGAGTATCGTTTCGAGCGTTGGCCTGGGGGTGCGGGTCATCATGCTTCCGGTCAGTTGGTCGTAGATCGCTCGCAGCGTATCGGCCGGCTGTGGCGCCCCTCGGCATCGGCATCGGCCTACACGACACGCAAGGCCGTGTCCCACGTTCTGTCCGCCGACCAGCGCCCATGCCTGTCGTAGGCGGTTTTCCAGCTGCCGAAGCGCGTGGGCAGGTCATGCCTGGGGCACTGGTCCGGAGCCTGAAAAGGCCCCGTGCATGACGGTCCGGTGGTCACCGGCCACCTCTGCCAACTGCCATCGGCAGATGCCCTTCCAGACGAGACCACTCACGTCTCTTGGCCGTAGACCAAGAGACGGTGGCCATCTGGGTCTCACCCGCGGGGGCTGCCCCTATGCCATGTCCTCATGTGCGGCATGTACGAAGAAGACGGCCTGCACCGATCCCGGCCCGGGCTTGGCATCAAGCTTCTGAACGGGTGACGCCCGAAGCCAGGGATCCGTCATGCTGGCCCCTTACGTCACGTACGCCTTGGGGGACCCATGCGAGACCGCATCACCGTCACAGCATCGATGAGCGCGATGCTCGTCCTCTCCGCGCTTACCGCCTGCAGCGCTCCTGCCACCTCGGTGTCGTCCAAGGCTCCCACTACGCCCGCTGCCACCGGGACTGCGTCCGTTCCCGGCGCGTCTGCGCCCGCGCCCGCGCCGACGCGGGCCAAGACGCGCTTCGCGGTCGGTGAGGTCGCCGAGTTCGCCGACGTCTCCTCCAAGTTCACCGTCGCGGTCTTGGCCTACACCCAGCCCGCGGAGGGCCCCCAGCCTCCCGACCGGGCGACGCTGGGCGGTGATGTCTGGGCAACCGTCGAGGTCAAGGTGTGCAATACGGAGGGCAAGACCTTCTCCGTCAGCCAGTTCCCGTGGTCGCTCGCCTACGAGGACGGCACGCGCATCAAGGTCACCGGCCTCAACGGCGGCGACCTTCCCAAGCCGGAGTTCCCGACCGTCGGGGAGGCCGTCAAGCAGGGTGACTGCGTCCGCGGCAAGATCCCCTACCCCGTACCGGGCGACAAGCGGCCGGCGCGCATCGTGTACGCACCCGAGTCGCTCCAGGAGCCCCTCGACTGGGTCGTCCCGGCCGGCTGAGGCGAAGGCGGCAGGCCCGCACCGGAGACACGGTCGGCTCGTGCGGTGCCGTACAGCTGGGCATGCCCGGGGCCTGGCGAATATAATGACCGAACCATTCTGTTACTCAGGCGCGGAAGGCCCCCCACCTCGGTGGGGGGCCTTCCGTCTTTTCAGGGCCAGGGCCAGGGCCGGAACCAGGGCGGCCGGACGCCGTCAGGCGACCTGCAGCTTCGGACGGCCGGTCGGGGTCGGCGGCGTCTGCTGGTACGCCGGCAGCTTCAGGTTGGGCAGGTCCCCCGCCTGGATGCGGACGAGAGTCGCGCGGAACGCCGCCTCCATGTCCTGCGGGCTCTCGTACTTCGCCGCGAGAGGGTGCAGCCGGTACGAGTTGCCGTTGCGCTCTCCGCTGCGCGGCCTGAGGACGATGTTCAGGTCGCACAGGGGCGCCATGAGCCCGCTGACGGCCTGCGGCGTGACCCCGTACTCCGCCGCCATGTCCTTCTGCCGCACCGGGAGTGCTCCCCCGAAGTCGCTGCGGGAGACGAGGTACTGGAGGAACTTGACGGCGGACCCGGACAACGGCAGGGCCCAGATGCGCTCCGCGATGATCGGAGACATGACGTTAGCCATGGGAGAGCCTTCCTCGTGAGCGGGTGCCCGCGAAGGGGCATGGCAGAACTATCACCCGGTACGCCTCCGTCCGCGAAGGGCGGGTTCGACCTCGTACCCGAAGTCGAGGTCAAGCTCCTCCTGATGAGCGCCTACGGGGCCTACCGCGTACGGGAAGGCTTCCACATCGCGCTCGTGCCGGTCGGAGATCTCGGCAAGAACCTCGTGCTGGGCCGTGCTGTTGCCGTGGAACCACAACCGGACGTTGATCTGGATACGACCGTTGCCGGCCTTCTCCACCCAGTTGTAGCCGCACAGGGCTTGGACAGCTCGGTTGACCGTGGACCGCGTGATCATCTTGCCGCCCTTCTGAGCGGCGATCTTGTTCAGTCCGTCCGTGATCTCCTGCTGCGTGTACGGGGTGATGCCGGTCCCCGGCACCTGTCCTCCGGCCACGAAGAGGAAGACGCACAGCTGCGATTTGGTGATGCTGTTCGCGACGGCCAGCTGCGCCAGCAGCTGCGTGAACCAGTTGCTGGCCAGGCTGTATCCGGCTCCCCCGGCCATGTCGTGTACGGCGCGGGGGTCGGCCGCGTACTCGAAGTGGACTCCCTTGAGCCGACGTCGGCCTCCGGGATCGGTGGCCTCGGCCACCTTCTCCCCGAGCTGCTGGCCCAGGACCGCCAGGATGTCTCCGTACTCGGCTTCGCTTCCCGCGGCGGTGGGGGCGGGTACCGGCCGGGGCCCGCGCCGACGACGGGCGGGCGGATCAGATGTCACAGGACCTCCTTGTTACTCAGGCGGTCCGAGACTATCCAGAAAATCAACGTGTGCTTGTCTTTTGACGCCCCGGCGCGCCGGACGGGGCCCCCTGGCACGCCCCTGTTCGAACGCGGCGCCAAAAGTACACACCACGTGAAGTTTTTCTGCGCCCAAGCGCCGGAAGTCCACGGCTGCTTGATTTCGCGTGTCGTGATGACGGCACATAGTTGTGGAGCGCATGCATGTTTTTCGGGACCTGGCGCCTGCGGCCCGACTCGCTGACCTGCGGTGTTTCCAGGCCTGTTGGTGCCGTCAAAAAATCAAGTGGTGCTTGATTTTTCCGCAAAATGTGCTCGCCAGGTATACATTTCGGAACCCCAAATGTGTCCTGGGGGACACATAGGGTGCGACAAACATGCAGGTCAGAGGCCTGTAGACGCGGCGTCCTCTTATTAAAGAGCAACTGTCACCGTGGGCTCTGACGACCCGTTCGGGGCTGTTCTGTAGGCAGCGCCAGCCCTTGGGCCGCAGGTCAAAGGGTGCGTGAGCAGTCGATGCGGCACCGCTGTCGCCCCCCGGGCACCTTGGTCAGGTCACCTGGAAGTCCACGAGGCCTTTACTTTTCGTGCTTACTCCGAATCCAGGCGTCTGCCGAGGGGGTCTGCGGCACGAGTCGCCCATGCTGTGGCTTCAGTTGACCCTGCTCGAACCCGCACCACCGAATGCGAGGCCCGACGCGCGGCTTGCCGAACGAGTACCGCCAGTGGCCACCTTCACCACCTCCGGCCTCAGCCACGCTTCCATGTTCCACACCACATCCCCCACGCGGTCGCCGACGGCGACCAGCCACCCCGGCGGGGCACCGCAAGCCCGCCAGGGCTGAGGAGCTACCGACCCCAGGCGTGGGAGTAACCCCGGTCGGCGGCAATCCGTCCGCCTTGCGCGGAGGGGTGAGCGTGAGCTGGTCTGCCGGCCAAGGCGGGAGTCTTGGCAGACCCTCGGCGGCCGACAAGAACTGTCACCGGCCTTCCGGCATCCGGACATCCAGCCAATTTTGAGCAAAGCGACCGAAAATCGGCCATCAGAAACAGGCCCCAGAGGGCCGAACTCAACTGACCCGGTGTGATGTGACCTTCCCTCACCTTCGGAGCCGTCAGCGGGCCGTACAGCGGTTTTCACCCTTGAGAAGCAGTTGTACATGGCTCAGGAAGTCGCCTCAGCGGTCCAGTCGGACTGATTCCGACTCGTCGGCGACTCGTCCCGGCTCGCGGCGCCACGGACCAGCCGTCCGCTCTGCATCGGGCGGCCCGGCCGTACGCCCAGTGCCGCGGTTCGAGTCCGTGCCATGGCACTGGGCTGCGGGGTGCTGGGGCAATTCCCGCGCTTTCGACAGGGACTCGGTGCAACAGGTCGTGCGCTCCCTCGGGCCGGCCCGCCGCGTGCCGACCCAACTCGCGCCTGACGTGGCAGCGGAGTTGGTAGCTGGACCGGACCGGACACCGTTCTGGTGGAAGACGTCGCGGAGCGGCTGGCCCTTTCGCTGCGGCCGGACGACGGTGCAGACGCCGACCAGCCACTGCCGGACCATCTGGAGAGCTGGCTCGCGGTACGTGCGACCGTCCCGTGGCAAGAGGTCCAGAACAGGGATACGGGCGGACCGGTCATCCCGTCGTGCGACGGCGCGGCGCAGGACATCCGTTCCATCGACGCTGCCGTGGACCCCTCGCGCGCAGAAGGTCTGCTCGCCGCTCTGAAACTGGCGCGGGCAGACGCGGAGCGCGGTGCCCGGCTCGACTTCGAACTGCTCCGCGGCTGGCAGCAGCACGTTCTGGACGCTCCGCTGGCACCGCCGTTCCGCAGCCTGCCCGCCTTCGCGAAGGAGGGCAGGGAACGCTATGGCATCGGCCCGGAGGCCCGAGCCCGTCTCGATGCGTGCCCGGCCGAGAGCGGAGCCGACGCAGGCCCGCCCCTCCCCCTGACCGTCCGTGCCGCACGTGCCCATCTCGACGTCTGCTTCTTCCACCTCTTCGACGACGGCAACGCGCGCTCCGCCTTCCTCGCGCTCGTCTTCGTCCTCGCCCGAGAGGGCGTCGCGCTGGACGACGTCCGCCTGATCCGCCACGTCACCTTCCACGCGGGCAACCCCCAGGACGCCCTCATCCTCGCCGGGTATATCGACCTCCATCTCGTGGAGACCCGCAGCAAGGCCTTCTCCCTCGGTTCGTAGTCGCTGTCCGGGATCGCTGCCGGGGGGCCGGCCGGACGGGGGGTGGACCCGGTCTCCCACCGCTTCAGGGGCCGGGAGCTATGCGCCTGACGGTGGTCTGGGCGTGTAGGTAACCGCTCCGACTCCAGGGCAACTCGGGCATAGCCGGGCAAGATTCTTCGGTGTGCCTCTTCGCCTTCCCCCGAGAAGGTTAGTAAGGTACCCGCATGACCGCTCCATACGATCCGGAAGTCAGGGAAAAGGTAGTTGCCAAGCTGCCGGCGTCCCTGCGGCAGGAACTCAAAGTCCGTGCAGCCCAGTTGGGCGTGGACATCCAGGACGCCGTGACCGAGGGGGTGCGCTCATGGCGCGCCGATATCTCGGCGGCAACCCCCGTGGACACCTCGGGCGCCTCGTCGTTCTCCACCTACCTCCCCACCGGCCTGTACGGGGAGTTCAAGGACGACTGCCGCGCGCGTGAGATCCCGTACAACCAGGGCCTCGCCCAGTCCATCCGGCTCTGGCTCGACACCCACCCCTCCCCCGTCGGCCGCCGCCGCCCCGCGAACGAGGGCGCCCGCCGGATCGTGGTCTGCAACCAGAAGGGCGGTGTCGGCAAGAGCGCCATCAGCAACGGCGTCTCCCAGGCCCTGGCCGAGACCGGCGCCCGGGTCTGTGTCATCGACTTCGACCCGCAGGGGCACCTGACGCGTCACCTCGGCGCCGACATGCTCTCCATCAAGGAGCCCAGCCTCGCCAAGCACATGCTGGGCGAGATCGAAGGCCGCGTCCGCGACCTCCTCGTCCCCATCGAGCACGGGGTGTTCGCCGGGCGCCTCTTCCTCCTGCCCTCCTGCAAGGACGCCTTCCTCCTCGACGCCCGCCTGGCCACCACCCGGCACGTCCGCACCAAGGAGACCGCCCTGGAGAAGGCGCTGGAGGAACTGGAGAAGGAGTTCGACTACATCGTCGTCGACTGCCCGCCCAGCCTCGGCTACACCATGGACACCGCGCTCTACTACGCGCGTACCCGTGACGGCGAGGCCATGAAGACCTCCGGCATCATCGTCCCCGTCCAGGCCGAGGACACCTCCGCCGACGCGTACGACATGCTCACCGAGCAGCTTGAGGACCTCATCGACGACCTCGACATCGAGATCGCCCAGCTCGGTTTCGTCGTCAACCTCTACGACAGCCGCAAGGGTTACGTCGTGACCTCCTCCCTCAACAGTTGGAAGGAGTTCGGCGACCCGCCGGTCATCACGGTCATCGCCGACCTCAAGGAGCAGCGTGAGGCCGTGCGTGTGAAGCTGCCCCTGCTGCACTACGCACCCGACTGCGAGCAGTCCGAGGCCATGCGCGAGATCGCCCGGAGGATCGCGGCATGAGCAAGAGCGACCTCCTGGGTACCGGCGCCGCCTTCAGCAACGCCCGCCGTGCCGGCGGCCGCAGCGAGCGGGGCCGGGCCAAGGCCATAGCGCAGGGCGACGTACCGTCGTACGAGCTGATCCGGCTCCCCCTCGACCAGGTCTCCCCCAGCCCCCTCAACCCCCGCCGGAACTTCGGCACCGACGAGGACAAGACCCGTTTCGGCGAGGAACTGCGTCAGGCGCAGCTGTCCGCCTGTGTCGTCACCACTCGCAGCGCCTATCTCGCCCTGTGGCCGGACCACGCCTCCCGGATCGGGTCGGCGACCCACGTCCTCATCAACGGTGAGCGCCGATTCCGCAGCGCCCTGCACGTGGGGCTGGAGTCCCTCGACTTCGTCGTACGCGACGACCTCGCCGCGTCCCGGACCGACTTCATCGACCACCTCCTGGCCGAGAACCTGGAGCGCGAGGACTTCGACGTCATCGAGCGCGCGCGTGGTGTGCAGCAGCTGGTGGAGTCCTGTGCCGAGGAGGGCCGAGAGCACGGAGCCAAGTCCCGCGCGGCGGAGCGGCTCGGGCGCTCGCCGTCCTGGGTCACCAACCAGCTGGTGCTGCTGGAACTGCCCGAAGAGATCCAGATCCGGCTCAGCTCCGCCGAACTGCCCGAGCGCGACGGTCGCCTCCTGGCCCGTGCGGCGAAGGACCGGCCGGGTGTCGGCGCGGCCGAGCTCCTCGGCTTCCTGCAGCAGAACAAGCAGCAGGAGGCCGAGGTGAAGGCGGCGCAGCGGGAGATCCTGCGGAGCGCCCAGGAGCAGGTGGCGGACCAGACCGGGGGAGTGCCGCAGCCGCCGGAGCCGGCTGCGGAGGCGCCCCGACTTTTGTCCGCGGACAAAAGTCGGGACCCCGAGCCCCAGCTGCCGGTGCGTGAGGAGCCCTCTGCTCCGGTCGCCGAACGGGTTGCTGAAGCCCCGCTTCCAGCGCCGGTTCTTCCTCCCGCTTCCGCACCCGCTCCCGCTCCCGCTCCCGCTCCGGAGCGGGTTCGGCCGGTTCAGTCGGTCGAGAGCGAGTACGCGGACGAGCGCGAGCCGGAGGGTGTGATTCCTTCCCAGACCCGGACCACGGACACGCCGTCGGTCTTGTGGCAGGACCCGAGGGCGATGTACGAGGCGATCTGGGCCAACATGTCGCCGAAGCACCGGGCGGAGCTGACGATGCTCCTGATCGAGAACAACCGGCGAGGCTAGTTCCCGTCGACCCCTGCCAGGGCCCCACCGCACTTAGCGGTGGGGCCCGACTTTTGTCCGCGGACAAAAGTCGGGCCCCCGGAAGGAGGGCCCGGGGGAGTGAGGTGAGCCGGCGACGACTGGAGCTGCTGGACTTCGCAGTGCGGGACGGCCTCGGCCTTCCGGGCCGGGCTTCATCGAATACCTCCTCGCGGAAGGTCTGCTGGAACTCCCCGAGGAGATTGCGACGACGCTCAGCGCGGGGGAGCTGCCGAACGCGAGATGGCCTGGCACTGACACACGTCCGGAGACGGAGCCTCCCGGGGCCGGCCTGGCGGTGGTGGACTACGCGGGTTCCAGCAGGACGGACGGCAGAGTGCCGTTCGCGATCGGGTCCTTCGGCAGCGAGAGATCGAAGAACTTTTCGACCACCCCCAACGCGGTGCGGTGCACTTCCCTCCGGTCCCGCTCCGGGTCAGGCAGGCCGGCGGCGGTCAGCAGTTCCTGCAAGCGCGCAGCCGTCTCCGGGTCGCCGTCGACCCCGTCATAGCCCCAGGACGCGTCCAGGTGCAGGTTGCAGGCGCCCAGCAGGCGGCCGTCGTGAAAGTACGCGAACTGCGGTGGGACCGGCTTGCCGTTCTCCTCCTCGTACTCCAGCAGGCAGACGTGCGCGCCGTCACGCGATGCCGGGGCCAGTGGGCCGAACTCGGCCGCCCAGCCGCCGTAGGCGACCGCGTATGTCCAGTCTCCGGCGCGGCCGAGGCGCAGGCCTATGCCGTCGAAGGAATCGCCGTAGGTGTCGTCCATGAGCTCCAGAAGGGAGTCTCCGGTGTGATCCCCGACGGCCACGGCGATGTGCCTCCCGTCGTACACGGTGGCTGCGAGGCGGGCGGCGAGCTCGTTCGGGGAGAGCCCGCGGGCGAGCACCACGTGGTAGCCGCCGAAGGCTATGGATTGCGGGTCGGCCAGCCAGGTCGTTCCATGTGTCATGACGGTCATCCTGACCGGTCCCTCTGACAACGCGGGCGTCGGGCTTCATGGGACTTCTTCCGATCTGAAGTCCCGGCGGGCTGGGCCGTTTTCGTTGTGCCCGGCATGACTCTGGTCCCGAAGCAAGCATCGGCGCGTTCTCGGAACCGGGCGACGACACTCCGCTGCGCATCAGGCAATCCCACCAGGGAGCGAGAGACGTTCTCGAAACCTGCTCACCCTTGCCGAGGCCGCAGGGGTCCCCGGCAGGTGGACCGCAGACGCCTTTGACAACATTTCGCGAGGCGAGGCCGATGACGACGGAGTGCCCGCAGCCCTCCCGGAGCGAGGGGCATCCCCGTCACACCGGGGATCGCCCTAAATGATCGAGAGCCGTACTTCTGCCAGGTAGCTGCTGGGAGCCTGGTCGGGCGGCAGTCTCACACCGATCTGCGGGCCCGGTTGCAGGGCTGCCAGTACCTCGGCGGCCGGGTATCCGAACAGGTCGATGTCGCGGAGGACCACCGGTACGGCAGACGGCCCGGTCGGCCTCGCCTCATACCGGTGCAGGTGTACGGCTGCGAGACCGTGCTGGTCAAAGGCGTTCGGGCTGAGGCGGTCCGAAGTGTTCCCGTAGGCGAGTAGTTCCAGGTCCTCGTAGCGGGCTGTGAAGGCCCAGCCGGTTTGGCAGATCCACGTTTCACGTACATCTGCCAGCGTCGAGACGGCCCAATGAGACTCCTGCTCGGACATCCCGAAGCGCAGAACGCCGGCATGGTGCGGCAGAACGAGGCCCGTTCCCGGCAGCAGGTCGAACATCTCTCGATGATGGCCGGACGCGTCGGCCGGATCAAGGCCTCAAGAATGCGGCAGGGTTGGTTCTGCTCGTCGCCGACTTTTGTCCGCGGACAAAAGTCCAGTGTCCTGCCTCAGCGGAGGTCGACGAGTCTCAGCGCGATCTCGCGCATGGGGTGCCGTGTGATCCCGGTACGCGGTTCGACGGCGAGGGGTGGTCGGTGGGCTCCAGCTCGACGAAGGGCCGCTTGCCGACCGGCCGCGTGTGGCGTAGGTCTTCAGCTCGGTGGTGCTCTCGGAGTAGATCGCGAGCCGGGCGCTGAGCCAGCCGAAGTAGGGCTTCTCGGCTTCGCGGTCCTCGACGTTCCACACCTCGAGGGCACGGGCTGCCGATCACAGATACCTGCACCAGGGTCTGCTGGGCCACCCCACTTCCGATGGTGGCCGGCCGGCTGCCACCGCCAGGTCGTCCAGAGCTGGAGGATCTTGATCCGGTTGCTCTGAAGAACGCCCCGACTTTTGTCCGCGGACAAAAGTCGGGGCTGGGTTGCGACTGAGGTCCTGCCCCCAGAGTCCGGCGACGTCCTGGCGGGCGTGTACCCCCAACTCCTCTTGGAGGACGGCCGCTTGCGTGGAGCGGTACGGGTCGGGGGTCGGCCCCGCCGACCGCGCGACTTCAGCGCCACCGGCTGACGGGACTGGGGGAGGGGACCGGGGGAGTGGTGCCGCTGCCCCGCTGCCCCGGCTGGTCGCGGGCGGTGACGGTCGGCTGAGGATGCCCAGGAGTCAGAGGCCGGCTTGCTCCGCGTGCTCTGCGGAACCGGCCTGCGTCGGCCCCGCCCTCACACCTGCGCCGGCTGGAGGACCGCCGGCCACAGGCGTTCCTCCAGCGGGGTTCTGCGGTGGCGTACCGCGGCGTCGCGGAGGCCGGCCATGGCCACGTCGCGGTACGGGCTGGCCGCCAGTTCGCGGGCGGCGTCGGCGCGTACGTCCTCCTCCCGGCGGCGGGCGGCGGCCGTGTCGAGGGCCTTCTGGAGCATCGACTGGGGGCCGTCGGCCAGGCCCCCGATCAGCCGCAGCCAGTCCTCGCGGTCCGCGGTCGAGGCCAGCCGGGTCAGCGGCTTCTGCCACTTCCACCCCAGCCGGGTGACGTGGTGGGGGTCCGCCAGGCCGGAGCCCGCCGTCCGACGGGCCACCTCCAGCGCCACCTCGACGGCCTGACCGGGGTCGGACTCGCAGAGGCGTTCCGTCAGGAAACCGGCCCCCGAGTCGTGGATCGCCGCCGTGTCGGCCGAGAGCCGGATCTGCCCGGCCACGGTGTCTACCGCCGCGGCGACGGCTTCCCGCGTGCCCAGCGGGGCGAAACGGCAGCGGAGGAACGAGCGGAGCAGAGCGACCTCCCCGGCCGAGGCGTCCGGGACGACCGCCGAGGCCAGGGCCGCGTCCAGTTCCTCCCAGCCGTGCTCGCCGCCGACGGCCGCGACCGAGGAGACGTCGTGGCCGTTCCAGTGCCGCAGGACTTTCGACGCGGTCGACCACCGCCCGTTGCCCACCTTCGCCGCCAGCCGTGCCTGCACCGCGAGCGACGGCCGGTCGGCGGCGCCCAAGCGGACCACGTCGCCCCACAGGCGCAGCGCCGCCAGCTTGGCGTTCGGATCGGGACACGGGCCCCGGTCCCACAGATCGGCGCACCACTCGGCCAGATCCGGCCCGAACCGGTCGAACAGCGCACGGGCCGGGGCGGCGGCCGTACCGGGCTGCTCCACCGTGCGCTTGGCCAGGGCGGCGAGCCAGGGGATGTCGGCCGTCGGCACCCGCACGCGCAGTGCCTCCATGACCAGCCGATGGGCCTGGGGGGCGTGATCGGTGAAGGCTGCCTGGACCACCCCGATCATCGTGTCGCGGTTCCGGGGGCCGTGGTACGGCCTTCCGCCCCGGAACTCCGGCCACGCGTTGCGGCCTTGGACCAGCTGCGCGTGCCTGAGCCCCTCAAGCGTCCGCCAGCGCTCCAGCGCGACGACCGCTCTGGTGTGCCCGGACGCGGCCAAGGGGACGAGGAGCTTGGTGGCGCCGTCGAGTGCCAGGAAGGTGTCCTCGATCCTGTCGTTCCCCCACTGGCGACCCTTGGAAGGCCAGTGCACGATCTCCTTCAGCCGGGCCGGCGGCAGCTGGGCCAGGCCGGTGACCGCGAACCGCAGGGCCGGGGATCCCGTACGGGGGCCCCGGTCGCCCCGCGTGTCGAAGACGTCGAGCCGATCGGCGCACCAGGTGGCGGCCGCACGTGTCCCCGGGTCGTCGGCGGGCTCACGGAGCAGGGGTGGCAGCAGGAAGGCCGCGATGGTGCCGACCGTGTCCCGGCCCCGGCACAGCGCCACGGTCTCCTCCAAGAGCTCGGGCACACCGTCGGCTGCCTCGCGCAGCAGCGTGCCGACCCGGCCGAGCACCGCCCGCAGCCGGGAGTTCGGTACGTCGAACGGCTTCTTCCCCTCGGCCGCCAGGTCCCGGATCACCTCCCCGGGTGACCTGCCGGGGGTGGAGAGGGCGGCGGCGAACCAGTGGGCGTCCAGCGCAGCCTGCGCCTGCCTCCACTCCTCCACCGGCGTACGGGCCTCCCACGTGCCGGAGCCGCTTCCCTCCTGCTCGTCCCCGCCTCCGGCCGGAAGCCCCCTGTCGGTACCGAGCCCCCTGTCGCTACCAAGACCCTTGTCGGTACCGAGCCGCTGGGCGATCCGGGCCGCGACCGGGAAGAGCGCGTCCCACTCCGGATCCCCGGCACGCCGGTGGATGACGGCCACACACTGGAGGGCCTGGGAGCGGGAGCGATGGTGTTCGGCCAGCGCGAGCAGCTCCCGCATGCGTTCGGCCGTCCACTCGCCGCGGTGCTCCGCCAGGGCCTCGATCAGCCGTACCGCCTGATTGCCGTGGCTGCTCGCGCTGTTCGAGTTCAGGTTGACCAGCCACGACCACAGGCAGTGCTCGCCACCGCAGCCGCTCGGCGCCGCGCCCTGCGGGTCCGGCTCGCGCCTGAGACAGCGCACCGGGTCGGTGCAGAGCTCGCGCAGGAACGTCCAGACGACGTCCGCGGTCCTCCCGTCCAGCCGCCCGAACCTGCACAGCACGTCCAGGACGCGCCACTCCACCCGGGCGCCGGGGCGGGAGCCCCGCTTGAGCACGACGCCGAGGTCCTCGGCCACCCGCTCGGGGTTCGTGTGCTCGCGGGTCGGCAGCAGCGCCAGCACCTCGCGCACCATCGCCGGTGACGCCTTCTCCCGCAGGTACCGGTGGAACACCGCGCGGATGTCGCTGTACAGGTCGTCCGGCAGCAGCGCGCAGGCCCGTACCGCGATCACCTGGAGGTCGACGTCCTCGCTCCCCAGGAGTTCGCGGAGCAGCTTCTCCGCGTCGTCCCGTACGCGGCCCCTCGCGCGCATGCCCTGCACCAGGGCCTGTTCCGCGACCACCGCCCGCAGGTAGTCGTCCGGGTGCTCCGCCAGGTGCCGGCCCAGCGCCCCGTAGTACGACTGCTTCTTCTCGGAGGCGAGGCGCACCAGGCAGCGGCCCGCCGCGTACTCGAACAGCGTCTGGTGGAAGAAGTGGACGCTGGAGCGACGGTCGGCCGTACCCGCGACCACGCTGCGCCGGTCGAGCTGTACCAGCAGCTCCAGCGGATCGTCATCGCCGGCCTCGGGGTTCGCCCCGGACAGGCGGCTGACCGCGTCCGCGACGGGCAGCGCCACCGCCCCGTCGTGCAGCATGAGGCGGGCGAGGGACTGGGCCGGCCAGGAGAGGTCCGGCGAGTGCGGCACGGTGTGCCCGTCGGCCCCGTGGCGGGCGTCCTCGCGGACCCGCCGCTCCCAGTAGCGTTCGTACAGCCCCGCGGCGTCGATCTCGGGAGCCGGCGACTGCGGCGCGTACACCTCGAAGAGCATGCGCAGCGTCAGCGGCCTGGCGACCACCTCGCGGACGGGCAGCCCCCGCACCGCGGCCTCCAGCAGAGCCGCCACCGCCTTCGCCCGGGTGGTGGGGGAGGCCGCCGGCAGGTAGTGCAGGCAGTACGTGGACAGGGCGCGCTCCAGCTCCTCGCCACTGTGGAAGTCGCCGACGTGGAAGACGACGTCGGACGGTGTCCTGCCCAGGAGGTCCTGGAGGACGCTGCCGTCGCGGGTGCGGCAGGTCAGGGCGAGCGGTACGCCCCGCTCCCGGCAGGCGGCGACCGTACGGCTGAGCACGCTCCGGCCGTCCCGGGCGTGCAGGAGCAGGTCCGCCGTGTCGAGGAGTGCGACGCAGCCGGCCGTCAGGCTCAGCTCGAAGGACTTCAGCAGCCGTTCTCCCTCGCCGGGGGTGAGTAACTGCTCCGCCCGCAGCAGGACCGGGCGGAGCGCCGTGCCCGCGCGGATCTCGTCGGACGGAGGGCCGGTGCGCGTCTCCCGGAGGGGGGCCACCGCCCGTCGGCCGTCGAGGAGTTCCGCCAGGTACCACAGCAGGCTCGACTTGCCGGTACCCGCTTCGCCCAGCACCACCTGGACCGGCTGACCGGGGCTGCCGGCCAGGGCCTGCTGCTGCAGGACGCGCGCCAGGCGCTCCTCGGTGCCGCGCCGTACGTACACGTCCCGCAGCGAGACCGGTGGGACATCGGCGGAGCCGTGGTCGAGGAGCAGCATGTCCTGACGGGCGCGCTCGCTGATCTCGTCGACGAGCTTGCGGTGCCCGCTGCCGCCGTCGCCGGCCCGACGGGCGGCGAACCGCCACAGCTGCCGCGCGGCCCCCTCCAGTTCGAGGCGGAGACCGGAGGGCAGGGCGTATTCCGGCTCACCGAGGCGCGCCAGTGCCTCCACGATGCGCTGCCGGTCCTCGGTGACGGGCCGTTCGGCCACGAGGTCGGCGCGCAGCCGCCGGAACGTCTGCCAGTGGAACGTCGTGTACCGGTCGGGCGCCGTACTCACCCCGGCCCGCCGGTCGTGCTCCAGCTGCCGGGCGATCCGCTCGTGGACGCGCCGCCAGAGGCGGGTGTCCGGGCGGTCGCGTCGCTCGTCGGCACGGGACAAGGGGCGCCCGGACACCCGTCGGTCCTCGATGTCGTACAGCAGGAACAGGGCCCGCTGCAGGGATGCCCGCACCCTCCGCGCAACGGTTTCCTCGGCCGCCATCGGCCCCTCCTTGCTGACGGATCGACAGGCCGTACAGCGTAGGGCACGCCGCCCGGCCGCGGGGCGGGTCCGGCTTCTCACCGGCGACGCACGAGACCTCGCGGGAGTTCTGCACCAACCGGCTCTGACCTGCGGGTTCGCACCGCCCGGACGGGATGGTCCGCGGGATTTCCGGGCCCACACGGGACCTGGCGAATCTGGGTGGGCACGCCGACAACCACCCGGGGTGCGGGCCCGCACCTCACCGACTTGAGAAACGGTGAGGTCACCACACCATGCGTCATGTCCGTTCCACCATCGACACCTTCATCGACACCTTCATCGACACCGTCATCGGTCACGCGCTCCACACCGTCGGCACCGTCCTGTCCTTGCACCCCAGCCCCGAGGTGCACTTCCTGGGACAGGTGGCCCATGACCTGGCCTCCAGCGAAGCGGTACGCCTGTGGGTACGCACCACCGCGCATGTGTACCGGACGCGGCTCACGGCTCGGCGGAACCGCCGCGACGACCGCTGACACCGACACCGTTACCGGCCCGGGGGGGGGGGGGGGGGGGGGGGGGGGGGGGGGGGGGGGGGGGGGGGGGGGGGGGGGGGGGGGGGGGGGGGGGGGGGGGGGGGGGGGGGG
>NZ_JBVIKC010000043.1:0-74957 GCF_055581065.1 Streptomyces sp. NPDC031479
CTCGCCGACCCCGACACCCTCCACCACACCCCCATCGGCGTCTTCCGCGACACCACCCGCCCCGTCTACGACACCCTCATGGCCGACCAGCTCGACAGGGCCGTCGACCAGAAGGGCAAGGGCGACCTGGCGACGCTGCTCGCCGGCAACGACACCTGGACGGTCGTCGGCTGACCGATACCGCCGGCCGGCCGCAGCCGTACGGAAGCCCGGATCCCGCTACGGGGTCCGGGCTTCGTCGTACGCGACGCGGGCCCGCTCCACCTCGCCGGTGCGACGCTCCGTCCAGCGCGCCAGCGCCCACACCTGCTCGGCGGCCTCACGGCCCAGGTCCGTCAGGGAGTAGTCCACGTGCGGCGGGATCACCGGGCGGGCGTGGCGCAGGACGAATCCGTCGCGTTCCAGGGTCTGTAGGGTCTGGGCCAGCATCTTCTCGCTGACCCCGCCGACCTCGCGGCGCAGCTCGCTGAACCGGTACGAGCGCTCGAACAGGGCGGCGAGCACCAGGACGCCCCAGCGGCTGGTGACGTGTTCCAGGATGCCGCGCGAGGGGCACATGGGGGCTTTGACGCTCACTTCGACACTTACTTCCATACCAGTACCTTACTTTGAAGTGGGTACTTACGAATAGTTAGCGCTCTCCATAGGCTTGTGTCATCACCGCACGAAAGCCCCAGAGACCCACACAGGAGCGTGAGCGTCATGAGCATCGTCGTCACCGGAGCCACCGGATCCCTCGGCCGCCTCGTCGTCGAGGAGCTGCTGGACCGGGTCCCCGCCGACCGCCTGGCCGTCGTCGTACGCAACCGGGAGAAGGCAGCCGACCTGGCCGCGCGCGGCATCGAGGTCCGGGTCGCGGACTACGACGACCCCGCGAGCCTGGCCGGCGCCTTCCGGGCCGGCGACCGCGTACTGCTGATCTCCGGCAGCGAGGTCGGCCGCCGCGTCCCGCAGCACACGGCCGTGATCAAGGCGGCGGAGGCGGCCGGGGTGGCCCAACTGGCCTACACCGGGATCCTCGGCGGGCCCGAGGCGGACTTCGAGCTGGCGGCCGAGCACAAGGTCACCGAGCAGGCGGTCCTCGACTCCGGCCTGCCCTACACCTTCCTGCGCAACGGCTGGTACCACGAGAACTACACCGCGCAGCTGGCCTCGGTCCTGGAGCACGGGGCCGTCCTCGGCAGCGCGGGCGAGGGCCGGATCGCCTCGGCGGCCCGCGCGGACTACGCGGCGGCGGCCGCCGCGGTGCTGACCGGCGAGGGCCACCTGAACCGGGTCTACGAGCTCTCCGGGGACACCGCCTGGAGCCTGGCGGAGTACGCCGCCGAGGTGGCGCGGCAGTCCGGGCGCGAGGTCGCGTACGCCGCCGTCCCGGCGGACGCCCACCTGACGGCGCTGACCGGGGCCGGGGTGCCCGAGGGCTTCGCGGCGATCCTGGTCGACGTGGACGCGGCGATCTCGCGCGGCCGTCTCGCCGGGACCAGCGGGGACCTGGCCCGGCTGATCGGACGGCCGACGACCCCGGTGGCCCGCGCCATCGGCGCCGCCCTGGCCTGAGGAACGCGCGACGGCGGCCGGATGTCATGAGTATCTCGCCGTAACGGGCATGACAGCGGCCCCCCGCGGCGCTACGGTCGTGAGGTTGTGAGATTGGCCGGAAGTCGCACTGGAGGGCCCGTGAAGGCACAGAACGAGCAGCGCGCGGGTCTGCTCTACGGATTCGGCGCGTACGGGATGTGGGGGCTGGTCCCCCTCTTCTGGCCGCTGCTCAAGCCGTCCGGGGCGATCGAGATCCTCGCCCACCGCATGGTGTGGTCAGTGGCGGTGGTCGGCGTCGCGCTGATCGCGCTGCGCCGCTGGAGCTGGATGGCGGAGCTGCTGCGCCAGCCGCGCAAGCTGGCGCTGACCGCGCTGGCCGCGACCGTGATCAGCGTGAACTGGGGCCTGTACATCTGGTCGGTCAACAACGGCCACGTGGTCGAGGCCAGCCTCGGCTACTTCATCAACCCGCTGGTGACCATCGCGCTCGGCGTCCTGGTCCTCGGGGAGCGGCTGCGCCGCCCCCAGTGGGCCGCGGTCGGCATCAGTTTCGCCGCCGTCCTGGTCCTGGCCATCGGGTACGGGCGCCCGCCGTGGATCTCGCTCGCCCTGGCCTCCTCCTTCGCCACCTACGGGCTGATCAAGAAGAAGCTCGGCATGGGCGGGCTGGAGTCGCTGACCGCCGAGACGGCGATGCTGTTCCTGCCCGCGCTGGGCTACCTGCTGTGGCTCGCCGCCGAGGGACGCTCGACGTTCGCCTCACTGGGGCTCGGACACTCCGCCCTGCTCGCCTCGACCGGGCTGGTCACCGCGATCCCGCTGGTCTGCTTCGGGGCGGCCGCGATCCGCGTTCCGCTGTCCACGCTGGGGCTGCTGCAGTACCTGGCGCCGGTGTTCCAGTTCGGGCTCGGGGTGCTGTACTTCCACGAGGCGATGCCGCCCGAGCGCTGGGCCGGCTTCTCCCTGGTCTGGGCCGCGCTGGTCCTGCTGAGCTGGGACGCGCTGCGCAGCTCCCGGCGCTCGCGGGCCCGGCTGGCACAGGCCGCGGGGAACGCGGCGGCGCCCGCCGCGGTACCGGCCGCTTCCGT
Organism: Streptomyces sp. NPDC031479; assembly: GCF_055581065.1. Taxonomy (NCBI): domain Bacteria; kingdom Bacillati; phylum Actinomycetota; class Actinomycetes; order Kitasatosporales; family Streptomycetaceae; genus Streptomyces; species Streptomyces sp. NPDC031479. The sequence continues at coordinate 2,628 of NZ_JBVIKC010000043.1, forward strand.
CGCGGAGCCCGCCCCTCCGGCCGCAGACGCCCCCGCGGCGGGGGCGGCCCCCACCCGTGGGCCCGCGTAACGGCCTTCACTCCTCTCCCCCGGTCCCCGGTACGAAACCTTCGTACCGGGGATCGTCCGTTTACCGAACTCCCTTGACCGGATTCTGGTCTTGACGGACAGTCACGCTCTCACTGAACATCAGGCTCGCACTGGCGCATCATCGTTCACCTGATCGATCCCGCACGTTCCGTCTCATCCCCATACGGAATCACGGAGCCCCCACATGAGCCTGTCCGTCTCCCGGCGCCTGGCCGCCGTGACCGCACTCGCGGTCGCGGGCCTGCTGGCCGCCACCTCCCCCGCCGCGCTCGCCGCGCCCACGGCCGTCACCGCCGCGCCGACGCCGCCCGACATCCCGCTGGCCAACGTCAAGGCCCACCTGGCGCAGTTCTCCTCCATAGCCGCCGCCAACGGCGGCAACCGCGCCCACGGCCGGTCCGGCTACAAGGCCTCGATCGACTACGTGAAGGGCAAGCTGGACGCGGCCGGTTTCACCACCACGCTGCAGACCTTCACCTCCAGCGGCGCCACCGGCTACAACCTGATCGCCGACTGGCCGGGCGGCGACCCGAACTCCGTGCTGATGTCCGGCTCCCACCTGGACTCGGTGACGGCCGGCGCGGGCATCAACGACAACGGCTCCGGTTCGGCGGCCGTCCTGGAGACGGCGCTGGCGGTCTCCCGCGCGGGCCTGCAGCCCACCAAGCACCTGCGTTTCGGCTGGTGGGGCGCGGAGGAGCTGGGCCTGGTCGGTTCGAAGTACTACGTGAACAACCTGCCGGCGGCCGAGAAGGCGAAGATCTCCGGCTACCTGAACTTCGACATGATCGGCTCGCCGAACCCGGGCTACTTCGTCTACGACGACGACCCGACCATCGAGCAGACCTTCAAGAACTACTACGCCGGCCTCGGCATCCCCACCGAGATCGAGACCGAGGGCGACGGCCGCTCCGACCACGCCCCCTTCAAGAGCGCGGGCATCCCCGTCGGCGGCCTGTTCTCCGGCGCCGACTACACCAAGACGGCGGCGCAGGCCCAGAAGTGGGGCGGCACCTCCGGCCAGGCCTTCGACGCCTGCTACCACTCCTCCTGCGACACCACCGCGAACATCAACGACACCGCCCTGGACCGCAACGCGGACGCCATCGCCTACGCGGTCTGGAACCTCGGGGCGGCCACCCCGGTCCCGCCTGGCCCGTCCTTCGAGAACACCGCGGACGTGAACATCCCGGACTCCCCCGGCGCCGCGGTGACCTCGCCGATCACGGTCTCCGGCGTCACGGGCAACGCGCCCGCCACCACCAAGGTCGACGTCAACATCGTCCACACCTACCGCGGTGACCTGGTGATCAACCTGATCGCCCCGGACGGCACGGCGTACCTGCTGAAGAACTCCGGCTCGGACTCGGCCGACAACGTGATCGCCACCTACACGGTGAACGCGTCGAGCGAGGTGGCCAACGGGGTCTGGAAGCTCCAGGTCAAGGACGTGGCGGCGCAGGACGTCGGCTACATCAACAGCTGGAAGATCACCTTCTGACGGACCGCCCTCCGGCAGCCATCCGCCGAATGGTCCGGTCCTCCAGGGCACCCCGACGAGGTGCCGGTGGCGCTACGCGTCCTCGGCCGCCGGCCGCAGCGAGGCGGGCAGGGGTTCCTGGATGCGGGCGCGCAGTTCCTCCGCGACCGCCCCGATGTCCACCCGGCCCAGCTTCGCGGCCTCCACCAGGTCGCCCAGCTCCTCCGGCGAGGGCAGCTGCTTGGCCCCGGCCACCCGCAGGTACGAGCGGGTGGCCGCGGCCGCGTAGAACTCGTTCATCGGGGATTCCAGCGCGGGGCACACGGCGAGGGTGTGCAGGAACGCGGCGGCCCGCCAGGCCGTGTCGGGAGCGGGCTGCTCGGGCACCAGCACCAGGTCGTTCTGGTGCCGGGCGACGGCCGCGGCGACCCCGGAGGGGTCCCACACGGCGGGATCCGACGGCAGATGGTGGGCCAGGGCCGTCCAGGCCCATTCCATGGTGATCTTCAATTGCCGAACCGCTCCTGGAAGTAGCCCCAGTGGTCGGCGAACTCCTCTATGCCCGACAGGAAGGTCTTCCGGTCCTCGTCGAGTTCGCGCTCGGTGACCTCGGTGATCAGCGCGGTCACCGTCGTCCCCAGTGCCGCCGCGCGCGCCTTGAGGCGCTCGTGGAACTCTTCGTCCAGGCGGATGGTGACGTGTCTCGACATGGCGTTCACGGTACAGCGGCCCTGCTGTACACAGGAGCGAAACAGGACAAGGGTGGCCGGGGACACACGTCCCCGGCCACCCCCGTCGGTGGTGCGCCTACTTGGCGGAGTCCGCCGTCTTCACCAGCTGGTCCTTGGTGACCGCGCCGACGTAGACCTTGCCGTCATCGGTGATCAGCGCGTTGACCAGGCGGGTGGAGAAGATCCGGCCCTCGCCGAACTTCCCGGTGACCTTGTCCCCGAGGGAGTTCAGGAACTGCTTGGCCTCCTTCGGCGCGTTCTTGTCCTTCTCGATGTCGCTCAGGTTCTTGCCGGCACCGGTGTCGATGCGCGCGACCGTCGCCCAGCCCTCGCCGAGGACCTTCACATCGCCCTTGCCGCCCTTGCCGTCCGCCCCGCCGGTCAGCGCGTCCAGACCGGGGAAGGCCTCCAGCGGCCCGAACTGCTTGCCGTGCTCCCCGCCCTTCCCGGCGGCCTTGTCCGCGCCCTCGGTCACCTTGGCGCCCTTGGGCGGGGTGAAGGAGAAGGCGTCGGCGGCCGGCTTGGCGAAGTCGACCTGGGTGAAGCCCGCCTCGGCGATCGGCTTGCCGCCCTGGCTGGAGAGCAGCTGGACCCGCAGCGGCACGCCGTTCCTGGCGTCGACGGCGATCCGGACCGAGCCGACGGTGGAGCCGCTCTGCTTGGGCTTCAGGACGAGCTGGTAGGCGTCGCGGCCGGCGACCTGCGCGGTGTCGCCCACGCCGATCTCGGTGGTCGGGCCGGCCTGCTTGATCAGGTCCTGGGCCATCTGCTGCGGCGAGGCCGCGAGCCGGTCGGCCGTCTTCGGGTGCTCCTTGCCCTTGCCCGCGTCCTTGCCGTCGGCCTTCTCGTGGAAGGCCTCGTTGGACTTGGAGTCGTAGCCCCAGACGTCCGTGCCGTTGTGGACGAGGGTGTACTCGTCCTTGCCGTCCAGGAAGGTCAGCTTCTGCCGGTCCGGGCCGTCGGCCGCGACGCGGAAGGTGTGCGTGCCGTTCGCCAGCTGCGCGACCTTGTCCTGCGGGTCGGCCGAGCCGCCCGCGACCCCGCCGCCGCCCAGCAGGCCGGAGGCGAGCGTCGGCAGACCCAGGTCGGTGCTGAGCTTGGCCGTACCGGTGAGCTGCTGGACGTCGGACGCCGCGACCTTCTCGATCAGCTGCTGCGCCGTCACCTTGGGCAGGTCCGGGCCGCCGGCGTTGGCGAAGGCCGGGACCATCGCCACGGTCGCCGCGGCGACGCCCGCCACCGCTACCGGTACCGCGTACCGGGCGGCCTTGCGAGAGGTCTTCGTGTTCGCTGCCATGTCAGTGCCCTGCCCTCTGTGTCTGTGGCGGCGACCCCCGTGTCACCGCGCTCACCCGATCCGGTGGGGTTGATGACTCCATCTGACCAAATGGGCGGGCTCGGGGCGTCAGTCCCCGGAATCAACTGCGCGTACGACCGTGGGATGACACGGAAGGGGGCCCCTCACCCCGGACCCGTAGGGGTCGCCGGGGGCGAGGGGCCCCTTGCGGTGCCGATGGGGACGGCTCAGCCGGCGCGGTGGACCACCGCGTCGCAGAGCTCCTCCAGGGCCGACTTCGCGAAGCACTCCGGCAGCGGGGCGAGCGTGGCGCGCGCGTCCTGCGCGTACTGGATGGTGTCGCGGCGGGCCTGTTCCAGCGCGGGGTGTACCCGCAGCCGGGTGAGCACCTCGGCGAGCCGGGCGTCGTCGCTCAGGTCCCCGTCCAGCAGCCGTACGAGCTCCAGGTCCTCCTCGCGGCCGTCGCGCTCGGCCATCTCCCGCAGCCGCAGCACGGGGAGCGTGGGAATGCCCTCGCGCAGGTCGGTGCCGGGGGTCTTGCCGGACTCGTGGGAGTCGGAGGCGATGTCGAGGACGTCGTCGGCGAGCTGGAAGGCGGTGCCGAGGCGCTCGCCGTACTGGGTCAGGATGTCGACGACCGACTCGTCGGCCCCGGACATCAGCGCGCCGAAGCGGCCGGAGACCGCGATCAGCGAGCCGGTCTTGCCCGCGATGACGTCGAGGTAGTGCGCGACCGGGTCGCGGCCGTCGCGCGGGCCGGCCGTCTCCAGGATCTGGCCCGTCACCAGCCGCTCGAAGGCCTCGGCCTGGATGCGCACGGCCTCCGGTCCGAGGTCGGCCAGGATGTGGGAGGCGCGGGCGAACAGGAAGTCACCCGTCAGGACGGCCACGGAGTTGCCCCAGCGGGCGTTGGCGCTCTCCACCCCGCGGCGCACGTCCGCCTCGTCCATGACGTCGTCGTGGTAGAGCGTGGCCAGGTGGGTGAGCTCCACGACCACCGCGGACGGCACGATCCCGGGCGCGTAGGGGTCGCCGAAGCGGGAGGCGAGCATCACCAGCAGCGGCCGGAACCTCTTGCCTCCGGCGCGCACCAGATGCTGGGCGGCCTCGGTGATGAAGGGGACTTCGCTCTTGGTGGCTTCCAGCAGACCCGCCTCGACGGCGGCCAGTCCGGCCTGGACATCGGTTTCAAGAGCCTGGTCCCGCACGCTCAGTCCGAACGGCCCGACGACGGTCACGAGGGGTACTCCTGTCTGCTGACGATCACGCTGACGATCACCTGGATTGTCGATGTGTCGCTGCCATCACTCAAGCCAGCGTATCCGGTCTGTTTTCGATCACCCAGAGCGCCTGCCCGGTCGCCACGTGCGCATCGCCCGATGCGCACCGGTATGTTCGTAGGGACCCGAAACAACCGGAGAGTACGTTTTGTCCAGAATTGTGACCGATATAGACGAACCCAGGGACCCGGAGGCGGACCAGCCGCCGCCCGGTGACGACCAGGCCTTCCTCGGTCACCCCAGGGGTCTCGCCACCCTCTCCGGGCTGGAGGTCTGGGAGCGGTTCTCCTTCCTCGGCATGCAGGCCATCCTCGTCCTCTACTTCGCGGACACGGTCGCGAACGGCGGCCTGGGGATGAACCCGGCCACGGCCGCCTCCGTCTCGGCGGCCTACGGGACCATGGTCTACCTCGTCTCCGTGGCCGGCGGATGGCTCGCCGACCGCATCCTCGGTTCGTACCGCGCCGTCCTCTCCGGCGGCATCCTGATCGCCTGCGGCCACTACGCCATGGCCGTCCCCACGGCCACCATGACCTGGGTGGGCCTCGGCCTGATCAGCGCGGGCACCGGCCTGCTCAAGCCCAACGTGGCCAGCATGGTCGGCAAGCTGTACCGGACGGCCGACCAGCGGCGCGACGCCGGCTTCGCCCTGTACTACATGGGCATCAACATCGGCGCCTTCGCCGGACCGCTGGTCACCGCCTGGCTCGGCGAGAACAAGGGCTGGCACTGGGGCTTCTCCGCCGCCGCCGTCGGAATGACCGCCGGGCTGGTCCAGTACGTCCTGGGACGCCGCCATCTGGCCGGACGCAAGCACTCCGCCGAGTACGCCCTCGCCCCCGACGCGATGCGCGCCGCCGTCCGGAGGATCGTCGGCGGCTGCGTCGCCCTCGCCGTCATCGCCACCCTCCTGGCGGTCGTCGGCTGGTTGACGATGGGCCGTCTCGTCGACCTCCTCACCCTCGCCTCGGTGATCGCCCCGGTCGTCTACTTCACGCTCATGTTCCGCAGCCCGCGCGTCAGCGCCGAGGAACGCGGACGGCTGCGCCCGTACGTGGTCCTCTTCCTGGCCTCGGTCGCCTTCAACTTCATCCTCTTCCAGGCCTACTCGACGATGATGCTGCTGGCCTCGACGAACGCCCGCACCGAGATCCTCGGCTTCGACTTCCCGGCCGGCTGGTACGCCTCGGCGCTCGGCGCCTTCGAGGTGCTGCTCGCCCCGGTGGTGGCCGCGCTCTGGGCCCGCATGGGACCCCGCCAGCCGCACGCCTCCAACAAGATCGCCATCGGGGTGATCCTGGGCGGCCTGTCCTTCCTGCTGATGGTGATCCCCACCTCGGGCCACGGCGGGGAGGCCTACCGGATGGCCGCCTGGTGGATCGTCGGCTCGTACCTGCTGCTGGGGCTCGGCGACGTGCTGCTGGAGACCTCCGGCATGTCGGCCACCACCAAGCTCGCCCCCAAGGCCTACGCCGGCCAGACGATGGCCCTGTGGTTCCTCTCCCTGGCCCTCGCCAACGGCATCCAGGCCCAGGTGGTCAAGGTCTACGGCACGGTGTCCGACCCCGTGTACTTCGGCGTCAACGGCGCCGTCGCGGTCGCGGCGGGCCTGGCCGTGATCGCGATGGCGCCCTGGCTGCGCCGCACGATGCATCCCGTCCACTGAGGGGACCGGTGAACCCACTCCGATGATCATCCGAACCGACTTTCCGTACGCGACCGCCCACGAGGACGTCCGGATCCCGATGCCCGACGGCGTCGAGCTGTACGCCCGGATCTGGCGCCCGGTGACGGACGAGCCCGTCCCGGCCCTGCTGGAGTACCTCCCGTACCGGCTCACCGACTGGACCGCCCCGCGCGACGCCCAGCGCCACCCCTGGTACGCGGGCCACGGCTACGCCTCCGTACGGGTCGACGTGCGCGGCCACGGCAACAGCGGGGGCCGCCCCGGAGACGAGTACGACGCCCGGGAACTGGCCGACGGGGTCGCGGTGGTGGAGTGGCTGGCCGCCCAGCCGTGGTGCACGGGCGCGGTCGGCATGTTCGGGATCTCCTGGGGCGGCTTCAACAGCCTCCAGATCGCCGCGCTCGCCCCCCGGGCGCTGAAGGCCGTCGTCACCGTCTGCTCCACCGACGACCGCTACGACAACGACGTGCACTACATGGGCGGCTCGGTGCTCGCCGTGGACATGCACGCGTGGGCCGCCACGATGCTCGCCTTCGCCTCCCGCCCGCCGGACCCGCGCTACGCCGGGGACGGCTGGCGCCGGCAGTGGCTGGAGCGGCTGGAGGGGATGGAGCCCCTGATCCACACCTGGCTCTCCCACCAGACCCGGGACGCCTACTGGCGCCACGGAAGCGTCTGCGAGGACTACGGGGCCGTCCGCGCGGCCGTCCTCGCCGTCGGCGGCTGGCACGACCCCTACCGGGACACGGTCCTGCGCCTGGTCTCCGCCCTGCCCGCCTCCCGCGTCCGGGGGCTGATCGGCCCCTGGTCGCACCAGTACCCGGACCGGGGACTGCCGCCGGGCCCGGCGATCGGTTTCCTCCAGGAGACCCTGCGGTGGTGGGACCACTGGCTCAAGGGCGAGGACAACGGGGTCATGGAGGAGCCGCTGCTGCGCTCCTGGATCAGCGAGTCGCACCGCCCCGCGACCGTGTACGAGCGCCTGGAGGGCCGCTGGGTCGGCGACCGGGCCTGGCCCTCCCCGACGGTGGTGCCCGTCTCCTACGGGCTCCAGGGCGCCCCGGTGGTCGTGGCCTCGCCCCAGCACACCGGGCTGGACGCGGGCCGCTTCTTCCCCTTCGGCAACGCCGCCGACCTGCCGCCGGACCAGCGGGAGGAGGACGCGAAGTCGGCCTGCTTCGAGTTCCCGGTGGCGCCGGGCGAGCCGGTGGAGATCCTGGGCCGCCCCTCGGTGACCCTGCGGCTGCGGATGGACGTCCCGTACGGGCAGGTCGTGGCCCGGCTGTGCGACGTCGCTCCCGACGGCTCCTCGACCCTGGTCACCCGGGGCGCGCTGAACCTGTCGGCGCGCCGGGGCCGGGACCGGGCGGTGCCGTGGACCCCGGGCACCCGGGAGGACGTCACCTTCGAGCTGAACGGCATCGGGCACGCCTTCCCGCCCGGCCACCGGATCCGCCTCGCGCTGTCCTCCGCGTACTGGCCGTGGATCTGGCCCCGGGCCGGCTCGGAGGCCGGCTGGACCGTGGACCCGGAGGGCAGCACCCTCGAACTCCCGGTCCGCTCGGGCTCCCCCGCCACCGACTCGGCCATCGTCTTCGAGGCCCCGGAGCAGGCGGAGCCGCTGGGGGTCTCCTACCCCGAGACCCTTGACGGGCCGCGCCCGGAGCGGCTCGTCGTACGGGACGTGGCGCGCGGCACCTGGCGCCTGGAGGTGGACCCCCGCTACGGCGGCACCCGGGTCTACCCGGACGGGCTGGAGTACGAGGAGGAGGCGGCGGAGGTCTACGAGATCCAGGACGCGGACCCGCTGTCGGCGTCCTGCCGCTCGGAGTGGCGGATCCGGCTCCACCGGCCGGAGGAGGGCTGGGACGCGCGGGTGGAGACCCGCTCGGAGATCACCTGCGACGAGGGCGGCTTCCTCACCTCGAACGAGGTGGTGTGCCGGGAAGGTGACGAAGTCGTCTTCCACCGCACGTGGGAACGCCGCCTGCCGCGCACGGCGGGCTAGGGTCCGGGCGCGGCTGCCGGCACAAGTCCCGGTGCGACCGCCGAGCACCGTCGTGGATCGGTGCTCCGCGGTGTCAGAGGGCGCTGGCAGCATCGTCGTCATGGATCTCGTCCGTACCACCCCGCCGCGGCCGCTCGACGTCACCGCCGTCTTCCCCCGACTGGCCCCGCTGGCCCGCACGGCGACCCGGTTGCACCCCCGCCCCGGAGCCCCTTCGGTGCACGACAGTTCGGTCGGCGGGCCCCTGCTGTGGCCCGCCGACGAGCCGTGGCCGCACTGCGACGCCCCGCACGAGGGTGAGGAGCTCGCCCTGGCCGAACTGCGCCTGAAGCAGCGCATCCGGGCGAGCGAGGCGATGCACCCGGACGGTGATGCCCCCGTCCCGGAGTACACGCCCGAGGAGCGAGCGTTCCTGGACCGGCTCAACTCCGACGAGACCTGGCACGACAGCTCGTGGCTGGAGGGCCCGGTCGCCCTGCTGCCCCTGGCCCAGCTCTACGTGCGTGACGTCCCCGTGCTGCGCCCGCCCGCCCGGGGCGGGGCGGATCTGCTCCAGGTGCTGTGGTGCCCCTTCGACCACCCTCCGGAGCACTACATGCCCAGGACCGTGCTGGTCTGGCGGTCCGCGGCCGATGTCACCGAGATGCTCACCTCACCCCCGGAACCGCCCCTGGTGGTCGAGGAATACCTGCCGGAGCCGTGCGTGCTCGCGCCGGAGCAGGTCACCGAGTACCCCAGTCGCGCGGAGTTGAGCAAGGAACTGCGGGAGCAGATCGGGGACTGGAGCCTGTGGCAGGCAGCTGACGCCCATGTGGACAGCTCCTACGCCCCCTACCCGGACGAGTTCTACGGGAGCCACCTGTCCATCGCCCCCGGCTGGAAGGCCGGCGGCTGGCCCATGTGGGGCTACACCGACCCCGCTCCCCGGTCCTGCCCCGCCTGCGGCACCGCGATGGACCCGCTGCTGACCATCGCCACCTTCGAATGGGACAGCAGCAACGGCAGCTGGATCCCGTACGAAGACCAGGCCGCCGCGTCCTCGACCGACCCCCGCTACCGCGACCTGACGCAACCGACCCGGATCCAGATCGGCAGCGGCTACAAACAGCAGCTCTACTTCTGCCCGGCGGCTCCGGAGCATCCCCACATCGAGTTGATGCAGTAGCCGGCCTGAGGGCGGCCGAACGGGCCCCCGGGCTGCCCGCCCGGGGCCCGCCGGGCCGCTCAGACGGCCTTGAGACCGTCGACGAAGGCGGAGAACGCGTCGGCGGTGAAGCCGAGTTCGGGGCCGTCGGTGCGCTTGGAGTCCCGGACGGGGACCACACCGCGCGAGGCGACGAGGTTGGTGGCGACCTCGACGCACTGGCCACCGTTCTCGCTGTAGGAGGACTTGAACCAGCGGGGGGATTCGGTCGTCACGACGTGCCCTTTCGTAGCTGATCGATCATGGCCACAGAAGCCGCCTGCGAGTGCGCTCCGGCCTGCAGTTGATGGTAGGCCGTCAGCATCGGCACCACGGAGTTGTTGTCCCGTTCCAGATGTCCCCGTTGGGCGGATTCGGAGTAGGACATGATCGAGCGGTCGGGCAGCGTCAGCACCGTGACGGGCAAGCTGAGCGGGCGACGCTCTCCCATGTCGAACGGAGCGACCTGGAGGACTGTGTTCGGCAATTCGGCGAATTCGAGCAGTCGCGTGAACTGCTCCTCCATGAGTGCGCGTCCGCCAATGGGGCGACGCAAACAGCTCTCGTCCAACACCACGAACACCAGCGGCGGAGGAGTGCGGAGCAGTGCCGCCTGCCGCTCCGAGACGACCGCGATTCGCTCCCTCGCGTGATCCGCAGTGATGGCCCCTCTCTTGACGGTGCTCTCGGTGACCACCGTCGCGTACTCGGGCGTCTGGAGCAGTCCCGGTATGACGCCGACCTCGTACAGCCGGATCTCCACCGCCCGGCTCTCGTAGCCGAGGAACTCCGGGAAGCCCTCCAGCAGGACGCCGTGCCGGATCTCCCTCCACTGACGTTCGAACGTGTTCTCGGTCCCCGCGGTGCCGAAGACCGCGTCCGCACTGCGCGCGAAACGCAGAGTAGAAATCTTGCGCCCGGTTTCCACCGCCGAGACGTGCGTGCTGGAGTAGCCCAGCCGCTTCCCGAGCTCCTCCTGCTTCCAGCCGCGCTCTTCCCGCGAGCTGCGCAGACGTGCCCCGAAGGCGGCTTCGGGGCCCGCTTCGGGGTTCAACTCCTTGCGATTCACAGGCTCGTGACCGATCTTCCGTTCCGCACTGGCAAGTTGAAGTGTCCCCACCGCCCGGCCACTCTGAACCCGCTTGGTAGTGGCATCGCTACGGAGAGGAACCGCCGTGTGTGGAACGCCCCTTCCCCCGCCCCCCGTTCCCGGAACCCTCGTCGTGGACACCGGCCGCGACGACCGTCTCGGGGAGTTCCGGGGCCTCGCCGGACCGTACTGGGCGCTGCGGCCCGTACGCGGGGGCCCCGAGTGGGAGGCGGAGCCGCGCGAGGTGCGGCTCGCCGACCCCATGGAGCGGCTCCGGGCCGAGATCGCGCGGCGCAACGCCCTCAGCGTGGAGGGCCGGCCGTGACGCCCCGCCTGGAGGCCGTGGCCGTGACCCTCGGGGCCGTCGCCTGGGTCGGCTGCGTGGCCTGGATCGTCGCCCGGGGGTGGGCGTCGTGAGCGGCCCCTGCCGTACGCCCGGCCTCCTGTCGGCCGACCACCTCGACGCCCTCGCGGAGCTCCTCGCCGGGAACGCCCGCGCCCTGCGGGCCGCGCTCGGGGAGGGCCCCGAGCTGCGCTGCGCGCTCGAACGCCACTCCGGCCCCCATATGGACCTGGTCCACGACACCGGCTCCGGCACCGCCCTGTGGGCCCAGTGGCCCGGGCCGGGCGGCGGCGACGACGGGTGGCTGGAAACAGTCGCCCTCCTGCCCGACTGCCCCGCCACCGCCCCCGGCCGCGCCACCGGCTGCTGGGCCTACCTGGCCCACCCCGGCGCGCACACCTGGGAGCTCACCCCGCCGTGGGCCGTCGGACGGAGTCCGGCGCAGCGGCGCGTTCAGGAATAGAGCCGTTCCAGGACCACCGCGATGCCGTGCTCCTCGTTCGAGAGGGTCACCTCGTCCGCGACGGCCAGCAGCTCGCGGTGCGCGTTGGCCATCGCCACCCCGTGCGCCGCCCAGGCGAACATCGGGACGTCGTTCGGCATGTCGCCGAAGGCGATCGTCGACGACGCCGGCAGGTCCAGGACCTCGGCCGCCCGCGCGAGCCCCACCGCCTTGTCGACTCCGGGCGGCTGGAGCTCCACCGTGTGCTCCCCCGCCATCGTGACGTTCACCAGGTCCCCGACCACCGCGCGCGCCGCCCGGGTCAGCTCGTCGTCGTCCAGGTGCGGGTGCTGGAGCAGCACCTTGTTGATCGGCGCCGACCAGAGGTCGTCCCGCTTCCCGACCCGGACCATGGGCAGGTGCGGGTGCCACATCCGGTAGCCCGGCCCCATCAGGGTCTCCCCGTCGAGCCCCTCCTGGTTGACCGCCGCGTAGACCTCGCCGATCTCGGCCTCGATCTTGCCGAGGGCCACCTCCGCGAGCCCCCGGTCCATGGAGACGGAGTGCAGCAGGCGGCCGCGCGCCGTGTCGTACACCTGCGCGCCCTGCCCGCACACCGCGAGCCCCGTATACCCAAGATCCTCCAGGATCTTCCGGACCTGCGGGACGGGGCGTCCGGTGACCACGATGTGCTGGGCTCCGGCCGCGCGCGCCGTGGCGAGAGCCTTGTGCGAGCGGGCGGAGACGGTGTCCGCGGTGCACAGCAGAGTCCCGTCCAGGTCAGTGGCGATCAAGGCATACGGAAGGGCGGAAGTCACGGCGCCAAGGATACGGACCCCATTGGACAAGTCCTACAAATAGCGCCCGAATCCGGCCTCCCACAGACCCCACCAGACACGTAACGTGTCAGCCAGCCCCCGGGACACCCCCGGACCGCATGGAAAGCGAGGCAGTACCCCATGCCCCAGCAGAGCCCCCTCGACGTTCCCGAGGGCGACCCGTTCGGGCCGCACAACCTCCCCTACGGCGTGTTCAGCACCGCGCAGGAGCCGGAGCGCCGCCGCGTCGGCGTGCGGATCGGCGGGCACGTGCTCGACGCCGGGGCCGTCGCCCTCGCGCTCGGATCCCCGTACGCCGGGCTCCTCGCCCAGGGCTCGCTGAACCCCCTGCTGGCCGCCGGCCGCACCGCCTGGCGGGACGTGCGCCGCGCGCTGACCGCCTGGGTGACCGACCCGGGCCACCGCGGGACCGTCGAGCCGCACCTGCTGCCGCTCGACGCCGTCACCCTGCACCTGCCGTACGAGGTCGCGGACTACGTCGACTTCTACGCGAGCGAGCACCACGCCACCAACGTCGGGAAGATCTTCCGCCCGGACGGGGACGCGCTGACCCCGAACTGGAAGCACCTGCCGATCGGTTACCACGGCCGGTCGGGAACGATCGTGGTGTCGGGCACGGACGTCGTGCGGCCCTCCGGGCAGCGCAAGGCCCCCACCGACGCGGCGCCCGTCTTCGGGCCCTCCGTCAAGCTCGACATCGAGGCCGAGGTCGGCTTCGTCGTCGGCACCCCGTCCGAGCTGGGCCGCCCCGTCGCGCTCGGCGACTTCGAGGACCACGTCTTCGGCCTCTTCCTCCTCAACGACTGGTCCGCACGCGACGTCCAGGCCTGGGAGTACGTGCCGCTCGGCCCCTTCCTCGGCAAGTCCTTCGCCACCTCCGTCTCCGCCTGGGTGACCCCCCTGGAGGCCCTGGACGCGGCCCGCGTGGCCCCGCCCGCCCGGGACTTCCCGCTCCTGCCCTACCTCGACGACTCCGCGGCCGACCGCCCCGGCGGCTTCGACCTGCGCATCACCGTCTCCATCAACGGGCAGGAGGTGGCGCGCCCGCCGTTCGCCTCGATGTACTGGACCGCCGCCCAGCAGCTGGCCCACATGACCGTCAACGGCGCCTCGCTGCGCACGGGCGACGTGTACGGCTCCGGCACCGTCAGCGGCCCCGAGGTCGACCAGCGCGGCTCCCTCCTGGAGCTCACCTGGAACGGCCGCGACGCCATCGAGCTGGCCGACGGCAAGCGCACCTTCCTGGAGGACGGCGACACCGTCACGCTCACCGCCTGGGCCCCCGGCGCCGACGGCACCCGCGTCGGCCTCGGCGAGGTCACCGGCCGGATCGTGGGCTCCGCCCGCTAGACCCCTCCGGCGGGGTGGCGGATCTTCCCGCCGCCCCGCCGGAACCGCAGGTCAGAGCCGGTGCGGCGCGGCCCGTTGGTGGCGCAATACTGCGGCAACACCATTGCCCCCGCACCCCCGGTACGTTCCCTGCCATGCCAGCCGAACGCACCTCCGCACGCACCGTCCCGGTCGCCGCCGCGCGCCGCCGGCGGCTGCGCGCGGACCAGGCGCGCCAGCTGGCCGACCTGCTGCGCCACCAGATCCTGGCCGGCGCCTTCCCCGCCGGCGTGCTCCCCCTGGAGGACGCCCTCGCCGCCGAGTACGGCGCCGGCCGCAACACCGTCCGCCAGGCCCTGGACCTGCTGCGCGGCGAACGCCTCGTGGAGCGCCGGCCGGGCGTGGGCACCGTCGTCGTCTGCGAGAAGTACCCGCACGGGCTGGACCGGCTCCAGGGCCTCGCGGAAACCCTGCGCGAGCACGGCGAGGTCACCAACGAGGTCCGCACGGCGGGCCCCGTCCGCGCCCCCGCCCCCGTCGCCCGCCGCCTCGGCCTGCCCGAGCACGCCGACGTGCTCTACGTCGAACGGCTGCGCCTGCTGAACGGCCTGCCGCTCTCCCTCGACCTCACCTACGTCCCCCTGGACATCGGCGCCGCCCTCCTGGACTGCGACCTGGAGCACACCGACGTGTTCCGGCTGCTGGAGGAGCTCACCGGACAGCCGCTCGGCCACGCCGAGATCACCGTCGAGGCCGTCAACGCCGACGCGCACTCCGCCGCCGTCCTCCAGGCCCCGCGCGGGGCCGCCGTCCTGATGCTGGAACGGCTCACCCACCTCGCCGACGGACGCCCCGTGGACCTGGAGTTCATCCGCTTCCGCGGCGACCGCATCACCATGAGCGGCCTGCTGCGCCGCGCCCTGTGACACCGCCCTCCCCTTCCTCCTGGAGACAGCCATGCCCGTGGTCCCCCAGCGCGGCGACGTGCCCGTGACCATCGACGAATCGCTGTGCATCAGCGGCTGCACCCTCTGCGTCGACATGTGTCCGCTCGACTCGCTCGCCATCCGCGAGGAGGACGGCACCGCGTACATGCACGTCGACGAGTGCTGGTACTGCGGACCGTGCGCCGCCCGCTGCCCCACGGGCGCGGTGACCGTCAACATGCCCTACCTGCTCCGTTGATACCGGCGAAAGGCACCCCCGTCGTGCGTACGAGAACCCTGGCGCCCGCCCTCGTCCTGCTGCTCGCCCCGCTCGCCACCGCCTGCGGACAGGCCTCCGGGGCCGACACCGCCAAGACCGTCACCGTGACCGTCGGCTACCAGTCCAAGACCATCAACACCGTCACCGCCGGCACCCTGCTGCGCTCCCTGGGCTACTTCGAGCAGGAGCTCGCCGCCCGCGGCCGGCGCGAGGGCGTCACGTACCGGGTGGACTGGCAGGACTACGCGACCGGCGCCCCGATCACCGCCCAGATGACCGCCGGGAAGGTCGACATCGGCTCGATGGGCGACTTCCCTCTGCTCATCAACGCGGCCCGCGGCAAGGAACTGAAGCAACCCACCCGGCTCGTGTCGGTGACGGGCTACAACCTGCGCGGCGGCCTCAACACCATCGTCACGGCGCCCGACTCGAAGCTGGAGTCCCTCGCCGACCTGCGCGGCAAGAAGGTCTCCACCAGCGTGGGCTCCGCCGCCGACGGCACCCTCGTACGGGCCCTGCGGCGGGCCGGGATCGACCCCGCGAGCGGCATCCAGAAACTCAACCAGCAGCCCAGCGTGGGGGCTTCGGCCCTCCAGGCGGGCAGCGCCGACGCCCTCTCCCAGTTCGTGGCCTGGCCCGGGCAGCTCGCCTACGAGGGCAAGGCCAAGGCCCTCTACGACGGCGCCGAGCTGAACCTGCCGACCTTCCACGGGGTCACCGTCCGGGAGAGGTTCGCCCGGCAGCGCCCCGGCGTGGTGGACGACTTCCTGCGTGCCCAGCAGCGGGCCACGGAGCACCTGCGGACCGAACCGGTGGCCTCCGCCGAAACGGTGGCCAAGGAGACCGGCCTCCCGGCGGAGGTGGTCTACCTCTACAACGGCGCGAACGGCATCGCCACCTTCGACCCGGCCCTGCGCCCCGAGCTGATCGAGGCGCTCAAGCAGGACGTGCCCGTCCTGAAGGACGCCAAGCTGCTCGGTGACGTGGACGTGGACGCCTTCGTCGACCCGGAGCCGCTCGGGCGCGTCGCGGCGGCCGGCCCGCGCTACGGGCTCGCGGCGGGCGCCCGGCCGGAGCTGTGGCTCAAGGGGCGGTCCTCCACGCAGCCGTACGCCACCCCGCGCGAGCTCCTGCGGGCGGCGCGCGGCGCGGACGTCAGGGCCGCGTACGTCCCCGACGCCGTGACCGGCACCCTCTGGTTCGCCGACCGCGCGGTATGGGTCACCGAGGGCGGCGATCTGCGCGCCTTCGTCACGGCGGCGGGCGCGAGGGCGTACACCGAGCGGCACCAGGACTCCGGGGCGCGGACCGTGAGCTACGCCGAGGCCGTGGAGCTGGCCGGATGAGCGCCGGCCGACGGGCGCTGCGCGCGGCCTCGCTGCTGGCGGCGCTCGCGCTGTGGCAGGCGCTGACCTCGCTGGACGTGAACCTGTGGCTGCGGTTCGAGCAGTTCCCGACGGCCGGGGAGGTGGCGTCGAAGCTGGTCGAACGGGCGGCGACGGGCCCGTACTGGCAGGACCTGGCGGACAGCCTGCGCCGGATCGTGACGGGCTTCGCGCTCGCCGCCGTCCTCGGCGTGACGGCGGGCACCGCGGTGGCCCGCTCCCGGCTCGCCTCGGACCTGCTGACCCCGGTGCTGGAGGTGCTGCGGCCGGTCCCGGCGATCGCGCTGGTGCCGGTGGCGATCCTGCTGTTCCCCTCCAACGAGCAGGGGATCGTCTTCATCACCTGCGCGGCGGCCTTCTTCCCGGTGCTGGTCTCGACCCGGCACGCGGTGGCGGCGCTGTCCCCGGTGTGGGAGGAGGCGGTCCTGACCATGGGCGGGAGCCGGTGGCGGGTGCTGTTCTCGGTGGTCCTGCCGGGGGCCCTGCCGGGGATCTTCGGCGGACTGTCGGTGGGGGTGGGGGTCTCGTGGATCTGTGTGATCTCCGCCGAGATGATCTCCGGCGAGTACGGGGTCGGGTACCGGACCTGGCAGGACTACACGGTGGTGGACTACCCGGGCGTCTTCGTCGGCATGGCCACGATCGGGGCGCTGGGCTGGCTGACGTCGACCCTGGTGGAACGGACGGGCCGCCGCCTGACCCACTGGCTCCCCTCCCGCGAGGCCCCCGCACCGGCCCGCCCGCGGCCCCGCCCGGAGCGGACCGAGGCCGGGCGGATCCCGGCCGGGCGGGACCCCGACGGGCGGATCGCGGCCGGGCGGGACCCCGACGGGCGGATCGCGGCCGGCGTGGAGGGCGGCGTGGAGGGCGGGGGCCGGGGGCGGTCCGCCCCCGGAGCCGCCGGGCACGTCCTCGCCGGCCGTCCCCACGACCACGGGCCCGTCCCGCGGAGCAGCGCACGAGAGGTGGCCCCATGAGTCCGTCCGATGTCGCCGCCGGGCCCGCCGGCGCCGTGCTCGCCCTGCGCGGGGCGCGGCTCGGGCACCGTGGGGGCGTGGTCCTCGACGGGGTCGACCTGACGGTCGAAGCCGGTGAGGTGCTGGCCGTCGTAGGCCCCTCCGGATGCGGGAAGTCGACCCTGCTGCGGACCCTGGCCGGGCTGCTGCCGCCGCTGGGCGGGGCCGTCGAACAGGACGGACGGCCCGTCACCGGGCCGGACGCCGACCGGGCGCTGGTCTTCCAGGAAGACGCCCTGCTGCCCTGGCGCACGGTACGGGCCAACGTGGAACTCCCCCTCGCCATCGGCCGGCCCGACCTCCCGGAATGCCCCGGCACCCCCCGCGAGCGCCGCAGGCGCACCGCCGAGGCCTGGCTGGCCCGGGTCGGCCTCGCCGGGCACGCGCACAAGCTCCCCCACCAGCTCTCCGGCGGCCAGCGCCAACGCGTCCAGCTGGCCCGCGCCCTCGTCGCGCGGCCCCGTGCCGTCCTGATGGACGAGCCCTTCGGGGCGCTCGACGCCCAGACCCGCGCCGGCATGCAGGACCTCCTCGTGGACGTCCTCGCGGGCACCGGGGCCACCGTCGTCTTCGTGACCCACGACGTGGACGAGGCCCTGCACCTCGGCGACCGCGTCGCCCTGCTGGGCAGCGGCGAGGTGCTCCCCGTACCCCGTCCGCGCGACCGGGGCGCCGACCGCTCGGCGCTGCGGCGGCGGATCGTCAACTCGCTCTGAACTCCCGAACCCCGAAGGACACCCACCGTGGACATTCCCGCGATCGGCGACGCCGAGGAACTCTCCTGCGACGTCCTCGTCATCGGCGGCGGCACCGCCGGCACGATGGCCGCGCTGACCGCCGCCGAGCGCGGGGCGAGCGTCCTGCTGCTGGAGAAGGCCCACGTGCGCCACTCCGGCGCGCTCGCCATGGGCATGGACGGGGTGAACAACGCGGTCGTGCCCGGCCGCGCCGAGCCCGACGACTACGTCGCGGAGATCACCCGCGCCAACGACGGCGTCGTCGACCAGTCCACCGTCCGCCAGACCGCCACCCGCGGGTTCGCGATGGTGCGGCGGCTGGAGTCGTACGGGGTGAAGTTCGAGAAGGACGAGCACGGCGAGTACGCGGTCCGCCAGGTGCACCGCTCCGGTTCGTACGTGCTGCCCATGCCGGAGGGCAAGGACGTCAAGAAGGTGCTCTACCGGCAGCTGCGGCGGCGCGAGATGCGCGAGCGGATCCGGATCGAGAACCGGGTGATGCCGGTCCGCGTGCTCACCTCCCCGGACGACGGCCGGGCGATCGGCGCCGCCGCCTTCAACACGCGCACCGGTGCCTTCGTGACGGTCCGGGCGGGCGCGGTGATCCTGGCGACCGGCCCCTGCGGGCGGCTCGGTCTGCCGGCCTCCGGATATCTGTACGGGACGTACGAGAACCCGACCAACGCCGGTGACGGCTACGCCATGGCCTACCACGCGGGCGCGGCGCTCACCGGGATCGAGTGCTTCCAGATCAACCCGCTGATCAAGGACTACAACGGGCCGGCCTGCGCCTACGTCGCCAACCCCTTCGGCGGCTACCAGGTCAACCGGCACGGCGAGCGGTTCGTGGACTCCGACTACTGGTCGGGGCAGATGATGGCGGAGTTCGCGGCCGAACTCGCCTCGGACCGGGGGCCGGTGTACCTGAAGCTCAGCCACCTCCCGGAGGAGTCGGTGTCCTCCCTCGAATCGATCCTGCACACCACCGAGCGGCCGACGCGCGGCACGTTCCACGCGGGGCGGGGCCACGACTACCGCACGCACGACATCGAGATGCACATCTCGGAGATCGGCCTGTGCGGCGGGCACTCGGCGTCGGGCGTCCGGGTCGACGACCACGCCCGCACCACCGTGCCCCGGCTGTACGCGGCCGGGGACCTGGCCTCGGTGCCGCACAACTACATGATCGGGGCGTTCGTCTTCGGGGACCTGGCGGGGGAGGATGCCGCCCGGTACACGGCGTACGAGGGCGAGCTGCCGGCCGGCCAGGTGGCGGCGGCGCACGAGCTGGTCTACCGTCCGCTGCGGCATCCGGACGGGCCGCCGCAGCCGCAGGTGGAGTACAAGCTGAGGCGGTTCGTCAACGACTACGTCGCCCCGCCGAAGACGGGGGCGAAGCTGTCGCTGGCGGTGGAGGCCTTCACCCGGATGAGCGGCGAGATCGCGGAGATGGGCGCGCGGACCCCGCACGAGCTGATGCGGTGCGCGGAGGTGTCGTTCATCCGGGACTGCGCGGAGATGGCGGCGCGGGCCTCGCTGACGCGCACGGAGTCCCGCTGGGGGCTGTACCACGAGCGGCTCGACCATCCGGAGCGCGCCGACGAGGACTGGCTGTACCACCTGGACCTGCGCAAGGGGGCTTCGGGCGGGATGGAGTTCACCGCCCGGCCGGTGGAACCGTACGTGGTCCCGGTCCCGGAGTTCACCCCCCGGGGCGGCCCGTCGCGCCCGCTGGGGGAGACGGCCCTGACACCGGTGGCGGTGGCGGGACCGGCGGGACCGGCGGGACGGCCGGGCGCGGCGGGCCCGGTGGGCGCGGACGGCCCGGCCGGGCAGGCGGCCGTGGCCGGTGGGGCTGATGGGGCTGATGGAGCCGGTGGGGCGGTGCCCGGGGACGGGCCCGCGGGGGTCACCTCGCCCGGCGGCTCGCCGCGCATCCTGGAGCTGCTCGCGCTCGCCGAGGAGACCCCCGACCTGGCGACGCTGCGCCCCTACCTCGACGACCCGGACCCGGCGGTGCGGGCCGCGGCCGTCGCCGCGGTCGGGGAGACCGTCCCCGCCGGGGCGGGCCCGGCGCTCGCCGACCGGCTCGGGGACCGGGCCGCGCCGGTACGGGCCGCCGCGGCCGCTGCGCTGCGGGAACTGCTGGAGGTCCTGCCGGGCGACCCGGCGCTGCGGGCGGGGCTGCGCGCCGCCCTCGCGGTGCCCGACGGCGTGGTCCGGGCGGCGGCCCTGGAGGCCCTGCGCGCGCTGCGGCTGGGCGACGCCGCGCTGTACGCGGCATCGCTGACCGACCCCGAACCGGAGGTCCGCGTACACGCCGTACGGGCCCTGGTCTCGGTGGACGCCGTCCGGGAACTGGCGACGGCCACGGCGGACCCGTCCCGGGAGGTCCGCGTGGCCGTGGCCAAGGGCCTGGCCTCGCTCACCCCGCCCACCGGGCCCGACGGGTCCCCCGGGCCGGAGCCCGCTCCCGTGCACGCCGCGCTCGGGGCCCTGCTGCGGGATCCGGATCCCGTCGTGCGGGGGGCCGCGCTCGGGGCGCTCGGGGCGGTCGGGTGCCCGCCCGGGTACGCTCCGGCCGCCGTGGCGGCGCTCGCGGATCCGGCCTGGCGGGTGCGGGCCGGGGCGGCGGCGGCGCTGGCCGCGGCGGCGCCCTCCACCGCGGTGGCCGCCCTCGCCGGGGCCCTGGCGGATCCCGAGGCCGACGTCCGCAAGGCCGCCGTGCTGGCGCTGCTCGCCCACCGGGACGCCCCGGGGGCGCGGGCGGCGCTGGCCACCGCGGTCGCCGACACCGACGCCGACGTCCGCGCGTACGCCGCCCGAGCGGCCTGACCACCCGTACGCTCCCCCACCCGTGGCGGGGCCCGACGGGGCGGGTGACGCTGCTCGCATGCCCCCTCGCAACGCGAAGCTCATCCCGCTCGCCCTCGCGGCCGCGGCGACGCTGGCGGCCGCGCCGTCGGCCGCCGCCGCCGCGCCCGCCCCGCCGGCCCCGCCCGCCGGGCCGTCGTCCCGGCTCGCGCCCTCCGCCCAACTGGCCCTGACCTACCGGGCGACCGCCAAGTACCACCGGCACAGCGTCGGCGTCGCCGACGGGTACGTCCCCGACAAGTACTGCGTCATGAACCCGTCGGGCGGCGCCGGCTCCCTCGGCTACCCGCACTTCAACCACGCCTACGACGGCTCCGTCGACCCGGCCAGGCCCACCGCCCTGCTCTACGAGGGCGACGGCAAGGGCCGGTGGCGCCTGGCGGGCCTCGAATGGATGGTCGTGGACAAGGACGGCCTGGTGGAGACCGACGACGACCGTCCGTCCCTGTTCGGGGAGCCCTTCCGCGGCCCGCTGCCCCCGCGCTTCCCGGGGCAGAAGGTCCACTACTCGCTGCACCTGTGGCTGTGGAAGGACAACCCCGCCGGACGCTTCGAGCCCTTCAACACGAAGGTCACGTGCCGCCCCGGCACCACCCGGCCCCGCCCGGCCGCCCAGGCTCCCGCCGCCACCCCTTAGAGGAAGCGGCGCCCCCGTTCGGAGGCCCGCCGGGTGCAGGCCGTACGAACCACCGCGAAGGTGGATGAAACGGCCCCACCCCACCAGGAGTTCCGATGCCCGTTCGCAGCCTGAAGCCCGTTCTCGCCTGCGCGGCCGCCGTGTCGCTCGGCCTGGCCGCCGTGCCGGCGGCCCACGCGGTGGACGGCCCCGCGCCCGACCCGCGCAACCGGCAGGCCATGCGGGACATGGCGACGGCGATGGCGGTGACGGCGAAGTACGTGGACGAGCGGGAGGCCATCAAGGACGGGTACGTCCCGCACGGAGAGGCGTGCATGAGCAACCCGTTCGGGGTCGGCTCCATGGGCTACCACTACGTCAAGGAGGCCTACTGGGGTTCGAAGGACCCCGCCAAGCCGACCGCGCTCCTCTACAGCTACACGAAGGACCGCAACGGCCGGCGCAAGCTCCAGACCGTGGAGTGGATGTCCACCGACCGCGACCAGGACCTGACGACCACCGACGACCGGCCCAGCATGTTCGGACTCCCCTTCGACGGGCCGATGCCCGGCCACTGGACGGGCATGCCCAAGCACTACGACCTGCACATGTGGGCGTACGAGAAGAACCCGGCGGGCCGCTTCCACAACTGGAACCCGGCCCTGCCCTGCCCGAACAAGCCCCCGCAGGTACCGGGCGCCGCCAACCCGTCGACGCACGCGCACGGCCACTAGGCGGCACCGACCGACGTCGTCAACTGCCTCCCGCATATGACTCACCCGAATGGACGGGGTTCCGCGATTGCCCGGCGATACGCTGGTCGCACTCGCGAGACTCTGCCCCATGGGAGCACTGATGAGCGTCGAATCCGCAGCGCCGCAGCCTGAACCAGAACCGGGGCCGCGCTGGCCGATCCCGCCTGCGGGCGGCTGGACCGCGGACGACCTGGACACGCTTCCGAATCTGCCTCCGCACACGGAGCTGATCGACGGGAGCCTGATCTTCGTGAGCCCGCAGAGCGTCTTCCACGAGCGGGCCATCGACTTGTGCAAGTGGCAACTGCAATCGGTGGCCCCTGACGACTTCGAGGTCTTCCGCGAATTCACCATCGACATCGACAAGCTGAATCGGCCCGAGCCGGACGTCGTCGTCGTGCGCGCGGATGTCGTCGATGCTCTGGAACAAACGCGATTCCCCGCCGGGGCCGTGGTTCTGGCCATCGAAGTGGTCTCCCCCGACTCCATCGGGCGTGACCGCGAAACGAAGCCGTTGAAGTACGCCAGGGCCGGGATCCTCCACTTCTGGCGTGTGGAGAACAAGGAAGGCCGGGCCGTGGTCTACGTCTACGAACTCGATCCCGCCACCCGCAAGTACGTGGCCACCGGCATCTTCCACGACCGCCTGAAGGTCTCCGTCCCCTTCCCCGTCGATCTCGACCTCGACGCGATCACGCCGAAGCGGCCACGGCCCGAGTAGCCGTCCGCCCACGCGAAGGGCCCGGCTCCGAGGGAGCCGGGCCCTTCCGCGCGGACCGGGAGGGTCAGCGCACGAACGTGCTCGCCTGGCCCGCCAGGTCCAGGAAGTACTGCGGGGCCAGACCCAGGACCAGGGTGACGGCCACGCCGACCGCGATGGTCGTCATCGTCAGCGGCGAGGGGACGGCCACGGTCGGGCCGTCGGCCTTCGGCTCGCTGAAGAACATCAGCACGATCACCCGGATGTAGAAGAACGCGGCGATCGCGGACGAGATCACACCGACCACGACCAGCACCCCCGCGCCGCCCTCCGCCGCCGCCTTGAACACGGCGAACTTGCCCGCGAAGCCGGAGGTCAGCGGGATGCCGGCGAAGGCCAGCAGGAACACCGCGAACACGGCGGCGGTGAGCGGCGAACGCCGTCCCAGTCCCGCCCACTTCGACAGGTGAGTGGCCTCGCCGCCCGCGTCGCGCACCAGCGTGACCACCGCGAAGGCGCCGATCGTCACGAAGGAGTAGGCCAGCAGGTAGAACAGGACGGACTGGACGCCCTCCGCCGAGGTCGCGATCACACCGGCCAGGATGAAGCCCGCGTGCGCGATCGAGGAGTACGCCAGGAGCCGCTTCACGTCGGTCTGGGTCACGGCGATCACCGCGCCCGCCAGCATCGTGACGATCGCGACGCCCCACATCACCGGCCGCCAGTCCCAGCGCAGACCGGGGAGGACCACGTAGAGCAGGCGCAGCAGCGCGCCGAAGGCGGCCACCTTGGTCGCGGCGGCCATGAAGCCGGTGACCGGGGTCGGGGCGCCCTGGTAGACGTCCGGGGTCCACATGTGGAAGGGGACCGCGCCGACCTTGAAGAGCAGGCCCATCAGGATCAGCGCACCGCCGATCAGCAGCAGCGCGTCGTTGCCCATGGTGGAGGCCAGGGCCGGGTCGAGCTTGGCGACGGTGCCGTCGACCACGTCGGCGATCACCGCGTAGGAGACCGAGCCCGCGTAGCCGTAGATCAGCGCGATGCCGAAGAGGAGGAAGGCGGAGGAGAACGCGCCGAGCAGGAAGTACTTGACCGCGGCCTCCTGCGACATCAGCCGCTGGCGGCGGGCGACGGCGCAGAGCAGGTACAGCGGGAGGGAGAAGACCTCCAGCGCGATGAACAGCGTCAGCAGGTCGTCGGCCGCCGGGAAGATCAGCATGCCGGCGATCGCGAACAGGGCCAGCGGGAACACCTCGGTGGTGGTGAACCCGGCCTTGACGGCGGCCTTCTCGCTCTCGCTGCCCGGTACCGACGCGGCCTGCGCGGCGAAGGAGTCCACCCGGTTGCCGTGCGCCGCCGGGTCCAGGCGGCGCTCGGCGAAGGTGAACACGGCCACGATCGAGGCCAGCAGGATCGTGCCCTGGAGGAACAGGGCCGGGCCGTCCACGGCGATCGCGCCCATGGCCGCGATGTGGGCCTTGGTGCTGCCGTAGCCGCCGGCGGCGAGGCCGACGACCGCCGCGAAGGCCGAGGCCAGCGCGGCGACGGCCAGGAACACCTGGACGAGGTAACGGGACTTGCGCGGGACGAAGGCCTCGACGAGGACTCCGACGACGGCCGCGCCCACCACGATCAGCGTGGGCGCCAGCTGCGCGTACTCGATGTGCGGGGCCGGGATCTTGTCGGCCGGTCCGTTGGCCGCCAGGTTCAGCAGGGCCTGGGCAGCAGTCGCGGTGCTCACTTGGCCGCCTCCCCATTCTTGGCCTCGACGGCCACCTCGGGCTTCGGGTCGGTCTGCTTCACGTCCGACATGGTGTGCTCCACCGCCGGGTTGACGATGTCGGTGAGCACCTTCGGGTAGACGCCCAGTCCGATCAGCAGCGCGATCAGCGGGGCGACCACGAGGACCTCGCGCAGGCGCAGGTCCCGCATGCCGGAGACCTCCTCCTTGACGGGGCCGGTCATGGTGCGCTGGTACAGGACCAGGGTGTAGAGCGCCGCCAGCACGATGCCGACGGTGGCGATGATCCCGACGACCGGGTAGCGGGCGAACGTGCCGACCAGTACCAGGAACTCGCTGACGAAGGGCGCCAGGCCCGGCAGGGAGAGGGTGGCGAGGCCGCCGATCAGGAAGGTGCCGGCGAGGACCGGGGCCACCTTCTGGACGCCGCCGTAGTCGGCGATGAGCCGCGAGCCGCGCCGGGAGATCAGGAATCCGGCGACCAGCATCAGCGCGGCCGTCGAGATCCCGTGGTTGACCATGTAGAGCGTCGCGCCCGACTGGCCCTGGGAGGTCATCGCGAAGATGCCCAGGATGATGAAGCCGAAGTGCGAGATCGACGCGTACGCGACCAGCCGCTTGATGTCCCGCTGTCCGACCGCGAGGAGCGCGCCGTAGACGATGCTGATCAGGGCCAGGACGAGGATCACCGGGGTGGCCCACTTGCTGGCGTCGGGGAAGAGCCCGAGGCAGAAGCGGAGCATCGCGAAGGTGCCGACCTTGTCGACGACCGCGGTGATCAGGACGGCGACCGGGGCGGTGGACTCGCCCATCGCGTTCGGCAGCCAGGTGTGCAGCGGCCACAGCGGGGCCTTCACCGCGAAGGCGAAGAAGAAGCCGAGGAAGAGGAGCCGCTCGGTGTTGGTGGCCATGTCGAGGGTGCCGGCGGCGCGGGCGGCGGTGATCTCCTGGAGGGAGAAGTTCCCGGCGACCACGTACAGCCCGATGACGGCGGCCAGCATGATCAGACCGCCGACCAGGTTGTAGAGGAGGAACTTGACCGCCGCGTAGGAGCGCTGCGCGGCCGCGTTCTCGTCGGTGCCCGCGTGGGCCCGGTCCCCGAAGCCGCCGATGAGGAAGTACATCGGGATGAGCATGGCTTCGAAGAAGATGTAGAAGAGGAAGACGTCGGTGGCCTCGAAGGAGATGATCACCATCGCCTCGACCATCAGGATCAGGGCGAAGAAGCCCTGCGTCGGCCGCCAGCGCGAGTTCGACGTCTCCAGAGGGTCGGCGTCGTTCCAGCCGGCGCCGATGACGAAGGGGATCAGCACGGCGGTGAGCGCGATCAGCGCCACCCCGATGCCGTCGACGCCCACTTCGTAGCGGACGCCGAAGTCCTGGATCCAGGCGTGGGACTCGGTGAGCTGGTAGCGGTCGCCACCGGGCTCGAAGCGGACCGCGACCAGCACGGCCAGGGCCAGCGTGGCCAGGGAGAACAGCAGCGCGAGCCACTTGGCGGCGGTCCTGCGGGCGGCCGGGACGGCCGCCGTGAGGACCGCGCCGACCGCGGGCACGGCCGCCGTCACCGTCAGAAGCGGGAAACTCATCTCACACCGCCCTCATCAGCAGGGTCGCGGCGATCAGGATCGCCGTGCCCCCGAACATCGAGACCGCGTAGCTGCGGGCGTAGCCGTTCTGCAGCTTGCGCAGCCGGCCCGAGAGCCCGCCGACCGAGGCGGCCGTCCCGTTGACGACTCCGTCGACCAGGCTGTGGTCCACGTAGACGAGCGAGCGGGTCAGGTGCTCTCCGCCGCGCACCAGCACGACGTGGTTGAAGTCGTCCTGGTACAGGTCGCGGCGGGCAGCCCGGGTGAGGAGCGAGCCGCGCGGGGCGACGACCGGGACGGGCTTGCGGCCGTACATCCCCCAGGCGATGGCGACACCGATCACCAGGACCACCATGGTGGACAGGGTGACCGTCAGGGCGCTGATCGGCGGGTTGCCGTGCGCGTCCCCGGTGACCGGCTCCAGCCAGTCCACGAACCGGTCGCCGATCGAGAAGAACCCGCCCGCGAAGACCGAGCCGAAGGCGAGCACGACCATCGGGACGGTCATGGACTTCGGGGACTCGTGCGGGTGCGGGGGGTGGCCTTCCGCGTCCGGCTGCCAGCGCTTCTCGCCGAAGAAGGTGAGGAGCATGACCCGGGTCATGTAGAAGGCGGTGATCGCCGCGCCCAGCAGGGCCACTCCACCGAGGATCCAGCCCTCGGTGCCGCCCTTCGCGAAGGCCGCCTCGATGATCTTGTCCTTGGAGAAGAAGCCCGACAGTCCCGGGAAGCCGATGATGGCGAGGTAGCCGAGGCCGAAGGTCGCGAAGGTGACCGGCATGTACGTCCGCAGGCCGCCGTACCTGCGCATGTCCACCTCGTCGTTCATCCCGTGCATCACGGAACCGGCGCCGAGGAAGAGGCCCGCCTTGAAGAAGCCGTGCGTGACCAGGTGCATGATCGCGAAGATGTAGCCGATCGGGCCGAGGCCCGCCGCGAGGATCATGTAGCCGATCTGCGACATCGTGGACCCGGCGAGGGCCTTCTTGATGTCGTCCTTCGCGCAACCGACGATCGCACCGAAGAGCAGCGTGACCGCGCCGACGACCGTGACCACCAGCTGGGCGTCCGGCGCCCCGTTGAAGATCGCGGCCGAGCGGACGATCAGGTAGACGCCGGCGGTGACCATGGTCGCCGCGTGGATCAGGGCCGAGACCGGGGTCGGGCCCTCCATCGCGTCGCCGAGCCAGGACTGCAGCGGCACCTGCGCCGACTTGCCGCAGGCGGCCAGCAGCAGCATCAGGCCGATGGCCGTCAGCTTGCCCTCGGTGGCCCCGCCGACCGCTGCGAAGAGCGGCTCGAAGGCGAAGGTGCCGAACGTGGTGAACATCAGCATGATCGCGATCGACAGGCCGATGTCACCGACGCGGTTGACCAGGAAGGCCTTCTTCGCTGCCGTGGCCGCGCTGGGCTTGTGCTGCCAGAACCCGATCAGCAGGTACGAGGCCAGGCCCACGCCCTCCCAGCCGAAGTACAGCAGGAGGTAGTTGTCGGCGAGGACGAGCAGCAGCATCGCCGCGACGAACAGGTTGAGGTAGCCGAAGAAGCGGCGGCGGCGCTCGTCGTGCTCCATGTAGCCGATGGAGTAGATGTGGATGAGCGTGCCCACGCCGGAGATCAGCAGGACGAAGGTCATCGACAGCTGGTCCAGCTGGAACGCCATGTCCGCCTGGAAGCCCTCCACCGGGATCCAGGTGTACAGGAACTGGTGCAGGGTCCGGTCATCGGCGCTGCGGCCCAGCATGTCGGCGAACAGGACGACGCCGATGCCGAAGGATACGGCGGCGAACAGGGTGCCGAGCCAGTGCCCGGCTTTGTCGAGGCGCCGGCCGCCGCAGAGCAGCACCACCGCTCCGAGCAGGGGCGCCGCGATCAGCAGCGCAATCAGATTCTCCACGGTGAGCGCCCCTTACAGCTTCATCAGGCTGGCGTCGTCGACCGAGGCCGAGTGGCGGGTACGGAACAGCGACACGATGATCGCGAGGCCCACCACGACCTCCGCGGCGGCGACGACCATCGTGAAGAACGCGATGATCTGGCCGTCGAGGTTGCCGTGCATCCGGGAGAAGGCCACGAACGCGAGGTTGCACGCGTTGAGCATCAGCTCGATGCACATGAACAGCACGATCGCGTTCTTCCGGATCAGCACACCGGAGGCGCCGATGGTGAACAGCAGGGCCGCCAGGTACAGGTAGTTGACCGGGTTCACTTCGAGGCCTCCTCACGGCCGAGGCGCTCCGCGGAGCGCTGCTCCAGCGCCTTGAGGTCGTCCAGGGCCTGGCCCGACACGTCGCGGACCTGCCCGCGGGCCCGCAGCGTCTTGCTGACGGTCAGCTCGGACGGGGTGCCGTCCGGGAGCAGGCCGGCCACGTCGACCGCGTTGTGCCGGGCGTAGACGCCGGGGGCCGGCAGCGGCGGGAGCTGCACGCCCTCGCGCACGCGCTTCTCGGCGAGTTCGCGCTGGGTGGCGGCCCGCTCGGTGCGCTCGCGGTGGGTGAGCACCATCGCGCCGACGGCCGCCGTGATCAGCAGGGCGCCGGTGATCTCGAAGGCGAAGATGTAGCGGGTGAAGATCAGCTCGGCCAGGCCCTGGACGTGTCCGGCGGAGTTCACCCGGCCGAGCCCGTTGAAGTGGGTGAGCCCGGCGTTGGCGATGCCGGCGATCAGCAGGATGCCGAAGCCGAGCCCGCACAGGACGGCGTACCAGCGCTGCCCCTTGAGGGTTTCCTTGAGCGAGTCCGCCGCCGTGACGCCGACGAGCATGACCACGAAGAGGAAGAGCATCATGATGGCGCCGGTGTAGACGATGACCTGGACGACGCCCAGGAAGTACGCCCCGTTGGCGAGGTAGAACACCGCCAGGATGATCATCGTCCCGGCGAGGCAGAGGGCGCTGTGGACGGCCTTGCGCATCAGGACCGTGCACAGCGCGCCGATGACGGCGACGGTGCCCAGCACCCAGAACTGCACCGCCTCGCCCGTGGAGGTGAGGGTGGCGCCGGAGGCGGCGAGGGCGCTCATGCCTGCACCTCCTCGGCGGAGCCGGCGGCCGTCTCGCCCTTGGAGACCGCCACCTGCCGGACCGTGCCCGGGGCTGCGCCCGTCACCAGTCCCCGGTAGTAGTCCTGCTCGTCCGTCCCCGGGAAGATCGAGTGCGGGGTCTCCACCATGCCCTCGGTCAGACCCGCGAGGAGCTGCTCCTTGGTGTAGATCAGCGCCTCGCGGCTGGAGTCGGCGAGCTCGAACTCGTTCGTCATCGTCAGCGCCCGGGTGGGGCAGGCCTCGATGCACAGCCCGCACAGGATGCAGCGGGCGTAGTTGATCTGGTAGACCCGCCCGTACCGCTCGCCCGGGGAGTAGCGCTCCTCCTCGGTGTTGTCCGCGCCCTCCACGTAGATCGCGTCGGCGGGACAGGCCCAGGCGCACAGCTCGCACCCGATGCACTTCTCCAGACCGTCGGGGTGGCGGTTGAGCTGGTGCCGTCCGTGGAAGCGCGGAGCGGTGGTCTTCTCCTGCTCCGGGTACTGCTCGGTGAGGCGCTTCTTGAACATGGCCTTGAAGGTCACGCCGAACCCGGCCACCGGGTTCTGCCACTTTTCCTCAGACACGTCTCAACCCTCCTCTCGGTCGCTGTCGGGGTTCGCCCCGCCGCTGACGATCAGCTCCCGCTCCGCGCGGGGCCGCCGGCGCGGTACGGGCGCCAGGTGCTGGCCGGGCTTGGGCGGTACGGGGAACCCGCCCGCCATCGGGTCGAAGGTCCCGGCCGCCGCGGCCTCGCCGGCCTCCTCGGCCGCCGCCTTCTCCCGCTTGTCGCGGAAGAGGTCCGCGACGAAGGAGAGCAGCAGGATCGCGACGACCGCCCCGCCCACGTAGAGGACGATCTCGCTGAAGTCGTAGCGCTCGTTGCGCAGCGCCCGGACGGTGGCGACCAGCATCAGCCACACCACGGAGACCGGGATCAGCACCTTCCAGCCGAGCTTCATCAGCTGGTCGTAGCGCACGCGGGGCAGCGTGCCGCGCAGCCAGATGAAGAAGAACAGCAGCAGCTGCACCTTGATGACGAACCAGAGCATCGGCCACCAGCCGTGGTTCGCGCCCTCCCAGAAGTGGCTGATCGGGTACGGGGCCCGCCAGCCGCCCAGGAAGAGGGTGACCGAGACCGCCGAGACGGTGACCATGTTGACGTACTCGGCCAGCATGAACAGCGCGAACTTGATGGAGGAGTACTCGGTGTTGAACCCGCCGACCAGGTCGCCCTCGGACTCCGGCATGTCGAAGGGGGCGCGGTTGGTCTCGCCGACCATCGTGATGACGTAGATGATGAAGGACACCGGCAGCAGCACGATGTACCAGCGGTCCGCCTGCGCCTCCACGATCGCCGAGGTCGACATCGACCCGGAGTAGAGGAACACCGAGGCGAAGGCCGCGCCCATCGCGATCTCGTACGAGATCATCTGCGCGCAGGAGCGCAGGCCGCCGAGGAGCGGGTACGTGGAGCCGGAGGACCAGCCCGCGAGCACGATGCCGTAGATGCCGACGGAGGCCACGGCGAGGACGTAGAGCATCGCGATGGGCAGGTCGGTCAGCTGCATCGTGGTGCGCTGCCCGAAGATGGACACCTGGTCGTCGGCCGGGCCGAAGGGGATCACCGCGATGGCCATGAAGGCCGGGATCGCCGCGATGATCGGGGCCAGGACGTAGACGACCTTGTCGGCCCGCTTGACGATCAGGTCTTCCTTCAGCATCAGTTTGACCCCGTCGGCGAGCGACTGGAGCATGCCCCAGGGCCCGTGCCGGTTGGGGCCGATGCGCAGCTGCATCCAGGCGACGACCTTGCGCTCCCACACGATGGAGAAGAGCACGGTCACCATCAGGAAGGCGAAGCAGAACACCGCCTTGACGAGGACCAGCCACCAGACGTCCCTGCCGAACAGGGAGAGGTCCTCGGCAGCGAGCTGTACCGCGTTCACGCGCCCACCTCCGCATCGGGGTCGCTGCTGTCGGCCGGGGTCGCCGGGCCGATCCGCACGAGGGTGCCCGGACGGGCGCCGGTGTCGGCGAGGACGCCGCGGCCGGAGGAGTTCAGCGGGAGCCAGACCACCCGGTCGGGCATCCCGGTGACCTTCAGCGGGAGTTCCACCGAGCCGGCCGGGCCGGTCACGGCGAGGACGTCGCCGTCCTTGACGCCGGTCTCGGCGGCCGTGGCGGCCGACAGCCGGGCGTTCGCCTCGTGCCGGGTGCCGGCCAGGGCGTCGTCGCCCTCCTGGAGCAGGCCCCGGTCCAGCAGCAGCCGGTGACCCGCGAGGACCGCCTCGCCCGCGCCGGGGCGGGGCAGCGGCTCGGTGGCCGTGGACTGCTCCGCCGCGAGCTCCCCCTCCCAGGGACCGAGCCGCTCCAGCTCGCGCCGTACGGCGTGTACGTCGGGCAGCGCGATCGGCCGGTCGGCCGCGTCGGCCAGCATGTGCAGCACCCGGGCGTCGGCGGGGGCGAGCCGGCGGGTCATCTGGTCGGGCTTGAGGGCGGCCTCGAACGGCCGGACCCGGCCTTCCCAGTTGATGAACGTGCCGGTCTTCTCGGCGACGGCGGCGACCGGCAGGACCACGTCCGCGTGATCGGTGACCTCGCCGGGCCGCAGTTCCAGGGAGACCACGAAGGCCTCCTCCAGGGCGGTCCTGGCCCGCCGCGGGTCCGGCAGGTCGGCGAGCTCGACGCCCGCGACCAGCAGGGCGGACAGCTCGCGGGTGGCGGCCGCCTCCACGATCTGCCCGGTGTCCCGGCCGTAGCGGTGCGGGAGTTCGTCCAGCCCCCAGGCGGTGGCGACCTCGGCTCGGGCCCGCGGGTCGGTGGCCGGGCGGCCGCCCGGCAGCAGGGACGGCAGCGCACCCGCCTCGACGGCGGCCCGCTCCCCCGCCCGGCGCGGGATCCACACCAGCCGGGCCCCGGTCGCCGTCGCGGCCCGGACGGCTGCGGTCAGCGCGCCGGGCACGCCCGCCAGGCGCTCCCCGACCACGAGGACCGAGCCGGGCCGGCGCAGCGCCTCGGCGGCTTCGTCGCCGCCGGCCTCCAGCCCGGTCCGGGTCGCGAGGGCGTCCAGCCACTCGGGCTCGGTGCCGGGGGCGGCGGCCAGCAGGGTGCCGCCCGCCTTGGCGAGGCCGCGGGTGGCGAAGGGGGCCAGGGCGAAGGTCCGCTGCTTGTGCCTGCGGTGGGCCTTGCGCAGCCGCAGGAAGACCCCGGGGGCCTCCTCCTCGGCCTCGATCCCGGCGAGCAGCACGGTGGGCGCCGCTTCCAGGGAGGCGTACGTGACGCCCGTGCCGTCGAGGTCCTTGCCGGTGCCCGCCACGGTGGCGGCCAGGAAGTCGGCCTCCTCCGCGCTGTGCACCCGGGCCCGGAAGTCGATGTCGTTGGTGTCGAGCACGACCCGGGCGAACTTGGCGTACGCGTAGGCGTCCTCGACGGTGAGCCGGCCTCCGGTCAGCACCCCGGCCCGGCCGCGCGCGGCGGCCAGTCCCTTCGCGGCGGCCTCCAGGGCCTCCGGCCAGCTCGCCGGGGCGAGGACGCCGTCGGCGCCGCGCACCAGCGGGGTGGTCAGCCGGTCCGGGCGCTGCGCGTAGCGGAACCCGAAGCGGCCCTTGTCGCAGATCCACTCCTCGTTGACCTCGGGGTCCTCGGCGGCGAGGCGGCGCAGCACCTTGCCGCGCCGGTGGTCGGTCCGGGTCGCGCAGCCGCCCGCGCAGTGCTCGCACACGCTCGGGGAGGAGACGAGGTCGAAGGGGCGGGAGCGGAAGCGGTAGGCGGCCGAGGTGAGGGCGCCGACGGGGCAGATCTGGATGGTGTTGCCGGAGAAGTACGACTGGAAGGGGTCGCCCTCGCCGATGCCGACCTGCTGGAGCGCGCCGCGTTCCAGCAGCTCAATCATGGGGTCACCGGCGATCTCGTTGGAGAAGCGGGTGCAGCGCGCGCACAGCACGCACCGCTCGCGGTCCAGGAGCACCTGCGTGGAGATCGCGACGGGCTTCTCGTAGGTGCGCTTGTGGCCCTCGAAGCGCGATTCGGCGTTGCCGTGGGACATCGCCTGGTTCTGCAGGGGGCATTCGCCGCCCTTGTCGCAGACGGGGCAGTCCAGCGGGTGGTTGATGAGCAGCAGCTCCATCACCCCGCGCTGGGCCTTGTCGGCGACCGGGGAGGTGAGCTGGGTCTTGACGACCATGCCGTCGGTGCAGGTGATCGTGCAGGAGGCCATCGGCTTGCGCTGGCCCTCGACCTCGACGATGCACTGGCGGCAGGCGCCGGCCGGGGGGAGGAGGGGGTGGTCGCAGAACCGGGGGATCTCGATGCCGAGCTGTTCGGCGGCCCGGATGACGAGGGTGCCCTTGGGGACCGACAGTTCGAGCCCGTCGATGGTCAGGGACACCGTGTTCTCGTCCTGCGGCCGGCCGGCGGCCTCTCCGCCACCGGCCGGAGCGTTCGTGGCGACGGTCATGCGTTCACCTCCGAGTCAGCCCAGAGGGTCGACTTCTTGGGGTCGAAGGGGCAGCCCTTGCCCGTGATGTGCTGCTCGTACTCCGCGCGGAAGTACTTCAGCGAGGAGAAGATGGGGCTGGCGGCGCCGTCGCCGAGGGCGCAGAAGGACTTGCCGTTGATGTTGTCGGCGATGTCGTTCAGCTTGTCGAGGTCGGACATGACGCCCTTGCCGGCCTCGATGTCGCGCAGCAGCTGGACGAGCCAGTACGTGCCCTCGCGGCAGGGCGTGCACTTGCCGCAGGACTCGTGGGCGTAGAACTCGGTCCAGCGGGTGACGGCGCGCACCACGCAGGTGGTCTCGTCGAAGCACTGGAGGGCCTTGGTGCCGAGCATGGAGCCGGCCGCGCCGACGCCCTCGTAGTCCAGCGGGACGTCGAGGTGCTCGTCGGTGAACATGGGGGTGGAGGAGCCGCCGGGGGTCCAGAACTTCAGCCGGTGGCCGGGGCGCATGCCGCCGCTCATGTCGAGGAGCTGGCGCAGGGTGATGCCGAGGGGCGCCTCGTACTGGCCGGGGCCGGCGACGTGCCCGGACAGCGAGTAGAGGGTGAAGCCGGGGGACTTCTCCGTCCCCATCGCCTTGAACCAGTCCTTGCCCTTGTTGAGGATCGCGGGAACCGAGGCGATGGATTCGACGTTGTTGACGACAGTGGGGCACGCGTAGAGCCCCTCGACCGCGGGGAAGGGGGGACGCAGCCGGGGCTGACCGCGCCGGCCTTCGAGGGAGTCGAGCAGTGCCGTCTCCTCGCCGCAGATGTACGCGCCCGCTCCCGCGTGCACCGTGATGTCGAGGTCGCGTCCGCTGCCGCCGATGTCCTTGCCGAGGTACCCGGCCGCGTACGCCTCGCGCACGGCCTCGTGCAGGCGCCGCAGTACGGGGACGGTCTCGCCGCGCAGGTAGATGAAGGCGTGCTCCGACCGGATCGCGTAGCAAGCGATGATCATTCCCTCGATGAGGGAGTGCGGGTTGGCGAAGAGGAGGGGGATGTCCTTGCAGGTTCCCGGCTCCGACTCGTCCGCGTTCACGACGAGGTAGTGCGGCTTGCCGTCGCCCTGCGGGATGAACTGCCACTTCATTCCGGTGGGGAAGCCCGCGCCGCCACGGCCGCGCAGTCCGGAGTCCTTGACGTAGGCGATCACCTCGTCCGGGGTCATCGCGAGCGCCTTGCGCAGGCCCTCGTACCCCTCGTGACGCCGGTAGGTCTCCAGCGTCCACGACTCGGGCTCGTCCCAGAACGCCGACAGGACAGGTGCGAGGAGCTTCTCCGGGCTGGTCCCTCCCCCAGCCTCCGGCTGGGAGGTGCCCCCGTGCGTTTCCTTCGGAGTGGACACGCTCATCACTCCCCTCCCTCTGCGGTGGCTTCGCCGCGCGCCTCGCCGCGGGGGTGCACGACCGGAGCGTGCGGAGCCTCGCCGCGGGCGATGCGCAGTCCGATCAGGGAGGCGGGGCCGGCGCCGCCGCTCGCGGCCACCGCGCCCTCGCGCTCGTCCGGGAAGCCCGCCAGGATCCGGGCGGTCTCCTTGTACGTGCACAGCGGAGCGCCGCGGGTCGGTTCGACGGGGCGGCCGGCCAGCAGGTCGTCGACCAGGGCCTTGGCGGATTCGGGGGTCTGGTTGTCGAAGAACTCCCAGTTGACCATCACCACGGGGGCGTAGTCGCAGGCCGCGTTGCACTCGATGTGCTCCAGCGTCACCTTGCCGTCGGGGGTGGTCTCGTTGTTGCCGACCCCCAGGTGCTCCTTGAGCTCGTCGAAGATGGCGTCGCCGCCCATGACGGCGCACAGGGTGTTGGTGCAGACGCCGACCTGGTAGTCGCCGGAGGGCTTGCGCCGGTACATCGTGTAGAAGGTGGCGACCGCGGTGACCTCGGCGGTGGTCAGGCCCAGCACCTCGGCGCAGAAGCGGATACCGGTGCGCGAGACGTGGCCCTCCTCGGACTGCGTCAGGTGCAGCAGCGGCAGCAGCGCGGAGCGGCTGTCGGGGTAGCGGGCGATGACCTCGGCGGCGTCGGCCTCCAGCCGGGCTCGTACGTCGGCCGGGAAGTCGGGGGCCGGAAGCTGGGGCATCCCCAGACTGACGTCTGTCATCGGTCGACGCCTCCCATCACGGGGTCGATGGAGGCGACGGCGACGATGACGTCGGCGACCTGGCCGCCTTCGCACATCGCGGCCATGGCCTGCAGGTTGGTGAAGGACGGGTCGCGGAAGTGGACCCGGTAGGGGCGGGTTCCGCCGTCGGAGACGACGTGCACGCCGAGCTCGCCCTTGGGGGACTCGACGGCGGCGTACACCTGTCCGGCCGGTACCCGGAAGCCCTCGGTGACGAGCTTGAAGTGGTGGATGAGGGCCTCCATGGAGGTGCCCATGATGTTCTTGATGTGGTCGAGGGAGTTGCCGAGGCCGTCGGGTCCCATCGCGAGCTGGGCGGGCCAGGCGATCTTCTTGTCGGCGACCATGACCGGGCCGGGCTCCAGCCGGTCCAGGCACTGCTCGACGATCCGCAGGGACTGGCGCATCTCCTCCAGGCGGACCAGGAAGCGTCCGTAGGAGTCGCAGCTCTCGGTGGTGGGGACGTCGAACTCGTAGGTGTCGTAGCCGCAGTACGGGTCCGACTTGCGCAGGTCGTGCGGCAGCCCGGCCGAGCGCAGGATCGGGCCGGTGGCGCCCAGGGCCATGCAGCCGGTGAGGTCGAGGTAGCCGACGTCCTGCATGCGGGCCTTGAAGATGGGGTTGCCGGTGGCGAGCTTGTCGTACTCCGGCAGGTTCTTCTTCATGGTCTTCACGAACTCGCGCAGCTGGTCGACCGCGCCGGGGGGCAGGTCCTGGGCGAGGCCGCCGGGGCGGACGAACGCGTGGTTCATGCGCAGGCCGGTGATCAGCTCGAAGATGTCCAGGATCAGTTCGCGGTCCCGGAACCCGTAGATCATGATCGTGGTCGCGCCCAGCTCCATGCCGCCGGTGGCGATGCACACCAGGTGGGAGGAGAGCCGGTTGAGCTCCATCAGCAGGACGCGGATGACGGTGGCGCGGTCCGGGACCTGGTCGGTGATGCCGAGCAGCTTCTCGACGCCGAGGCAGTACGCCGTCTCGTTGAAGAACGGCGTCAGGTAGTCCATGCGCGTGACGAAGGTGGTGCCCTGCGTCCAGTTGCGGAATTCGAGGTTCTTCTCGATGCCGGTGTGCAGGTAGCCGATGCCGCAGCGGGCCTCGGTGACCGTCTCGCCGTCGATCTCCAGGATCAGCCGGAGCACCCCGTGGGTGGAGGGGTGCTGGGGGCCCATGTTGACGACGATGCGCTCGTCGTCCGCGCGGGCCGCCGACTGGACGATCTCGTCCCAGTCGCCGCCGGTGACGGTGTAGACGGTGCCCTCGGTGGTCTCGCGGGAGGACGCAGGGTGCGATGCGTTCGGGGTGTTCATCAGCTGTACGACCTCCGCTGGTCGGGAGCCGGGATCTGGGCGCCCTTGTACTCGACGGCGATGCCGCCGAGCGGGTAGTCCTTGCGCTGGGGGAAGCCCTGCCAGTCGTCCGGCATCATGATCCGCGTGAGGGCCGGGTGGCCGTCGAAGACGATCCCGAAGAAGTCGTAGGCCTCGCGCTCGTGCCAGTCGTTGGTCGGGTACACCGCCACCAGGGACGGGAGGTGCGGGTCGGCGTCGGGGACCGACACCTCCAGGCGGACGAGCCTGCCGTGGGTGAGCGAGCGCAGGTGGTAGACGGCGTGCAGCTCGCGGCCCTTGTCGCCGGGGAAGTGGACCCCGCTGACCCCGGTGCAGAGCTCGAAGCGCAGCGCCGGGTCGTCGCGCAGGGTGGAGGCCACCCGTACGAGGTGCTCGCGGGCGATGTGGAAGGTGAGCTCGCCGCGGTCCACCACGGTCTTCTCGATGGCGTGGGCGGGGAGCAGGTCCTGCTCCTCCAGGGCGCCTTCGAGCTCGTCGGCCACCTCGTCGAACCAGGAGCCGTAGGGGCGCGCGGACGCCCCGGGCAGGGCCACGGTGCGGACGAGGCCGCTGTAGCCGCTGGTGTCGCCGCCGTCCTCCGCCCCGAACATGCCCTTGCGGACGCCGATCACCTCGGGCCCGGCCGAGGTGCGGGGAGCGGGGACGTTGTTGCCGTTCTCGACGGCCGGGTCGTCGCTCACCGGAGCAGCCCCTTCATCTCGATGGTGGGGAGGGCCTTGAGGGCCGCCTCCTCCGCCTCGCGCGCCGCCTCTTCCCGGTTCACGCCGAGCTTGGAGCCCTGGATCTTCTGGTGGAGCTTGAGGATCGCGTCCATCAGCATCTCGGGGCGGGGCGGGCAGCCGGGGAGGTAGATGTCCACCGGGACGATGTGGTCGACGCCCTGGACGATCGCGTAGTTGTTGAACATTCCGCCCGAAGAGGCGCACACGCCCATGGAGATGACCCACTTCGGGGCGGGCATCTGGTCGTACACCTGGCGCAGCACCGGCGCCATCTTCTGGCTGACCCGTCCGGCGACGATCATCAGGTCGGCCTGGCGCGGGGAGCCGCGGAAGACCTCCATGCCGAAGCGGGCCAGGTCGTAGCGGCCGGCTCCGGTGGTCATCATCTCGATGG
Source organism: Streptomyces sp. NPDC031479 (assembly GCF_055581065.1). NCBI lineage: Bacteria > Bacillati > Actinomycetota > Actinomycetes > Kitasatosporales > Streptomycetaceae > Streptomyces > Streptomyces sp. NPDC031479. The sequence continues at coordinate 41,140 of NZ_JBVIKC010000043.1, forward strand.
CGCAGCACGCCAGGCCGAAGGTGGCCGGGAAGACGGATGACTTGCGCACCCAGCCCGCGGCCTGTTCGACGGTGGTCAGCAGGAAGCCGCTCGGCAGCTTCTCTTCCAGTCCCATGGAAAATTCAGCCCCTCAGTCCCATTCCAGGCCGCCGCGGCGCCAGACGTAGGCGTAGGCGACGAAGACGGTGAGCACGAAGAGGAGCATCTCGACGAGCCCGAAGATCCCCAGGGAGTCGAAGGTGACGGCCCAGGGGTAGAGGAAGACGATCTCGATGTCGAAGACGATGAAGAGCATCGCCGTCAGGTAGTACTTGATGGGGAAGCGACCGCCCCCGGCGGGCATCGGCGTGGGTTCGATGCCGCACTCGTAGGCTTCAAGCTTCGCCCGGTTGTACCGTTTTGGGCCGATCAGCGTGGCCATGACCACGGAGAAGATCGCAAACCCTGCGCCGATGGCGCCGAGCACGAGGATGGGTGCGTACGCATTCACGCTCCTCGCTCCTTCCAGTCGTCCTTGACCGTTGGACCGCTGCGCCGGCGACGGGTGAGCTCCGCCTCGTGAAGATCGCCCCGGGAGCCGGGGGACCGCATGTGAGGCAGTTCACAAGCCGGGCTGGTGCGCATCTTATGCCTGCCGGTCTGTGATCTGCGACACGGGTAACAACACCGAGTTTGTGATCTCCACCACCCGACGAACGATCATGAAGCCCGCCGAGGGGCGATCTTCGTACGCAAGGCATCCACATGATCACCAAAGGTGACATCCGGGCCCGTCATCCCAGGTGAAAGGCGTGCCGCCCTATCAAATGATGTCCGCTGCAGGCAAATTGGCCCGTCTCCCGCCCAGGTGATAAGGGAACCCGCGTCCCCCGGTCGGGGGGCCCGGGGGTACGGGAGTGGACGCGGTGGCCGAGAGTCGACGGTGGGGGAAAGGGGTGGTCGATGCTGTGCATCCGTTCACGAACCGCACGGCAAGTTCACGGTCGGATCACGGACCGGCCACAGCGCCCTCACGACGGGAGGTATCTGTGACCTGCACCACACCGGATCGAGACCGTGAAAAGGGGGCTTGGCCATCTGTGCGCGTCGATGGTAGGCAGTGGATCAATTCGGACTTATTGCTGAAAACCCATGATCACAGCCTTGTGAAGGTGTGTCCGTTTCGCCCGTTACGGCGTCAATAAGAGTCGCGACGCGCCCGGTTCGCGCCCGGATTCCGCAACTGTGGCGCAGACCACGTTTCTTGAAGGAAACCCGGCACCCCTGATAGCGGTTGTCCCATGTCCCACACCGCTCACATACCCAGCCACCGGAAGCCGCGCCGTAGCGCCTCGAAGCTCGCGGTTCGCGCCGGAGTTGCCGGTGGCGTCCTCAGCACCCTCGCCATGGCCGGCACCGCGAGCGCGACCCCTTCGTCCCCCGAGCCCGTGGCCGAGACGACGCTCGAAATGCCGGTCCTCGACCTGAACCTCGGCGCCGAGGTCTCCAGCGCCGTCAACACGGCCGCCGAGAACACCCGCGTCGCCGCCGTAGAGGCCGCCGTGACCGGCGAGCTGAACGCCCAGGAGGAGAGCGCCCGTACGGGTGCCGCCGCCGAGGCGAAGCAGGCCAAGGAAGACGCCACCAAGGCCGCCGAGCAGAAGGCCAAGCAGGAGGCCGACCGCAAGGCCGAGGCCGAGCGCGCCACCCGCAGCTCCGGCCGCAGCTCGCTGACCAACGCCTCCGCGTCGGACGACAGCGGCTTCACCTCCAACGGCTCGGGCAGCGGCTCCGCCAGCACCGGTTCCTCCTCCAAGGCCACCGGTTCCGCCGCCGCCATCGTGAACTTCGCCCGCGCCCAGATCGGCAAGGCGTACGTCATGGGCGCCACCGGCTCCTCCGCGTACGACTGTTCGGGCCTGGTCCAGGCGGCCTACCGCCAGGCCAACATCAGCCTGGACCGCACGTCCCAGGACCAGTCGCTGGCCGGCTCCTCGGTCTCGCTGAGCAACCTGCAGCCCGGCGACATCCTCTACTGGGGCCCCAAGGGCAGCGCCTACCACGTCGCCATCTACGTCGGCGGCGGCAAGTTCGTCGGCGCGCAGAACCCCAGCACCGGCATCGTCGAGCGCAACCTCAGCTACGACATGCCGACGGGCGCCGTCCGCGTCCTCTGATCCTTCCGGTCGCCACGAGGGCCGGCACTCCCCCGCTCGGGGGCGGAGTGCCGGCCCTCCGGCACGCCCCGGCACCGCCGCCCGCGCACCCCGGCACCGCCGCCCGCGAGCCCGCCCGCACACCCCGGCCCCGCCGCCCGCGCACCCCGGTCGGTGACGCGGTACCCAAGCCCCCGGGGCCCTGAGAAGATGGGCGGGCGCCGGACCGAGACCTGGAGGTGGTGACCCGGTGAGCAGACGGTCCTACGAGGACCACGGCACCGGCGACGACCCCACCGCCGTCCCGGCCGCAGCCGGGCTCGCCCTCCTCGCCGTCGGCGGCTGGCTGTTGACCACCGCCCGCCCCTGGCACAAACCGGGGCATCCCCTCACCCTGGCCCTCGGCTGGACCCTCTCGGGCGCCCTGCTGGTGTCCGGACTGGTCCTGCTGACCCGCTGCGTACGCGCGGTACACGACGCCCAGGACGCCCCCGAGGGCCCCGGGAACGACTGAGCCGCCCCCCGGACCCCCGGGAGGCGGCTCGATGCGCCCCAGGCCCGGATCAGGCCTTCGGGGCCACCTTCGAGAGGCCGTTGATGATGCGGTCCATCGCGTCGCCGCCCGTCGGGTCGGTCAGGTTCGCCAGCATCTTCAGGGTGAACCGCATCAGCACCGGGTGGGTCAGACCGCGCTGCGCGGCGATCTTCATGACCGTCGGGTTGCCGATCAGCTTCACGAAGGCGCGGCCCAGCGTGTAGTAGCCGCCGTACGTCTCCTTCAGCACCTTCGGGTAGCCGTGCAGCGCCAGTTCCCGCTGCGCCGGGGTGGCCCGCGCGTGAGCCTGCACGATCACCTCTGCGGCGATCTGCCCGGATTCCATCGCGTAGGCGATGCCCTCGCCGTTGAACGGGTTGACGAGCCCGCCCGCGTCACCGACCAGCAGCAGGCCCTTGGTGTAGTGCGGCTGACGGTTGAACGCCATCGGCAGGGCCGCGCCGCGGATCGGCTGCGTCATGTTCTCCGGGGTGTAGCCCCAGTCCTCCGGCATCGACGCGCACCAGGCCTTGAGGACCTCGCGCCAGTCCAGCTCCTTGAAGGCGGAGGAGGAGTTGAGGATGCCGAGGCCGACGTTGGACGTGCCGTCGCCCATGCCGAAGATCCAGCCGTAGCCGGGCAGCAGCCGGTCCTGCGGGCCGCGCCGGTCCCACAGCTCCAGCCAGGACTCCAGGTAGTCGTCGTCGTGCCGCGGCGAGGTGAAGTACGTGCGCACCGCGACGCCCATCGGACGGTCCTCGCGCCGGTGCAGGCCCATCGCGAGCGACAGCCGCGAGGAGTTGCCGTCCGCCGCGACCACGAGCGGGGCGTGGAAGGTGACCGGGGTCTTCTCCTCGCCCAGCTTGGCCTGAACGCCCGTGATGTGCCCGGTACGGGGGTCGCGGACCGGCTCGCCGACGTTGCAGCGCTCGTACAGCCGGGCCCCGGCCTTCTGCGCCTGGCGGGCCAGGGTCTCGTCGAAGTCGTCACGCTTGCGGACGAGTCCGTAGTCCGGGTACGAGGCCAGTTCCGGCCAGTCCAGCTGGAGCCGCTGCCCGCCGCCGATGATCCGCAGACCCTTGTTGCGGAGCCAGCCCGCCTCTTCGGAGATGTCGATTCCCATCGACACCAGCTGCTTGGTCGCCCGCGGGGTCAGACCGTCGCCGCAGACCTTCTCGCGCGGGAAGGCCGTCTTCTCCAGCAGCAGGACGTCCAGTCCGGCCTGGGCGAGGTGGTACGCGGTCGTGGAGCCGGCGGGCCCGGCCCCGACGACGATCACATCCGCGGAGTGTTCGGAGAGGGGCTCGGTCACTGCGGGGTCTCCCGAAGGCTCGATAAGGGGTGCCCAACGGCACGGGACATGACGCAGTCTATGCAGCGAGAGAGATCGCGATCCCGAAGGGCTGCCCCGATGACCACCTCACCGACCCGGCCACTCCCCGACGTCACGCTGCGCGTGCCGACGGACGAGGACGCGCACGCCTGGCACCACGTCTTCGACGACCCCGACGTGATGGAGTTCCTCGGCGGCCCGGCCGAGCTGTCCCACTACGAGGAGATCACCGCCCGGCAGCGGATGCACGACGCGCAGCTCGGGTACTGCCTGTGGACGCTCCTGGACGCCGAGGGCGAGGTCCTCGGCTTCACCGGGGCGCAGCCGTGGCCCGCGCACAAGGAGTGGGGCCCGGTCGGCGAGATCGAGATCGGCTGGCGGCTCGGGCGCGAGGCGTGGGGGCGGGGCTACGCGTACGCCGCGGCGCTGGCGACGCTGGAGCGGGTGCGGGAGGCGGGGGTGCCGAAGGTGGTGGCGATGATCGACGATGCGAACGTCCGCTCGGCGGCGGTGGCGGAGCGGCTGGGCATGACCCTGGCCGCCACGTTCCCCCTCCCGGGCGGCCGCCGCAAGGGCCGCCGCTACGAACTCCCCCTCACGGAGTCGTAGGACCGGCCCGCTGACCGGAACGGTCAGTCGACGGGACGCAGGGCGCGCTCGGAGCGCAGCGCGGCCCAAGCGGCCACGGCGGCCAGGGCCGCGCCCCCGGCGAGGGCGAGGCCCCCGGTCAGGCGTGCCGGATCGGGCGGGGCCTGGTTCCACAGGTACAGCTGGTACTGGGCCTCGGCGGGCAGGTTCAGCAGGTCCGCGATCCAGCGGTGCGGCAGGAACGGCGCCGCCGGCAGCAGGACGAGCGGCGCGGTCACCAGCAGGGGCCCCACTCCGAGCGCGATGGTCCCGATGACGCTGCGCATCAGGGCCGCCGCGCATCCGGCCAGGGAGACGAAGAGGAGCTGGACGAGGAGGGCGCCGGCGATCGCGCCCACGGCCTGGCCCCAGGTCGCGGACTCGACGGGCACGGGCGGCGGGGCATGGACGGGCACGGCTGCGAACCCCGGCGCCACCACGCGGGGCCGCACCGGCCACAGCCTGGCGAGGGCCGAGGTCGCCAGCCACAGCAGCACGCCGGTGACGATCTGCGCGGCGAGCGAGAGAGCGAGCGCGGCGCCGACCTTGCGGGCCCACAGCACGCCGACGCGGTTCTCGAACAGGCGCAGGGCGCTCCAGGTACCGCCCTCCAGGGTCTGGCCGAGGCTGGTGGCCACGACCACGCCCGTGAGGACGAGCCCGAGCAGGGTCGCGAACTGCCAGGCCGCCGCCCGCAGCGCGGCCGGGAGCGAGGTCAGGGCCGAGACCGAGGGGTCGACCACGCCGTACGAGGCCCCGGCGATCCACAGCCGGGCGGCCAGCGCCAGGACCACCACCATCGCGGCGGCGGTCGCCCCCCACACGGGAGCGGTCCACAGGGTCCGCAGCTCGCCGGCCCAGGCGGTCCCCTCCCCGCGGGCCGGCCGGCGCCGGGTACCGGCCATCAGGCGCGGTCCCGCGTCCGGTTGAGACGGTCCAGCCATGCCCAGAGCAGGGCGATGAGGGCCAGGGTCGGCAGGAGACGGAGCAGGACGGGGGCGGTGGAAGGGTCCGTGGAGATCCAGAAGTGGTCCCAGACCCCGTCGACGGCGCCGAAGCCGACGAGGTCCGCGAGCGCGCCGCCGGGCAGCCAGGCGCCCAGCCCGGGTGCGGCGGAGGTGCGGACCACCAGGACGAGCAGCAGCATCCCGGCGAGGAAGGTTCGCATCGGCTGGCGCAGCAGTGCGGCCACGGCGACGGCGACGGCTGCGGCCCCGGCCAGCACGGCGGCCCCGGCCAGTACGCCCAGCCCGGTGTCCGCGAGGACGGATCCGAGAGCTCCGGACGAAGGCAGCGGGTAGGCGTCACGGCCGTAGAGCAAGCCGAACGCGGCGGTCACCGCGCCGGATACGCAGAGCAGCACGAGGCTCCACAGCCAGACGGCCAGGGCCTTGGCGGCGAGCAGCCGGCCGAGACGGGACTCGTAGAGGAGCAGTGGCACGATGCTGCCCCGGCTCCACTCGCCGGCGACGGAGAAGGCCGCCAGCATGACGAGGAGCGCCAGTCCCGGGATGGACGTCAGCAGCCGTACGGTCCACAGCAGGGCGCCCACGGGGTGCTGAGCCTGCGCGGCCCGCACTCCTTCGGCGGTGAACCTGTCCTGGATCCGCTCCAGCCCGACGGCCTGCAGGGGCACTTCGGCGAGGCACTTGGCCTTCTGCTCCGGGGTGTTCTGCGCGGAATCACACGATCGGGGGAGGTAGTCGAGGTTGGCCTGCACCTGCGTGATGTTGTACGAGGCCATGTTCTGGCTCACCCAGGCGCAGTAGAGGGAGCCGAAGACGAACAGCGTGGCGAGGGTGAGGGCGAGCGGGTGCCGCAGCAGCCGCCGGGTCTCTGCCCGGACGAGGCGGTTCACTGGCTGCCGCCGTTTCCGACGAGCCCGAAGAACCAGTCCTCGAAGGCGGCCGGACCGCTTTCCGGGTCGTAGCCGAGCGCGTCGAGAGTGCCGGCGGCGACGACGCGGCCCTGGGCGAGCATGATCACGCGGTGGCAGATCCGCTGGATCTCGTCGAGCTGGTGGCTGGAGACGAGGACGGCGGCCCCGCGTGCGGCCTCCTCGGCCACGATTCGCCGCACCATGCGCAGTCCCTCGGGGTCGAGCCCGTTGGTGGGCTCGTCGAGGATCAGCAGATCGGGCTGCTTGAGCAGCGCTGCGGCGATGGCCAGCCGCTGCCGCATGCCCTGCGAGTACGTCCCGAGGCGGCGGTCGGCGGCGCCGGTCAGGCCGACGCGGTTGAGCGTACGGGCGATCCGCCCGCCGTCGGGAAGCCCGGCGGTGTCCAGCAGGGTGCGCAGCATGGCGCGTCCGGTGGACCACCGGTGGAAGGCGGGCGCGTCGAGCGCGGCACCGAGCCGGTCGAGCTGCCGCGGCCTCATGGGCAGGGCGTCCCCGAACAGCCGCACCTCACCGGAATCGGGGGTGGAAAGCCCGGTGATCACCCGCATGAGGGTGGTCTTGCCCGCACCGTTGAGCCCGAGGAGGCCGACGATTTCGCCGGCCTCCAGGCTGAGATGGACCCCTTCCAGCACGGAGTGCCTGCGGAAGCTCTTGGTCACTTCGTGACAGGAAAGGACGATCATCGTCTGAGATTACTTGCAGTTGTGGACGACCCGGCTCGGGGACGCCGGACGGAGCCGGCGCGTCAGAAGACGGACAGGCCCGTCAGGGTCGTGAAGCGGTCGAGGGCCGCGACGCCCGCGACCGAGTTGCCCTGGGCGTCGAGCCCCGGGCTCCAGACGGCCAGGCTGCAGCGGCCCGGGACGACCGCGACGATGCCGCCGCCGACCCCGCTCTTGCCCGGCAGCCCCACCCGGTACGCGAACTCGCCCGCCGCGTCGTACGTCCCGCAGGTCAGCATCACCGCGTTGATCTGCTTCGCCTCGCTGCGCGTCAGGAGCCGGGAGCCGTCCGCGCGCAGCCCGTGCCGGGCCAGGAAGCCGCCCGCCAGGGCGAGGTCGGCGCAGCTCATCTCGATGGAGCACTGCCAGAAGTAGTGGTCCAGCAGCGCCGGTACGGGGTTGTCGATGTTGCCGTAGGAGGCCATGAAGTGCGCGACGGCCGCGTTGCGGTCGCCGTGCTCGTGCTCCGAGGCGGCCACCTCCGCGTCGAAGCCGATGTCCGGGTTGCCGCTCTCCTCGCGGAGGAATTCCAGGAGTTCGCTGCTCGCGTCGCCGGTCAGGGTCTGCAGCCGGTCGGTGACGACGAGCGCCCCCGCGTTGATGAACGGGTTACGGGGGATGCCGTTCTCGTACTCCAGCTGGACAAGGGAGTTGAACGGGTTGCCGGAGGGCTCCCGGCCCACCCGCTCCCACAGGCTGTCGCCGCCCTCCGCGAGCGCCAGGGCGAGCGCGAAGACCTTGGTGACGGACTGGGCGGAGAAGGGGACGCGCCAGTCCCCCGCCCCGAAGACGTTGCCGTCCAGGTCGGCGAGCGCCATCCCGAACTGCCCGGGGTTCACGGACGCCAGTGCCGGGATGTACTCGGCGGGGGTGCCGCTGCCCACCAGCGGGGCGACGTCGGCCGCGACCCGCTCCAGCAGCGCCGCGTAGTCGAAGGGCCGGGTCTCCACCGTGCGCTACTCCTTGACCCCGCGGTGCAGCGCCACGATGCCGCCGCTCAGGTTGCGCCACGCGACCCGGCCCCAGCCGGCCTTCTGCAGCAGGGCGGCCAGCGCGGGCTGGTCGGGCCACTCGCGGATGGACTCGGCGAGGTACACGTACGCGTCGGGGTTGGAGGAGACCGCGCGGGCCACCGGCGGCAGCGCCCGCATCAGGTACTCGGTGTAGACCGTCCGGAACGGCGCCCAGGTCGGCTGCGAGAACTCGCAGATCACGACCTGTCCGCCCGGCTTGGTCACCCGGTACAGCTCGCCCAGCGCGGCGTCGGTGTCCTGGACGTTGCGCAGCCCGAAGGAGATCGTCACGGTGTCGAAGACGTCGTCCTTGAACGGCAGCTTCGTCGCGTCGCCCGCCGTCAGCGGCAGCCACGGGTTGCGCTTCTTGCCCTCGCGCAGCATGCCGAGGGAGAAGTCGCAGGGCACCACGTAGGCGCCGGTCGCGGCGAAGGGCAGCGAGGAGGTCGCGGTTCCGGCGGCCAGGTCGAGCACCTGCTGGCCGGGGCGGGCGGCGACCGCCTTGGCGACCTCCTTGCGCCACAGCCGGGCCTGCCCGAGGGAGAGGACGTCGTTGGTGAGGTCGTAGTTGGCCGCCACACCGTCGAACATGGAGGCGACTTCGTGCGGCTGCTTGTCCAGGGAAGCCCTTGTCACTGGCGTTGGCCCCTCGGTGCTCGGTGGATCTGCGGTTCGGCGGGTACGGGCCCATCCTCTCAGGCCCCCGCCCCGCCCGGACGGCTGCCCCGGGTCCGGCGCGGCCACAGGCCTGCCGGGCACACTGGACGGACATACCGAACAAAGGGTTTCAGGATGCCGACAGGCCAGTCACTCAGCGCGGGACGGATCGAGCGGCGCAGGCGGCTGCGCCGCACGGTCCTGTGGGCGGCGGCGTTAGCCGCCCTGTCGGTCGCCGCCTACCGGCTCGGGCCGGCGCACGACCGCCCCGCCGACGCACGCCCCCCGGCCCGCTCCGACCGGGGGAACGCCGAGGGGAACACCGGCGGCGGCGCCCAGGGGCCCGGCACCTCCCCCTCGGTGGGGTTCACGGCCTCCTCGGCAGGCGGGAAGGCCCAGGGCAAGGGGCCGGCGCTGCGCTGGCGGGTGGAGGTGGAGAACGGCAGCGGGGTCGACCCGGACGGCGCGGCCCGCGCCGTCGAGGCGATCCTCGGGGACCGGCGCGGCTGGATACGCGACCCCGCGTACGGCTTCCGGCTGGCCGGCCGCGGGGAACCCGTGGACTTCGTCGTCAAGATCGCCACCCCCGGTACCACCGACCGGCTGTGCGAGGTGGTCACCCCGGAGCTCGTCGGGGAGACGAACTGCCGGGTCGGCCACACCGTCGTGGTGAACCTCAAGCGCTGGCAGGAGGGTTCGCCCCAGTTCAGCGGATCCCCGCAGGAGTACCGGGCGCTGATCGTCAACCACGAGGTGGGCCACGAACTCGGCCACGAGCACGAGACCTGCCCGCGCCCCGGAGCGCCCGCCCCCGCGATGATGCAGCAGATCAAGGGCCTGCTCGGCTGCACCTCGAACGCCTGGCCCTACTCCGCCGACGGCACCTACCTGGCCGGCCCCCGCGTCCCCTGAGGACGGATCAGCGGCGGCGGTGCAGCAGCCGGCCCGCGATGACGGTGGCCACGCACGTGCTCGCGCCCCGCTCGGGCAGCTCCGCCGGCCCGGCGACGGCGAACACCGCGAAACGGGCCGCCGCGCCCTCCCGCAGCTCCCCGTGGAAGGCCTCCTGCGGGGTGCGGAGCCCCGCGAACGGGTCGAGGGACGGCGCGCCCCCGTACGGCACGGGAGGCACGACGGTGAGGCCCGAGCGGACCACCGCGGTGCGCACCGAGGGGATCGTGAACCGCCCGGCCACCGCGACGACCCCGCGCGCGAGCAGTTTCTGCGTGCCGCGCCGGGCGCTGTGGCCCCAGCGGGCCTCGGTCATCTCCAGGGCGGCGAGCGCCTCGGCGCCGGTGATCGGGCCGGCGCCGAGCTCGGTGGTCTCGGAGGGGTCGTCGGGGTAGTACGTCCCCTCCAGCAGGACGTCCGCCCCGCGGGCCAGCAGCCCCGGGGTGAGCACCCCGGGCCAGCGCCGGACCCGGGCGTGCGGGACGGCCGCGCCGAGCTCCTCGTACGGGCCGACGCGGACGATCCGGTCGCCCTCGACGAGGACCGCGCCGCCCTCGACGGGTGCGGATCCCGGTCCGGCGACGAGCAGCTCGGCGGTGTGCAGCGTCAGCATCGGCGGGCGTCAGTTCGTGGAGATGAGCTTCAGCTCGGGGTGCGCGGTGCCGCCCTCGATCGCGGTCGAGGAGATGTGCGAGACGACGCGGTCGTCGACGGGGTCGTTGGCCGGGTCGTCGTGCACCAGCAGGTGCTCGTACGTCGTCGCGCGCTGCGCGGGGACGCGGCCCGCCTTGCGGATCAGGTCGATGATCTCCTGGCGGTTCGAGCGGTGCTTGGCACCGGCCGAGGAGACGACGTTCTCCTCCAGCATGATCGAACCGAGGTCGTCGGCGCCGTAGTGCAGCGAGAGCTGGCCCGCCTCCTTGCCGACGGTCAGCCAGGAGCCCTGGATGTGGGCGATGTTGTCGAGGAAGAGCCGCGCGACCGCGATCATGCGCAGGTACTCGAAGACGGTCGCCTGGGTCCGGCCCTTGAGGTGGTTGTTCTCGGGCTGGTACGTGTACGGGATGAAGGCGCGGAAGCCGCCCGTGCGGTCCTGCGTGTCCCGGATCATCGCGATGTGCTCGATGCGCTCGGCGTTGGTCTCGCCGGTGCCCATCAGCATGGTGGAGGTGGACTCCACGCCCAGCCCGTGGGCGAGCTCCATGATCTCCAGCCAGCGCTCGCCGGACTCCTTGAGCGGGGCGATCGCCTTGCGCGGCCGCTCCGGCAGCAGTTCGGCGCCGGCGCCCGCGAAGGAGTCGAGTCCGGCGGCGTGGATGCGGCGGATGGCCTCCTCGGCGCTGACGCCGGAGATGCGGGCCATGTGGTCCACCTCGGACGCGCCGAGGGAGTGGATCACCAGCTGCGGGAACGCCTTCTTGATGGCGGAGAAGTGCTCCTCGTAGTACTCCACGCCGTAGGCCGGGTGGTGTCCGCCCTGGAACATGACCTGGGTGCCGCCCAGTTCGACGGTCTCCGCGCAGCGGCGCAGGATGTCGTCGAGGTCGCGGGACCAGCCCTTCTTCGTGTCCTTGGGGGCCGCGTAGAAGGCGCAGAACTTGCACGCCGTGACGCACACGTTCGTGTAGTTGATGTTGCGCTCGATGATGTACGTCGCGATGTGCTCCGTACCGGCGTAGCGCAGCCGGCGCGCGGCGTCGGCGGCCTGGCCCAGCGCGTGCAGCGGGGCGTGCCGGTAGAGGTCGAGGGCCTCTTCCTTGGTGATCCGGCCCCCTGCGGCGGCACGGTCGAGGACAGACTGGAGAGCGGCCTGGTCGGTCACCGGTGCGTCACCTTTCGGCGGTGTGTCAAGGGGTTCGGACCGATCCAGCCTACGCCAGGGGCGGTGCGCGGATGTCAGGGGCTACGGGTGAGGTCGCCCTCCGGGTTCCCGGCCCCCCTGTCGCCCGACCTGTAGTGCAGCGAGCCACCGGGGTTGAGGGTGAAGCGTTCGTCGGCGGAGCCGCCGGAGCAGATGCCGGGGGCGGGGTTGGGGCCGCCCGCGCTGTTCAGGACCAGGGTGCCGTCGGTGGCGGAGGAGAGCCTCCAGTCGCCGCTGCAGTCGGTGCCGAGGACCGGCAGGACCGACTTGTCCCGGGCGACGACCTCGCCGATCTTGCCGGCCTTGATGGTGATCTCGAACTCGGTGGTGGCCTTGATGCTGGTGGTGACGCTGCCCTTCCACGTGCCGATGAACTCCTCGGGCACCTCCTTGCGGCTCCCCTTCGGTGCGGAGGGGGAGGACGAGGGGGCGGAGCCGGCGGGGTCCGGGGCCGAGGTGGCCGGGGGCTTGGCGGCCGCCGCGTCCCGGGTGTCCCCCTGCCCGGGCAGCAGCCCCGTCCCGTACAGCCCGCCGGACACCGCCACCAGGGCGACGGCCGCGCCGAGCACCAGGGTGCAGCTGAAGCGGCGGCCCGCCACGCTGAGGCTCGCCCGGCCGCCGCCGGAACCGGCCGTCCGCTGCCCCGGGACCGTCGCGCCGGGGTGCGGGGTCGCGCCGCCCGCGCCGCCCGCCGTCTCGGTGGGGACCCCGTACATGCCGCCGTGTGCGCCGAAGGAGCCGTACGGACCCGCCGGAGCGGAGTACGGCGAGCCCTGCGGGCCCGGTCCCCCGTAGGACGGGTCGGGCGTGCCGAAGCCGACGCCCACGGGCCCCCCGACGGAGGACCCGGTGAACGGCACCGGCCCTGACGGGGCCTCCGGGAAGGAGCCGCCCCCGCTCCCGCCCCCGGCGGCGTCGGCGTCGGCGTCCAGGTCCAGCAGGGCCACGGCGGCCCGGCTCGCCTCCTCCACCAGCGGTCCCGGCAGCCACCCCCGGCCGCCCGGGGCCACGCCCAGGGCCGCCACGAGCGCCTCGGGCGCCGGCCGCTGCTCCGCCGGCTTCGCCAGGCAGGACGCGATCAGGTCGCGCAGCTCCCCGGCGGGGACCCCGTCCAGCTCCGGCGGCTCGTGGACCACCTTGTAGAGGAGGGTCGCGGAGTTGTCCCCGGTGAACGGCGCCCGCCCGGTCGCCGCGAAGGCCAGCACCGCGCCCAGCGAGAACACGTCCGAGGCGCCGGTGACGCCCTTGCCCAGGATCTGCTCCGGGGACATGTAGCCCGGCGAGCCGATGGAGACGCCGGTGGAGGTCAGCGAGGCGGTGCCGTCCGTGGCCCGGGCGATCCCGAAGTCGATCAGCCGCGGCCCGTCGAGGGTCAGCATCACGTTCGACGGCTTCACGTCCCGGTGGACGAGGCCCAGCCCGTGCACCGCGACCAGGGCCCGGGCCAGTCCCGCGCCGATGGCCCGTACCGACACCTCCGGCAGCGGACCGTGCCCGGCCACCGCCCGGTCCAGCGACGGCCCCGCCACGTACCCGGTCGCCACCCACGGCACGGCCGCGTCCGGATCGGCGTCCAGCACGGGCGCGGTCCACTCACCGCCCACCCGCCGCGCGGCCTCCACCTCGCGGCGGAACCGGGCGCGGAACTCCTCGTCGGCCGCGAAGTGCGGGTGCACGATCTTGACGGCGACCGTCCGGCCTCCGGCGCTGCGCCCCAGGTAGACCCGGCCCATCCCGCCGGCACCGAGCCGGCCCAGCAACCGGTACGCGCCTATGCCCCGGGGCTCTCCGGCTTCGAGCGGCTGCATCGTGTCCCCGTCCCCCGTCCCCCGTGTGTGTGGTGTCCCTGCATCCCCGGGGAACCGCGTCGGGTACAGGGCCGCGTTCAAGGCCGCGTCCGGTCGAACCGCCGGCGCCGAGCGCCGCACCCGAGCAGGCTACTCCCCAACTCGATCTCCCCACCCGCGCCTTCGCCAGGCTCCGTACGACCGGCCGACGGACATTGCCGTCATCACGGTGACCGGTCCCGCCCGGGTGCTGCGCGTCTTCGCCGTGACGGCCGGTGTTCATGGGACGGTCGTGGCGGCGGACGGCGCCGGTCCGCGGACGGCGCCGCACGGCAAGGGTTCGGGCCCCCGGGGCCTGCGGTCGGACGGGACGGTGCCATGGCGGGATCGGCTGCTGCGGGAGCTCCAGGACCTGCGCCGAGCGCGCGGAGCGTTCTCGCCCCGCTGGCGTTGGCCCAGTTCATCTGCAGCTTCGCGGGCTCGAACATGAACGTGATGATCAACGACATCAGCGAGGACCTGGACACCACGGTGCAGGGCGTCCAGATCGCCATCACGATCTTCCTGCTCGTGATGGCCGCGCTGATGATCCCGGGCGGGAAGCTGACCGACAAGTGGGGCCGCAAGCGCTGCCTGGTGGCGGGTCTGGTGGTGTACGGGGTGGGGGCGGTGCTCAGCGCGGTCGCGCCGGGGCTGGGGGTACTGATCCTCGGGAACTCGATCCTGGAGGGGGTGGGGACGGCCCTGCTGATCCCACCGGTCTACATCCTGACCACGCTGCTGTTCACCGACACCGCGTCCAGGGCGCGCGCGTTCGGCTCGATCATGGCGATGGGCGGGATCGGCGCGGCGGCGGGCCCGCTGATCGGCGGACTGATCACCAGTGCGATCAGCTGGCGGGCGGCGTTCGTGTTCCAGGCGCTGGTGATCGTGGTGATCGTGGTGCTGAGCCGCGGCATCGCCGATCCGCTGCCGCCCGACCCCGCGCGCCCCTTCGACACCGTGGGGGCGGTGCTGTCGGCGGCGGGCCTGGTGCTGCTGGTGACCGGCATCCTCGCGGTGGACAACAACGGCTGGCTGGCGCTGGGCCTGCTGGCGGCCGGCGCCCTCGTACTGGCCGGGTTCTTCGCCTGGGTCCGCGCCCGCGAGCGCGGCGGCCGGGAGGCGCTGCTGTCGACCGGCCTGTTCCGCAACCGCACCTCCAACCTCGGCCTGGTCACCCAGAACACGCAGTGGCTGATGCTGATGGGCGTCTCGTTCACCGTCGCCGCCTACCTGCAGGTGGTGCGCGGCTACGACGCGATCCAGACCGGCGTGATCTTCACCGCCGCGACGCTGGGCATCCTCGCCTCGTCACTGGCCGCCGAGAAGCTGGCCCGGCGGCGTCCGCAGCGCACCCTGATCATGGCCGGCTTCGCCGTGACGATCGCGGGCGTCGCCCTGCTGCTGGCCCTGGTCGCCTGGACGCCCGGGGTCTGGGCCTTCGCCCCGGGTCTGCTGCTGATCGGACTGGGTCTGGGCCTGATGCTCACCCCCTCGGTGAACGTGGTCCAGTCGTGCTTCCCCGAGTCGCGGCAGGGTGAGATCTCGGGGGTGTCGCGCAGCGTCTCCAACCTCGGCTCCTCCCTGGGGACCGCGGTCACGGGCACGATCCTGGTCTCCGGGCTCTCACAGGGCGCCTACGCCGCGGCGATGGCGGTCCTCGGGGTGATCGGCCTGGTGGGGCTGGCGGCCGCGGCGCTGCTGCCGCGGGGCTCCCGGCAGACGCCCGCGGAGACCGCGGGGGAACCGTCCGGCCCGCGGTGACGCCGGCGCGGCCGGTCAGTGGAACGGGCGTTCGGCGCGGTCGAGTTCCTCGTCGAGGGCGAGGGCCGCGTCGATGAGGGCGAGGTGGGTGAAGGCCTGCGGGAAGTTGCCGAGCTGTTCGCCGGAGGGGCCGATCTCCTCGGCGAACAGGCCCACGTGGTTGGCGTAGGTGAGCATCTTGTCGAAGGCGTAGCGGGCCTGTTCGAGACGTCCGGCGCGGGCGAGGGCCTCCACGTACAGGAACGTGCACAGGTTGAAGGTGCCCTCGGAGCCGCGCAGGCCGTCGGGCGACGCGGCGGGGTCGTAGCGGTAGACCAGGCTGTCGCTGACGAGTTCGGTGTCCATGGCGTCGAGGGTGGTCAGCCAGTCGGGATCGGTGGGGGTCAGGAAGCCGACCTTGGGCATGAGGAGCAGGGAGGCGTCGAGGACGTCCGTGTCGTAGTGCTGGACGAAGGCGCGGCGCTCCGCGCTCCAGCCCCGGTCGACGATCTGCCGGAAGACGGCGTCGCGGGCTTCCTGCCAGCGGGTGGTGTCGCCGGGACGGGAGCGGGCCGTGGCGAGCCGGACGGCACGGTCGAAGGCGACCCAGGTCATCAGGCGGCTGTAGGTGAAGTCCTGGCGGCCTCCGCGGGTTTCCCATATGCCCTCGTCGGGGCGGTCCCAGTGATCGGTGAGCCAGTCGACGACACCGGCGAAGACCTGCCAGCCGCGGACGCCCCCGATGTCCTCGGCCTGGGCGAGGGCGTAGGCCGCCTCGCCGTAGATGTCGAGCTGGATCTGGTCGGCGGCGGCGTTCCCGGCCCGCACCGGGGCGGAGCACCGGTAGCCCTCCAGGTGGGCGAGCGTCTCCTCGGTGAGGTGGGGCTCGCCGTCGACGCGGTACATGATCTGCAGCGGTTCGCCCGACGCCGTGGCGCCGGCGTCCAGGCGTTCGCGCAGCCACCGGCGGAACGCGTCGGCCTCCGCCGTGAAGCCGAGGTCGATCAGGGCCCTCACGGACAGCGAGCCGTCGCGGACCCAGGTGTAGCGGTAGTCCCAGTTGCGCTCGCCGCCGATCTGTTCGGGCAGGCCCATGGTGGCGGCGGCGACGGGAGCGCCGGTCGGGGCGTAGGTGAGGAGTTTGAGGGTGATGGCCGACCGGGAGACCATCTCGTGCCAACGGCCCCGGTAGCGGGAGGAGCGCAGCCAGTTCCGCCAGAACGCGGAGCACGCGTCGAACTCGGCGAGGACCGCTTCGACGGTGGGCAGCGGACCGCCGGGCCGGCCGCTGAGTCCGGCCGGACCGCCGCTCTCGCTGGTCAGGACGACCGCGGCACGTTCCCCGGCGTTCAGGGTGAACCGGGCGGAGACGTCGGTGCCCTCCTCGTGCAAGCCGACCGGGGCGGTGGCCTGCAGGTGCAGGTCGGTGCCGGGTCCGCGGAACAGGACGGACCCGTCGTCGAGGCGCTGGAGCTCGTGCGGGGCCCGGCCGTAGTCGAAGCGCGGCCGGCACACCAGCTCGAACGGCAGACTGCCACGCACCACCCGCGCGGCCCGCACCAGCCGGTGCCGGGCGGACGGCGTCGGGGAGGTGTCGGGCGGCATGAAGTCGACGACCTCGCCGACCCCGCCCGGTGCCATGAAGCGGGTGATGAGGACGGCGGTGTCGGGCAGGTAGAGCTGCCGGACGGTGCCCTCGTCACCGACGTCGGCACGCAGGCGGCAGTAGCCTCCGCGGTCGCTGTCGAGGAGCGAGGCGAACAGGCTGGGGGAGTCGAACCTCGGGGTGCACCACCAGTCGACGGTGCTGTCGGCGGCGATCAGCGCCGCGGTCTGCAGGTCGCCGACGATGCCGTGATCGGCGATCGCTGGGTAGTCGTTCACAGCGCCTCCTCGGCCACGGGCGCCGGCCGGCCGGGGGCCGGTGCTGGAGGCCATCAGGATCCGTGCGGCGGGCCCACGGCCCGCGCCGTGCCGTACGCGCGGTCGGCGCTTCGCCCGGCAGCCACCCGCCGCAGCGGGGTCGGGCGCCCGGCCACGCCTGCCCATCATCGCTGGCCCGGAGACCCCCGGCCACTCACGGGCGCTCCGTGCCCGCGTCCGCGCGCACGGCACCGGCCGGCCGGCCGGCCCGGTCGTCCGGGCCCGTCAGCGGCGGTCGCCTCCCCACACCTCGCTCTCGCGCAGCACCGCCAGTGCGAACGCCGGCCGGGCGTCGAGCGGGCCGTCCCGGTCCACCGTGTACCAGCGCGGGCCCTGGGAGGGCTGGAAGGTGAGCACGGTCCGGTCCCCGGCCCGCCAGACCACCGGCGCGAGGCCGCCGGCCGCGTCGCCCTCGGCCCCCAGGCTCAGCAGGCCGTCGACGACGCCGCCCAACAGCTTGCCGGCGCCCCGCTCCAGCGCCCGCCGGGGGCCGCCGGCGGCCCAGCCGCGCACGGCCACCGCCTCCGGCTGCCCGGGGAGCTCCAGCCACCAGCCGTGGCGGACCAGTCGCTGCGCGGCCGGGGTCCGGTGGACGGCGCCCAGCTCCCGCCCGTCGGGTCCGGTGACCCGGTAGGGGCCCTCCCCGGGCTCCGGACCGGCCGGGGTCACCGAGCACAGCGGGCGCAGACCGCCCTCGTCCGCGGACAACCGGAATCCCCGGCGCGGCGGAGCGCCGGGCACGGCCGGTGCGATGAACACGGCCGGAACCATGTCCTCCCCCAGCCGCCGCGGAACACGGATCGCGTACGGTCCCGCGCCGCGCCGGGAGGCGCGCACGGCGTTGCGCAGCGTCCGGCCGACGGTGAACCGGGTGATCTCTTCCCAGTACACCGGTTCAATCGGTTCGGCCGGCCGCTTACCGCCGAATGCCATGGGGTCCCCCGTCCCTCGTTCGTATTCCGCTTCAGGGGGACGAGAATACGAAAGGGGAACGAATTCCCGGCAAACGGAACAATCACCGGTTTGGCGGCGCCGGAGATCACCGGGATAAGACGGTCACCGCTCCGGGACGGTCGCCTTCAGGAGCTCTACGGCGACATCCGTCGGGTACCCGGTGTCGGCTCCCGTTCGGCGCGCGAATTCCCGTACGCCGGCCAGCTGCTCGGGGCCGAAGCGGAAGTCGAGGGTGGTGAAGTAGCGCTCCAGCAGCTCCGCGTCGAAGGCCTCCCAGCGGGCCGCCTGGTCGGCCACCTTGGTCACCTCTTCGAGGGAGAGGTCACGGGAGGCGAGGAAGGCCTCGTGGACCTCCCGGACCACCTCCGGCTCACGGGCGAGGTAGTCCTTGCGGGCTGCCCAGACGGCGAAGACGAACGGCAGTCCCGTCCAGTCCTTCCACATCTGCCCGAGGTCGTGCACGGTCAGGCCGAGCCGGGGGGCGTCGTGCAGCGAGGCGCGCAGCGCGGCGTCTCCGATCAGCACCGCCGCCTCGGCCTCCTGCATCATCAGCCCCAGGTCAGGGGGGCAGGAGTAGTAGTCGGGGCGGACCCCGTACTGCTCGGCGAGCAGCAGCTGGGCGAGGCGTACGGAGGTGCGCGAGGTCGATCCGAGGGCGACCCGGGCGCCGTCCAGCTGCTCCAGCGGGACCTGCGAGACGATCACGCACGACATGACCGGACCGTCGCAGCCGACCGCGAGGTCGGGGAAGGCGACGAGCTGGTCGGCGTTGCGGAGGAACTCCACGAGGGTGATCGGGGCGATGTCCAGCTCACCCCGCACGAGGCGCTCACTGAGCTTCTCGGGGGTGTCCTTGGTCAGGTCCATGTCCAGCAGCGTGCCGGTTCTGGCCAGCCCCCAGTAGAGGGGGAGGCAGTTCAGGAACTGGATGTGGCCGACACGGGGCCGGCTGCGATAGACGTCCACATCGCGAGACTAGCCCCCGGCTCTCCGTCAGCGATCAGGCGGGTCTCAAACGTCCGGGTGACGTGATCTTTCCCTCTGGTCTCGCCCCGAGGGTGCGTGCTAGGCTCGACGCAAGTTGCAGTTTGGTTTCCCTTGCAGTACGAGGCCTGCGGAGCATGTAACCCGCAGGCTTTTGTAGTTTTCAGACTTCTTAGCAGGTTCTGGAGCAGGGCGACCCTTTGGCCCATAGGAGGGCTCATGGCTACCGGAACCGTGAAGTGGTTCAACGCTGAAAAGGGCTTCGGCTTCATCGCCCAGGACGGCGGCGGCCCGGATGTCTTCGTCCACTACTCCGCGATCAACGCCTCTGGCTTCCGCTCCCTGGAGGAGAACCAGCAGGTGAACTTCGACGTCACGCAGGGTCCGAAGGGCCCGCAGGCGGAGAACGTCACCCCGGCCTAGTCGCCTGGCCGGCCGGATCGCGGCTGGATTAAGCAGTACCCAAGGAGCCCTGTCTCCCCCGCCCAGGCGGGGGAGACAGGGCTCCTGCCTGTGGCCCTCCGGCGCCCGCCGAGGGGGAACGACCGTGGCCCGGTCACCGTCCGGGAGGACGGTGACCGGGCCACGGGCCGTTCGTACGCGGGGCCGGACCGCCCGGGGGTGGTCCGGAGCCCCGGCCTGGCGGCCGGGGCGGTGGGGCTACTGCTTGGCGGCCGGCGGGGTGGTGGCCGACGGGGCGGTGGCCGACGGGGCGGTGATCTTGATGTCCAGGATCAGTTCCGCGCCGTCCGCGGTGCTCAGACGGAGGTGGTAGGTGCCCGCGGGCACGTCCGTGGTGAGCAGCTCCGGCAGCTTGAACTTGCCGTCGGCGCCGGTCTTGGGCAGCTCCAGGGAGAACAGCTTCGCGCCGTCCTTGCCCGCGAAGTACGGACCCGTGGCCTTCTTCGCGTCCACCGGGGTCCAGGCGCCCGGCTTGCCCTCGACCAGTGCGGCGGTGACCTGCGCACCGGCCACCGGCTTCCCGCCCGCGGCGGCCAGGAACTCCAGGCCCTTCACCGCGGTGCCGGCCGCGGCCCCGACCGGGGCGGTGCCGTCGGTGCGGGTGAGGACGAGCGGCTTGGCCTTCTCCGTGACCTTTCCGTCAAGCGCCAGCGTGAGCTGACTCTTCGCGTCGTAGGCCGTGGCCCGCAGGGTGAACGTGCCCGCCTCGGCGCCCGCCTTCAGCTTGGGCGCGGTGGCGATGCCCTCGGAGTCCGTACGGACGACCACGCTCGGCTCGTCGCCGAAGACGAAGCCGGTGCCGCCGGTGGTGTCCTTCTCCACGGCGACGACGACGGCCTGGTCCGCGGCCGGCTTGCCGTCACTGAGCAGTGCCTTGAAGCGGACGCCCTCGGCGAACAGGCTCCCGGCCTCGGCCTCCAGCTTCGCGTCGCCGACCCGCTCCAGCTTGGCGAGGGTCGCGGGCGCCGGGGTCGGCTTGGTCGGCTCGCTCGGCGTCGGCGTCGGCGTGGGCGTCGGCTTCGGAGTCGGGGTGGGCGTCGGCTTCGGCGCGGGATTCGGCTTCGAGGCCGGCGGGTTCGGCGTCGGGACGTGCGGCGGGGTGGGCAGGGTCGGCGCGGGCGGCGTCGGGAAGGTTCCGACCGGCGGGTTCGGGACGCCCGTGGTGCCTTCCTGGTACTGGCGCATGTAGCCGAGGACGCTGTTCACGTACTCGCGCGAACTGTTGTAGCTGAGGACCGCCCTGTCCAGGTCGGCCGGGACCGACAGGTCCTTGCCGCCGGAGCAGAGGTAGAGACCGGCGCCGAGGGCCGCGTCGTAGATGTTGTTCGCGTCGCGCTGGCCGTCGCCGTTGCCGTCGGCCTTCCAGTCCTTCCACGTGGAGGGGATGAACTGGAGCGGGCCGAAGGCGCGGTCGTACTCGGTGTCGCCGTCCCACTCGCCCTTGTCGGTGTCGGTGATCTTCGCGAAGCCGTTGCCGTCGAGGCGGGGGCCGCGGATCGGGCGCTCGGTGGTGCCGTCGGCCTTGAGCCCGTACCCGGAGGCGTGGACGGACTCGATCCGGCCTATGCCGGCGATCAGCGCCCAGGACAGGTTGCACTTGGGCAGGGCCGCCTTCACGGCGACCTCGGCGCGCTTGTAGGCGTCGAGGGCGGTGGCGGGGATCCCGGAGGCCCCTTCGGCCGCGCCGCCGGCGCCGGCCGCGGGTGGCACCACGGGGTCGGCGAGCGGGGCCGGCAGGTCGAGGCGGGCGTCACCGCGGTCGGCGGCCTGCGGACTGTCCGGGGTCGGTTCGGCCTCTCCCGCACCGGCGACCGGAGTGTTGGTCACGACGGCGGCGGTGGTCAGGCTGGCCGCGAGGGCGGCCGTGCACAAGACCTTGCGCGAGGTGTTGACTACATGACGGTGAAGCGGCTTCACAGTGCGGCGATCCCCCCAAGGCGGCCGGCGAAGGCGTCGGCTGGTCGAGCCGTGATTCTTCTGTCTATCAGGTATTCGGATACGACTCGCCGTCACCCCCGCACATATGACGCACCATTCGTCTCGGCTTCACCCGCCTGTGGCCCAGGACGTCCAGCGTGCCTCGTCCGCGCCTCCGGTGAACCACCGGAACCGCCCAAGACCCGGACCGATACGCCCCATTAGCCCACTCTGGCACGGAACTCACCCTCATGTCCCGGGTGTCCGCGGCCTCCAGGTGGGCGGAGGAACCGGGACTCTCCGCCCCGGCTGGTACGTTCGAGCCACACGAGAGCACTGGCGTTCGGTTCCGCTCCTGCAGTGAAGGACCCCTCCGGCGGGGGCCGCGGGCCGTCGTCCCGGCTGTTCGCCGCTCCCCTGCCGTCCGCAGAACCCGAAGGCCCTCCCATGAGCACTCCCCCGCCCAACCCGTACTCGGGCGCGCCCGTTCCGCCCAACCCGTACGCCCAGGGCGCCGGTGCGCCCAACCCGTACGGCCCGCCGCAGCCCGGCGGACCGGTCCCGGCGCAGCAGCCCCCGTACGCGCAGCCGCACCCGCCGCAGCCCCGGCACCCGCAGCAGCCTCACCCCCAGTACGCCCACCCCCAGCACCCCCCGTACCTGGTGCCCGGCCCCACCGGCTGCCGCAACTGCGGGGCTCCCGAGGCCGTGAACTTCGCCGTCCGGGCCCACGTCGGCGTGCTCGTCGTGATGCGGTTCCACCGCCTCGACGGCCCCTTCTGCCGCCGGTGCGGGCGCGCCCTGGTGCGGATCATGACCACCAAGACGCTGTTCCAGGGCTGGTGGAGCCCCCTGTCCCTGGTGCTGTTCACGCCCTTCACCCTGTTCTGGAACCTGATCGCCGCGACCAAGTTCGCCAAGCTCGAACCGTCGGAGCCGGCCCCCGGCCGTCAGCAGCTCGACGAGGGTCCGCCGGTGCACGCGCGCCCGCTGGCGTACGTGGCGATCGTGCCGCTGCTCTGGGCGGTCTGGGTGATCACGCACATCATCGCGGACGTCAGCGGCTGACCTCCGGGGCGGCGGCGCCGGGCCGGGTCCACCGTCCCGGGACCGCCGCCCCTTCCCCCGCCGCCCTTCCCCCGCCACCCCTTCACAACCCCGCCCCGCACCCCTACCCTGACGCCCCGTCAGATCCATTGCCGGATCCAGCCGTCAGGGGGCGCGCCATGCTGCTGCGAGGGAAGACCGTCATCGTCTCCGGGGTCGGAGCCGGACTCGGGCACCAGGTGGCCGCGGCCGTGGTCCGTGACGGCGGCAACGCCGTGCTCGGGGCGCGGACCGAGGCCAATCTGGCCAAGTCCGCCGCCGAGATCGACCCCGACGGCACCCACACCGCCCACCGGCCGGCCGACATCACCGACGAGGCCCAGTGCCGGGCCCTGGCCGAGCTGGCCGTCGAGCGGTTCGGCGGGGTCGACGCCGTCGTGCACGTCGCCGCCTGGGACGCGTACTTCGGGGGCCTCCAGGACGCCGACTTCGGGACCTGGCAGCAGATCCTCGACGTCAACCTGCTCGGCACCCTGCGCATGACCCGCGCCTGCCTGCCCGCCCTCAAGGCCGCGGGCGGCGGCTCCGTCGTCATCATCGGCACCCAGTCCGCGGTGGCCGCCCCCAACGAGGTGCGCCAGGCCGCCTACGCCGCCTCCAAGGGGGCGCTGACCTCCGCCATGTACTCCCTCGCCCGCGAGCTCGGACCGGACCGGATCCGCGTCAACACCGTGCTGCCCGGCTGGATGTGGGGCCCGCCCGTCCAGGCCTTCGTCACCTTCACCGCCCACACCGAGAACGTCCCGGAGGCAGAGGTCCACGCCCGCCTCACCGAGCGGATGGCGCTGCCCGACCTCGCCACCGACGGGGACGTCGCCGACGCCGCCGTCTTCCTCGCCAGCGACCGGGCCCGGGCGATAACCGGCCAGTCCCTGCTGGTCAACGCCGGTGAGCTGATGCGATGAGGCCCTCCACTGGGTACCGGCAGACTCGTATGCTCGCCGTATGACCACTCCGAGCGACGCTCCCACCGACAACGCCATGCGCCGCGCGCTCCGGCGGGCCCGCGACGGCGTCGCGCTGGACGCGACCGAGGCCGCCGTACTCCTGCGGGCGCGCGGCGAGGCCCTCAAGGACCTCGCCGCCTCCGCCGCCCGCGTCCGGGACTCCGGGCTCGCCGCCGCCGGGCGCCCCGGCGTGATCACGTACTCGCGCAAGGTCTTCATCCCCCTCACCCGCCTGTGCCGCGACAAGTGCCACTACTGCACCTTCGTGACGGTGCCCGGCAAGCTCCGCAAGGCCGGGCACGGCATGTACCTCTCCCCCGACGAGGTCCTCGACATCGCCCGCCAGGGCGCGGCGATGGGCTGCAAGGAAGCCCTGTTCACCCTCGGCGACCGCCCGGAGGAGCGCTGGCCCGAGGCCCGCGAGTGGCTGGACGCGCACGGCTACGACGACACCCTCGCCTACGTACGGGCCATGGCGATCCGGGTACTGGAGGAGACGGGCCTGCTGCCCCACCTCAACCCGGGCGTGCTGTCGTGGGCGGAGCTCCAGCGCCTCAAGCCCGTCGCCCCGTCCATGGGCATGATGCTGGAGACCACCGCCACCCGCCTGTGGTCCGAGCCCGGCGGCCCGCACCACGGCTCCCCCGACAAGGAGCCCGCCGTGCGGCTGCGGGTCCTGGAGGACGCGGGCCGCTCCAACGTGCCCTTCACCACCGGGGTGCTCATCGGCATCGGCGAGTCCTACGAGGAGCGCGCCGAGGCCTTCTTCGAGCTGCGCCGGATCCAGCGCAGCTACCACGGCATCCAGGAAGTCATCGTCCAGAACTTCCGCGCCAAGCCGGACACGGCCATGCGCGGCATGCCGGACGCCGAGCTGGAGGAGCTGGCCGCCGCCATCGCCGTGGCCCGGCACATCCTGGGCCCGAGCGCCCGCATCCAGGCCCCGCCGAACCTGGTCGACGCCGAGTACGCCCTGCTGATCGGCGCCGGGATCGACGACTGGGGCGGGGTCTCCCCGCTGACCCCGGACCACGTCAACCCGGAGCGGCCCTGGCCGCACATCGAGGAGCTCGCGGAGCGCACCGCCGCCGCCGGCTTCGAGCTGCGCGAACGGCTCACGATCTACCCGGAGTTCCTCAGGCGCGGGGAGCCGTGGCTGGACCCCCGGCTGCTGCCGCACGTGCGCGCGCTGGCCGACCCGCAGACGGGTCTGGCCGACGCGGCCGCGACGGTGGAGGGCCGGCCGTGGCAGGAGCCCGACGAGGGCTTCGCCGCGTACGGGCGCACCGACCTGCACACCGCCATCGACACCGAGGGCCGTACCGGGGACCGCCGCGAGGACTTCGACCACGTCTACGGCGACTGGGAGGCCCTGCGCGAGGCCGCGGCCCCCGGCATGGTCCCCGAGCGCATCGACACCGACGTACGGGCGGCCCTGGCGCAGGCCGCCGACGACCCGACGCGGCTCACCGACGCGCAGGCCCTCGCCCTGCTGCACGCGGACGGCCCGGCGCTGGACGCGCTGTGCCGGATCGCGGACGAGCTGCGCGCCGCGGTGGTGGGCGACGAGGTCACCTACATCGTCACGCGGAACATCAACTTCACCAACGTCTGCTACACCGGCTGCCGCTTCTGCGCCTTCGCGCAGCGCCGTACGGACGCCGACGCCTACACCCTCTCCCTGGACCAGGTCGCCGACCGGGCCGCGCAGGCCTGGGACGTGGGCGCCGTCGAGGTGTGCATGCAGGGCGGCATCCACCCCGACCTGCCCGGGACCGCCTACTTCGACATCGCGCGCGCGGTGAAGGAGCGGGTCCCCGGCATGCACGTGCACGCCTTCTCCCCGATGGAGGTCGTCAACGGCGCCACCCGGACGGGGATGTCCGTACGGGACTGGCTCACGGCCGCCAAGGAGGCCGGGCTGGACTCGATCCCGGGCACGGCGGCCGAGATCCTGGACGACGAGGTCCGCTGGGTCCTGACCAAGGGGAAGCTGCCGACGGCGGACTGGATCGATGTGGTCACCACCGCGCACGAGCTCGGCATCCGGTCCTCGTCCACCATGATGTACGGCCA
This sequence comes from Streptomyces sp. NPDC031479, assembly GCF_055581065.1. Lineage (NCBI taxonomy): Bacteria > Bacillati > Actinomycetota > Actinomycetes > Kitasatosporales > Streptomycetaceae > Streptomyces > Streptomyces sp. NPDC031479. Next base: position 66,816 of record NZ_JBVIKC010000043.1, read on the forward strand.
CGTGGACCAGCCCCGGCACTGGCTGGGGCACCTGCGCACCCTGGCCCGGATCCAGGAGCGGACCGGCGGCTTCACGGAGTTCGTGACGCTCCCCTTCATCCACACCAACGCCCCGGTGTACCTGGCGGGCATCGCCCGGCCCGGCCCGACGGTCCGGGACAACCGGGCGGTCACGGCGATGGCCCGGCTGCTGCTGCACCCGCACATCACCAACATCCAGACCAGCTGGGTGAAGCTGGGGGCGGAGGGCGCGGCCGAGATGCTCCGCTCCGGGGCGAACGACCTGGGCGGCACGCTGATGGAGGAGACGATCTCCCGGATGGCGGGGTCGGGTTACGGCTCGTACAAGTCCGTCCGGGACCTGATCGCGGTCGCGGAGGCGGCGGGCCGGCCCGCGAAGGCCCGTACGACGCTGTACGGGGAGGTCCCGCGGGAACGGCAGGAGGCGGCGCGCGCCTCGGACGGCCACCTGCCGGAGCTGCTGCCGGTACTGGACTGAGCGGGAACGCGGGAGCCCGGCCGGTGTGGCGTCCGGCCGGGCCCGTGTTCCGCGGCGGCGGGGATCAGCCGACGAGGAGGTCCTTCCTGAGCTGCTTCAGCTCGCGGGCGTCGATGCCGAGGCCGTCCTTGAGGTAGCGGTCGAAGGAGCCGTACCTGGCCTTGACCTCGTCGTAGCCGGAGTTGAGGTACTCGGGGCGCACGTCGAGCATCGGCTTGTACACGGCGGCCTGCGGGGCGGGCAGGTGCGAGAGGACGGCGTCGTTGGCGGCCTTGCGGTAGTCGTTGCTGGCCAGGTAGTCGGCCATGACCGTCTCCTGCGGGACGCCGAGGGCGGTCAGCAGGGTGGCGTTCGCCCAGCCCGTGCGGTCCTTGCCGGCGGTGCAGTGGAAGAGGACGGAGCGGCTGCGGTCCTTCTCGATCCCTTCGAAGACCCGCGCGTAGGCCTTCTTGCCGCCGTCGCCGCCGACCATGGCCTTCTCGGCGTCGACCATGGCCTTGACGGCCTCGTCGGGGGTCTTCGGCAGGGTCTGGAAGGAACCGGAGCCGGCGAAGACGTCGGCGACGACGTAGGCGGCGCCCGCCGGGACCTTGTCGGCGTCCTTGGTGCGCTCGTCCTGCATGCGCAGGTCGAAGACCGTCCTGACGCGCAGCCGCTGGAGCTTGGCCAGGTCGTTCGCGGTGAGCTTGTTCAGGGCGTCGGAGCGGTAGATCTCGCCCATCTTGACCCACTGGCCGCTCGCGGTGCGGTAGCCGCCCGCGTCGCGGAAGTTGACCGTGCCCTCCAGCTTGACCAGCCGGTCGGCCAGGCGCAGGCCCTCGCCGCGCTCCGGCCGGAAGTCGAACCACTGGCGGTCGGCGGCGGGCAGGCCCTTGACCACGGCGCGGCCCTGGGCGCCGCCCTGGGCGACGACCTTGCCGTTGGCCTTGATCTCGACGCGCCCGGTGCCCTTGGCTCTCCACGCGAGGGTGTACGAGCCGTCGGCTCCGGCGGTGACCGTGGCCTCGGTGAAGGGGATGCCGGAGCGGCCCTGATGGCCGTTGTTCCAGGGGAGCTCCCAGCCGGCGGCGGTGGCGGCGGGGGCCGCGACCAGCGAGGCGGTGAGTGCGGAGGCGACGACGGTCGCGGCGAGGAGTGCCTTCGGGAGTGCCTTCTTCATGGCTACGAGGCTCTGGGCGGGCGGAGAACGCCGCGTGAACGAGGCATGGCCGGAACCGGCCGACTGGAAGGCAAGTGGCAAAACGTGCCATGCGCCAGGGTGGCGGCTGGAACCGTTCGCGATTCGGCCGTTCTCCGCCCACTTGGCGGCGAGGTGCCGAAGGCCTTCCGGATTCGGCCGGACCCGTCCACTACAGTGCCCGGGAGCCTGGGGGGAAACGACATGGACACGACCATCACAGCGGGCACGACGGCCACGCCCGAGCCCACGCACGCGCCCGAAGGCCGGACTCCACCGGCTCCCGCGACTTCCGCGGCTCCACCGGCGGCCGTGACTCCACCGGCTCCACCGGCTCCCCTGGCTCCACCCGCTGCCATGACTCCACCGACCCCCGTGGCTCCACCGGCTCCACCAACTCCCGCTGCTCCACCGGCTTCCACCGCTCCCGCGGCTCCACCGGTTCCAGCGGCTCCCGTGGCCCCACCGGTTCCGTCGACCCCCGCCCCCATGGCCCCACCGGCCTCGGTGGCTCCCACCGCCCCCGCGGCGCTGTGGGGCCGGGCCGAGCAACAGGACTTCCGCAGCCGGGTGCGCGGCACCCTCCTCGGCTCCGCCCTCGGCGACGCCCTCGGCGCACCGCTCGCCGGACTCTCCCTCCACGCCGTCCACGAGGCCCACGGCCCGGCGGGCCTCACCGCCCCGGTCCCCGCCCACGGCCGCCGCAGCGCCGTCACCGCCGCCACCCAGCTGACCCTGTTCACGGTGGACGGCCTGATCCGCGCCCACGTCCGCCGGGACACCGGCGCCTGGCACCCGCCGACCGACGTCCAGCGCGCCTACCGCCGCTGGGCCGCGACCCAGCACGACTGGGGCCCCGACGAGCGCCGCGAGGACAACGGCTGGCTCGCCAACGAGGAATGGCTCTACGCCCGGCGCGCCCCCGAACGGGCCTGCCTGACCGGCTTCGCCGACGACACCCTCGCCACCCTGGACACGCCGAAGAACCCCACCGCACGGGACGCCGCCGCCACCGTCCGCTCGGCCCCCTTCGGGCTGCTGGTCGGCTGGGAATCCGCCCTGGTGCTGCAACTGGCCGTCGAATGCGCCGTCCAGAGCCACGGCCACCCCACCGCGTACCTCTCGGCAGGGACCTTCGCCGTGATCGTCCACGGCCTGACCCGGGGCGAGTCCCTGGACACCGCCCTCCGGCGCGCCCTCGCCCTGCTCGCCGCCCTCCCCGGCCACCAGCCCGTCACCGACGCCCTCCGGCGCGCGGTCGCCGCCGTCACCCGGGGCGCGCCCGGCCCCGCCGCCGTCGAGGCCCTCACCCCGGGGGACGGACGCGGGGGCCCCGGCGCCGAGGACGCCCTCGCCGTCGCCGTCTACTGCGCCCTGGTCGCCGAGGACGTCCCGCACGGGCTGCGCCTCGCCGTGAACCACGGCGGCGACTCCGCCGCCACCGGCTCCCTGTGCGGGGCCCTCCTCGGCGCCCTGCACGGCGAGACGGCCCTCCCGGCCGCCTGGCTGGCCGCACTGGAGGGCCGGGCCACACTGCTGGAACTCGCCGACGACTTCGCCCTGGAGATGACCCAGGGCCCCGCCCTGCACGGCCCCTCGGTCTCCGCCCCCGGCTGGCTCGCCCGCTACCCGGTCCCGACGGCCTGAACCCCGGATCCCCCCTGGCCCCAGCCGGCCGGCAGCAGGTCCCACGACCCGTGGCGCAGCCAATCGTCGAAGGTCGCCGGGTGGCCGCCGCCGGGGTGGTCGGGGGAAAGCGGCACGATCAGGTCGCAGGTGGCCCGGCCGTCCCACCACACCGTGCCGGCCAGCGGACCGGTGATCGCGAGCCGCGTGGAGAAGCCGCAGCCGTTGTCCTGGAGGACCACCGAGCCCACGGTCTTCGCGTCCTGGAAGACCTCGTACTCCCGGTCCCACGCCTGCCAGGCCTCCCCGAAGGCCCGCTCGTCGGCGAAGTCCTCCGGCAGGGGCTCGCGCCCCTCCAGGTCCGCCGTCGCGTCCACGTACGAGTCCGGGTGCGGGAACGGCAGCCGCAGCAGCTCCGCCGGCGCCGGGCCGTCGGCGCCCCAGACCCAGCCCCGTTCGTCACGGAAGGGCGGGTACACCCACCGCGGGTGCTCGGCCTCCTTCAGGTACGCGCGGTACGCGGCGGGGAAGGACACACCGAGCTCGCGCTCGGCCAGGGCCAGCTCGGCCTCGGTCAACGGCGTGGACACGACGGGATGCTGCATGGCGGCGAGCCTAGGACCGGCCCGCCCCGCAGCCCTCCACCGGCCCGCCCCGCACCCGCCCACCTGGCCCCCGCCGCCCGGCCCCGGCCCCGGCCCCGGCCCGGAACCTCCGCCGGACCGGCCCGGCCGCCCCGCCCGGAACCCGCGCGGCACCCCCTGCCCTCCTGACGCGGAACGCCGTACCTTGGCCCTCCCCACGACTCGGAGGTGCCCTCGCCCATGCGGATCGCCACGACCGTCTTCCTCACCGACCGCACCATCACCCCCGTCCGCCTCGCCCGCGCCCTGGAGGAGCGCGGCTTCAGCGGCCTCTACCTTCCCGAGCACACCCACATCCCCGTCAACCGCGCCACCGACGCCCCCATGGGCGGCGAACTCCCCGAGGAGTACGGCCGCACCCTCGACCCCTTCGTCGCCCTCGGGCAGGCCGCCGCCGTGACCGAACGCCTCCACCTCGGCACCGGCATCACCCTGGTGGCCCAGCACGACCCGATCGGCCTCGCCAAGCAGGCCGCGACCCTCGACCACCTCAGCGGCGGCCGCGTCACCCTCGGCATCGGTTACGGCTGGAACGTCGAGGAGGCCGCCGACCACGGCGTCGAGTGGCGCACCCGGCGCGACCGGGTACGCCACCACATGGCCCTGATGCGCGCCCTGTGGTCGCCGCTGCCCACCGCGTACGAGGGCCCGTACGGCTCCGTCCAGGCCAGCTCCGCCCACCCCAAGCCGGCGACGCCCCCGCGCGAACTCGGCCCCGGCCGGCCCCTGTACGGACCCCGCACCCTGATCGGCGGCTCCGCCGGCCCGAAGCTCTTCGCCGCCATCGCCGACCACGCCGACGGCTGGCTCCCCATCGGCGGCCGCGGCCTCACCGAATCGGTGCCGGTCCTGCGGCGGGCCTGGGAGGCCGCCGGACGCGATCCGAAGACCCTCCAGGTCGTCCCGTACGCCGTCCAGCCCACTCCCGGGAAGATGGGCCACTACGCCGAACTCGGCCTGGAGGAGGTCGTCCTGCAGCTCCCGTCGGCCCCGGAGCCGGAGGTGCTGCGCACGCTGGACGGGTTCGCGCAGTACCTCTGAGGCGGTGGCGCGGAACCGCGGGCGGGTTCCACCGCGTGTCCGGGGGTGCCTCTGCCCGCCGGACCGGCTGGTACTTTGGCGCGTTCCGTCGATCAACTCGCTTTCCCTGGGGGACTTCCCGTGCACAGCTACCTGCGCTTCACCGCCGTCGCCGCCGTCGGTGCCACCGCCGCCCTGACCCTGACCGCCTGCGGCAGCGACAGCGGCAAGGCCGCGGACAAGCAGCCCTCCGCCGCCGCCTCCGCCCCGGCCGCCGCCACCACCCCCTCGACGGGCGGGACGGGCGGCGCGGGCGGCGCGGCGAAGGCCGGCACCCTGGAAGGAGGCTGGATCTCCATGCAGAACCCGGCCAAGGGCGTGGTGCTCACGGTCAAGGGCCAGACGGCGTTCGTCGTCGAGGCCGCCACGGGCCTGACCTGCGAGGGCACCAGCAACGGCTCGGCCCTCGACCTGAAGTGCCCGACGGGCGCCACCCGTTCGAAGGGCAAGGTCGACTCGGTCGACGCCACCACCCTGAAGGTCACCTGGGAGGGCCCGGCCGGCACGGACACCTTCCAGCGCAGCGAGCCGGGCAAGCTCCCCTCCCTCCCGGCCCTGCCGACCAAGAAGTAACCGGAAGGCGGCCGGGGTGCCGGGCCAGCGCAAGCGGAAGGCGCAGCAGCGCAGGGAGTCCGAGGCGTGGAGGGCGGCCCGGCAGGACGGCCACTGGGAACGCCTCTTCGCGACCCAGGACCAGGCGGAGTTCAAGGCGTACGTCCGCGAGCTGCTGCGCGGCGGCGACCTGCGCCCCGAGGACGTCCGGCTGGACATGCTGTGCGGCCGCCTGACGCACCCGACGACCCACGTGGTGAGCGTCTGGGTCCGGGCGGACGGAGGTCAGGCCTGCCAGGACGACGTCTAGGACGACGTCCGCGACGTCCGCGACGGCCGACCGGCGGCGACTGTGAAAATCGCTGTCCGGTGACCGGAGCACGGTGGTAGACATCCGGCGTGGAAAAGAATCTTGAGTTCCCTGACCTGCTGCGGCTGATCGATGAGCGGTCGACCGCCTTCCGCGCCGCGGTCGCCGCCGCGCCCAGTCTCGACGCACCGGTGCCGACCTGCCCCGAGTGGACGCTGTTCGACCTGGTGAAGCACCTGGGTGGGGGAGACCGTTTCTGGGCGGCCATCGTCGCCGCGGGGCCTGCCGACGGCCCCCCGGCCGAGGCCGCCGCTGCGCGCGCCGCTCTGGAGTTGCCGCGGGAGCGTGAGGCCCTGCTGGCCTGGCTGGCCGCGTCGACGCAGCTTCTGCTGAGCGCCCTGCGCGAGGCGGGCCCGGACGCCGACTGCTGGGCGTGGTGGACTGGGTTGCAGACGCCGCGGACCTCTGGCGGAGTCGCCCAGCACCGGGTCCAGGAGAGCGCGGTGCACACCTACGACGCCCAGCTCGCCACGGGCGCCCCGCAGCCGCTGCCGTCCGGGGTCGCCCTCGACGGTGTCGAGGAGTTCCTGTTCACCTGCGTGGCGTCGCCCAGCGCCTGGCCGCACAAGCCCACGACCTTCGACTTCCACGCCACCGAGGGCCGCTCCTGGCGCCTCACGGTCGACGGCGACGGCGCACGCTCCGCCCGCATACCCGCGCCCACGGCCACGGCCACGACCGGCGAGGACCCGGACGCAGCCGGCGTCTCCGTCCGCGGCACGGCCAGCGAGTTGGTCATCTACCTGTACGACCGCATCCCTGCCGAATCCCTGCACCTTGACGGAGACGCGGGGCTGCTCGACCTGCTCCGCGCCTGGGAGCCGGAGCACTAGGACGGAGCGGGGGCGAGCCGGCGAAGAGCCTCATCACCGCCCCCGTACCCGCACCCGTACCCGCACCCGCACGGCGTTCGCCGGCGGGACGGGCGGGGTCACTCCAGGACCAGCGGATCGCCGAGCCGTACGGTGCCCTGGGTCACGATGCCCGCGAGCATGTCGAGCCGGTTGTCGTGGGCCCGGGCGATGGTCTTCAGGATTAGTGGGGAGTGCGGGAGGTCCCGCTGGGCCTGGTTCGTCATCACGCACCGCTCGCTGGAGCGCACGAACTCCACGCACAGGCCGTCCCCCGCATGCGCCTTGCGTCCGGCCCACTCGTCCTCCACGAAGGGCGGGGTGCCGGGCGGGGTGCGCAGCAGCACGTTCGGCCGGAAGCGGCGTTCGTCCACCGGGACGCCGGGTATCTCCGCGCGGATCCAGTCGAGGGTGGCGGTGGTGAGGACGCTCAGCGGCAACTGGTCGAAGTGCGAGATCCCGCCCTCGCGGGCCAGCTCGACGTCGTCGCGGCCGAGGTAGGTGCGCAGGTACGCCGTGGGGTCGGCCACGGGCTCCCCCTGAGGGTCGATCAGCTCCGGCCGCCCGCTCCCCTCCGGGTAGCGGGAGCTCAGGTGCAGCAGACCGTCCATGCGGCGGAAGCGCCGGGTGTTCTTGCCCGACCCGAACCTGCCCTCGCCGTCGCGCACCGCGTAGAGCCGGTCACCGACCAGCCCGCGCCCGTCGACCTCCGCGCAGCGCAGCCGCTCGCCGCCGGTCGACTTGATCGGGTACCGCCACAGCCGTTCGATCACGCCCACGATGTCCGTCATCGTCGTGACGGTAGTTCACGGGGGCGGAACGGGCCCCGGCGCCGGCGCGCCCGGGGCCGGACGCCAGAAGCGCCCGTCAGGCAGGGCCTGACGGGCGCCGAGGAAGTACTCCGCGTCGCGCTGGAACCGGACGTCCGGAACGGCGCCGCGCACGTGCCCCCAGACGCCGGGCGCCACGCGGTACTCGCCCGCCACCATCCAGGGATCGTCACCCAGCACGAAGAGGTGCCTGATCGCCAGGAACTGGTCCCGCGACAGGGAAACGGACTCGACTATCTCCTCGTCCGCATCACGGAAGCCGATCAGATCCCAGACGAGGTTGTAGCCGTCGGCGAATGGATAGTCGCTGCTCATCGACGCCACGCTAGGCCGCACCCCACCTGCCCGCACCTGCTTTTCAGGCGGAACGGGGCCTGAGGGCTGGGTGGTCGGGGGTGGGGGTGGGGGTGGGGTCGGCCGGGGTCGGGGGTGGGCGGTGCACCCTTGGTCCGGGTCTGGGGAGGGCTGGGGGCGTCCCGCCAGTCCACTGTCCTTCCGTGTCGGGCCGGTCCC